>DASQIB010000136.1:0-17153 GCA_035631795.1 Gemmatimonadales bacterium | reverse complement strand
TACCGTGCCACGCCTGTTGCCAGGCGCGCGGTGGGCTCTTACCCCACCGTTTCACCCTTACCCTTGGATAAAGGGCGGTCTGTTCTCTGTGGCCCTTTCCGTCGCCTCGCGGCGCCCAGGCGTTACCTGGCAGTCTGCCCTCTGGAGCTCGGACTTTCCTCGACACGCCATTCCGGCCGGCATGCCGCGACCATCGCACCCTACCGCCACCCGGCTGGAAAACTACCGGCCCCCAAAGGGTTGGGGCAAGTCTACCGGGTCATCCGCCGCAGCAGGCGTCCCAGACTGTCATACGGGAGGCGCCACCATGCCCCCGCTCCGGCAGGCTCGTCGGCCGGGACCCAGAACCCGTCGCTCTCCGTGAACACGAGCTGCTTGACGCTCGTCGCGTCGCGCGCCCGAAGGAAAGAGGGGGCGAGCGCCACCGCGTGAGCCAGGTTGAGGCCGTCCGCGCGATGCAGGGCCACGAGCTCCCGGGCGCGCACTTCCGGGGTGAAGAGCAGGATCGGTCGGTCGGGGAGTTCGAAGCCGCGCAGCAACCCGAGCGTGAACCAGTCGGTGGGCGGTTGAGCCAGCCGAAACGCGAAATAGAGGTCACGGCGTTGTTTCAGCACACGGTCCCGTAGCACGGTGGCGCGAGCGGCGACCTCGTCCTCGAGCGCCCGGTAGTAGCGCGGGAGCAGGCCGGCGTCGCGGAGCGCCGCGTAGCGCGCCGGGTACGGCAACGAGTCAAGACGCAGGTCGCCCTGGCCGCCGCGCGCCAGCCCGGCCAGGCCGCGCCGCCAGGCCGCGTCACAGAAGTCCTGGCCCATGGAGTAGACATGCGGCCCGGCCAGGTCGAGGCCGATGGCGATCACGAGCGTGCGTTGATCGGTGGCGAGCCGCCCGAGTGCGCTGTACGCCGACGGGAGCCCGTCGGTCCATAAGGTCGAGTCCAGGGCGCAGGGCATGGGGAGCCCTTCTCCACGCGCGCCCCGCGACGAGTCCGCTACAGCATGGCGCGCGGCCCCAAGATCGAGCACCGGGATCCACGCCACGCTCGTCGGTTGGAGTCGTTTCGCGGCATCGGCCCAGGCACGGCGCACCGCCTCCCGCTCATCCCACCGCGTATGCAGCGAGTCGGTGCTTTCCGGCGCCGCGTCGCCGGCGAGCAGGTTGAAACCGCCGGCGTCGAGCAACGAGACGAGGGAGTCGAGCGAGGCGCTCGAGCGCACGGCGCGCCGTCCCTCGCGGGTGGCGAGCAAGGGCGCCCAGAGCACCCGCATGCCCTGTTGCCGCATCCAGTCGGGGATGCTCGTCGCCCGGGCGAGCTTCGGGTCCGCCTCGATGGGGAGAGACGTCGTGTCCACTTCGCGAGGGGGGGCGGCTGGCGGCGAGGCGATCTCGACCGGCACGGGGGCCTGAGTCAAGAGGAGCGGTGCCGCATGCGCGGCCGGCGCGATATGCGCCCACTCCGCGGGGCGGCGCGTCCAGCGGGCCAAGGCCGTGAGGAACGCGTGCGTTCGGGCGAGGGCGTCGAGCTGTAACACCGGCGCCGTGGTCGGGCGGAACTGCGCGCCCAGGGTCCCGAGGGCATGGCGACTGATGACGATCACCAACCCGTCGCCCACGCGCGCGGCCGCGGCCACCCCAGCGCCCGCTCGTCCCGACGGCGTCCTCGGGGCCCGGACGAAGGCGTGGCGCGAGGTGACGGCGAGCAGCTGCGCCGTATCGCGAGCGCTCACGACATTGTTCCGCTCGAGGGGAAATGGGTCGTACACCGAGCCGAGAGGCTCGTCGCCCACGGCTCGCGCCTCGGCCCACGGCTGCGGGTGGCCGGTGGTCGTCGGCACGCGGCCGGTCGTATCTTCGAGGAGGCGATCGCCGATCGAGATCCCGGCGCCCACGAACTCGAGCCAGCGATTCGCGGTCCAGCGATCGAGGTACCCTTCCCCGTCCGCGTCGTAGGCGAGCACGACGACACTGCCCCGCGACACCCATTCCGTCAGCAGGGCAAGATCGCCGGTGTTGAGGGCGTCCGACGGTGCTTCCGGCTCGCGGCCGAGCAGGAAGATCAGCGTCCCGTACCGCTCCATATCCGCGCGCGCCAGGTGGGGATAAAAGCGGCGGTACTCCACCCGATAGCCTTCTTCACGCCAGGGGCGGGCGGTGCTGTTCAGGACCGAGGGCTCCGAGAGCGCGAGGTCCAGGAGTAGGAGGCGGGTGGCTTGGGGCTGGCAGGCGGACAACAGAACAAGAACCACGACGGAGAGACGGAACGACGGAACGACGCTCGCGGCCGGTCTCTCATCCCCCTTCCGTCGTTCGGTCATTCCGTCGCTTTTCACTTCGGCTGCGATTCCTCCACCAGGGCGCGGAACCGTGGATTGTCGCGCACCGCATCGAACTCCCTGGATCTGAGGTAATACCACAGTCGGGCCCCCCGCGGACGTACTTGTTCCAGCAACTGGAGTGCCTTGGCGTGCTCGCCGAGGGCGACGTACGCCCGACCCACCCAGGCGGCATTGGTCACGGTGGGCCTGCCCGTGCCGCCAATCTGGTCGGCCAGGTGGTTCAGCCGCGTCCGCGCGGCGGCCGTGTCGCCCATGGCGAGGTCGGTCAGGACCAACACGGCCTCGCCTGGCACCCGGTACCCCGCCCCGAGCCGAACGGCCGTTTCTCCGTCCGCGCGAGCCTCCGAGCGGTCGCCCAACCGCAGATGCGCCAGCGCTCGCAGCACGTACGCGTAGTCGGCCGCCGGGTCGAACGTGAGCGTGCTGTCGAGCCAATGGATCGCCGGCTGGTACTCCCCGCGGCGCAGGCTGAGGCGCGCCAGGTTGAACAGGGTAATCGGCCGCTCCGGGTCGAGGATCAGGGCACGGCGGTACATCTCCCTGGCGGCGGAAAAACGTCCCAGCCACAACAGCGTCATCCCGTACTGGTGATACGCCTCGGCGTTCAACGGGTCGAGCGCCGTGGCGTGCCGGAATGCGTCTTCGACGCCAGTGAAGGATCGCGGATTCCGTAAGCTCAGGAGAAACCCGCGGGCCATCCAGGCATCGGCCGACGTCGAGTCGCGTCGTAGGGCGCGATCAGCCGCGGCGAACCCTCGGGCGAGCACCACCTCGGGCGGGAGCCCCGGATAGTCCCACCCCCAATCCAGAAACAGCGCGTACCCCAGGGCGATCCGCGCCGGGGCGGTCGCGAACCCGGAGTCGAGCCGCTCCGCCGCTTCGAACTCCCGGATCGCGCGTCCCACGGCGCGGGGCGTTCGCTCCGCAAGATAGTAGGTCCCATGCAGGAAGTGGTCGTACGTCGCCGGATCGCGCGTGGCGCGGCCCGTGAGCGCGCTCCGCTCGGCGGGCGCGAGCTCACCCGTGATGCGCGTCGCGATGGTGTCCGTGATTGCGGCTTCGATCGCCTGGAGCGCGGTGTCGCCGCGGTCGTACTGCGCGCCCCACACGTGCACGCCGCTCGCCGCGCGTACCAGCTCGGCGGTCACGTGGATGCCTCCCGTCGTGCGGCGGACCGCGCCGGATACGAGGAACGTCACGCCGAGCGCGCGTCCGACATTCGCGGGATCGTCCACCGGCACGCCGTGAAAACGGCGGACGGCGTTGCGGGACTTCACCGCCAGGCGGTCCACCCGGCCGAGGCGCGTGATGATCGCTTCGGTCAAGCCCGCGGCGAGGTAGGCGTCCGCCGTGTCGCTCGATTGGTTGTCGAAGTACAGCACGGCCACGCTCGAGGGCGATGGACTGCCGGCTGGCTGCACGACGGCGTCCCGCGCGCAGCGGAACCCGGTGTGCGCGAGCCACGGTCGCGTGTCCGGCAGAACTGCACGGAAGGACGCGGTCGCGTTCTCGGGCGGCGTGTCGAACGCTCCGCCCTTGATCACGTGACCCGCCACTCCTTGCGGGCCGGTTCCAGCGGTCGCCGTCCACTCCCAGGCGTTCCCGATCATGTCCACCGCGCCAACCCAGGATCGCCCGAGGACCGCTTCCCCCGCCGGAGCCAGGGCACCGTGGAGCGAGTCGGCGTTTGCCCGGCCCGGCTGCCAGCGGTCGCCCCAGGGGTACAGGAGCCCCGTCGGCCCGCGCGCGGCGGCTTCCCATTCATTCTCGGTCGGCAGACGTCCCCCTCGCTGCCGCGCGGCGCAGTAGGCTGACGCCTCCGACCACAGGATGCCCGTGGCGGGTAACCCGTCCGGCGGTTTCGCGTTCCATGGCGCCGACCCGCCCGCGGCGACGCGATGCCGTTCGAACGCTGCGACGGTGACCTCCGTGGAGTCGATGAAGAACGAGTCGAGACGTACCGTGGTCGACTCGCGCCAGGGGCGGCCCCCGACCGGGTAGGCGCCGCCCGCGACGAGGACCATCCCGGGAGGCGGACGCACGACCCGCGGAGGCCATAGCGCCCAGCCGAGGGCGACGGCGGCGGCCGTGCTCCCGACGAGCACCCAAACCCGCTGGGAAGGGGTCAGCCGGCGCGCCGCGGCCGGATCGACGAGCGTCTCGATGAAGGCCCGAGCCGTGGGCGGCCGGTCGGCCGGAAGCTTCGCGAGCGCGCGCACGAGCGCCCGCTCGAGATGGGCCGGCACCGATGGCCGGATGGCACGGATCGGCCGCGGCGTCTCGTTGAGCACGCGCGCGACGATGGCCTGGACACTGTCGCCGGTCAACGGCGGCTCGCCGGCGAGCATCTCGTACAGCACGGCCGCCAACCCGTACACGTCACTCCGAGCATCCACGCGCTTGTCCCCGCGCGCCTGCTCCGGGCTCATGTATTCGGCCGTGCCGACCGCCACGCCGTGCCCCGTGAGCGAGGATCGGTCAGCCCCCGCCCGCTCTTCCACCAGCTTCGCGATGCCGAAGTCGCTCACCACCGCGTGACCGCGTGACAGCAGGATGTTGGCCGGCTTGATGTCGCGATGGATGATGCCGCTGTCGTGGGCGTATTGCAGGGCGTCGCCCACCTCGGTGGCGAGTCGAATCGCCTCCTCGACCGGGAGAGCCCCCTTCCGGCTGATCCGGTCTTGCAGCGATTCCCCCTCGATGTACTCCATGACGTAGAAGAGAAGGCCGTCGGCTTCATCCGCCTCGAACAGCGGCACGATGTGGGGATGCGAAAGCTGGGCAGCGAGGAGGACCTCTCGCTGGAAGCGGTCGCTGCCCAGGTAGGCACGAGTGGCCGGCGCCAGCACTTTGATCGCGACCCGGCGGCCGAGCTTCACGTCGGTCCCGAGGTACACGGTCGCCATGCCCCCCTGCCCGAGCTCCCGAATCAGGCTGTAGCGACCCGCGAGCGCGCGGGCCAACCGCTCAAACAGCGGATCGGCGGGCACGAACGGACGCTACTCCTTGATGCAACACCCGCTCCTGGTGCACGTGCTCCACTGCGATCCCCACCGCGCGATGGATTGGCGCCACTCGAAAGGTGAGTGATCGGTGAATACCAGGTCGCCGTGGATCAGCGTCTTCAAGCTGTCCGGGACCAACACCGACCGCCACGACGTGTCGCCGGGGGCGCCACGCTTGTCGACCCACCACCACGTCCACCACGGCCCGTATCCGTTCGCGGAGTGCGCCGAGTCCGTCCGGATGCGGGCGATGATTCGGCCTTGGGCCAGCTCGCTCACCGCGAGGTTCCATGCCCCGCTCTCGGGCTCAATCCGAGCGGAATCACCGAGTGCGTCGACCTTGCTCTTTCCGGTCGAATCGAACTTCACCCGTCTCACGTCCGCCGCGTACACCACACTGTCGAACCGGAGCGTGTGTGCGTACGCTCGAATGCTGTCGAACGGAATGGAATCCACATTCGTGAAGTGGTGTGGCGCTGGAGTCGTGTAGTAGTAGTGACACGCTGCTGCGAGGGCGACGCTTGCCACGCATGCCCCGATCTCTAGACGACGCACTGTGGCCCCCTGCATACCGCCTCCTCGGAAAGAGAGTGCTTTCACCTCGCCATCTGCGCAATTCGCCTCATCCGCGTCACGAGCGGCTGCAAGGCGGGCTCCGCTCCGGACCAGAGGCTCATCACCGCACTTGCCCAGCTGCGTGCCGTCCGTCCGTCGCCTTGGGCGGCCGCGAGATCGGCGCGGAGGGCCATCATCCGGACGAGGCACCCCGCCAGCGGCAGGTATTGCAGGGTCGCTGAATGAAGTGCAACGAGGCTATCGAGCGGAGCGTCGAGGGTGCGGCCGGCGGCGGCGCTGTCCCCTACCGCGAGGAGCAGGCGCGCGTCGAGGTAGACGCCGTCAGGCGTCGACTCCCCGGTTGCGAGCCTCCCACCTCCGGCGCGCGACAGGGAGTCGAGTGTCGCCCGCACGAGTGCCGTGTCGCCATGCGTGAGGCGCCACTGGAGCAGCATCACCAAATGCGGCCCGGGCGGCCCGGCTCTGTGGACGGGCCGGAGCCCGAGTGCATCGAACGCGAGCTCGGCCGGCAAGTCCAATAACGCGCTCCGCATCGCTGAGCGCCGGGAGGCCGGAATCCCCACCAGCCGATCCTCCGTGCGGCGTTCATACGCCACGATGCTGTCCAGTGGCGCGCCGGCGGCGGCGTAGGTGAGTAACACGAGTCCCGCCTGCGCGGCCTCCAGCGGAAACATGACCGGCCGGTTGTCCGCGCTTCCCGACAGCCATGCGGTATCGGGGGTGGCAAGCGAGCGACGGGCGAAGATCGGCCGACCCAGGAGCACCGCCACACCGGCGGTTCCTGCCGTTGGCCGCGGAGCAACCCGGAGCACAGAGTCACCCAGGCGGCGAGTGCCGTCGAAGTCGCTGGCCTTCAGCAAGACGCGCACGCGATCGACCGCATCGCGCAGACGCTGCCCCGGCTCTGGTTCCAGCCGCTGGGCTTCGGAAAGTTCTCCAGCGGCAGAGTGGGGCTCGCCGGCGTCGGGTACGAGCTTCCCTATGGCCTCGAGGGCACGCGCGCGCGTGCGATGGGCGACCGGCTCGTTGGGAAACGCGTCCGTGAACGAGGTCGCCACCTCCATCAGGATACGGCGGTTACGGGCCACGGCGGCGACGTGGCCAGCCGGCTCGATGTCTCCACGCGCCGCCACGGCGCCCGGTACTGGATAGAACGCCATCGTGTCCGCTTCCAGCTCCGGGAACGCATAATACGCCGCCCCGTCGAGGAATCCTTCACGCCAGTACCAACGTTCGGTGAACAACAGGTGTGGGAGATGATTGATCGCGCGGCGCTCGAACGTGAGATTGAACGCCGGTGCGAGCGTCAGCGCCCGTCGGTATGCCTGCGCGGCGGTCTCAAAACTTCCCCGGAAAGTGAATCGAGTGGTGTCGCCCGCATACCGGACCACGGTTCGGTCCACGGCGTTGCACTCCGCCAGCCCGTACCACGCCGCGAAGCTCGTCGAATCAGCGGCGAGCAGCTCGCGGTACTTGGCGCACGCCTCGGGCCAGCGCTGCTCGAACATCGCCTGCTGGGCCAGCAGGAGTGTCCCATCCGCGGCTCCCAGCCTCTCGAGCAGCGCGGCGGCCCGGTGCGTGATGGCGGCGCGGTCGCGCGCCGCGTCCTGATTGGAATCGCCGGCCCACAACAGCGCCTGTCCGAGTCCCAGATAGGCGTGCGCGAACTCCGAGTCGGCGCCGACCGCGGCGCGGTACTCGCGCGCCGCGCCCGCCAGGTCCCATGACCGCATGGCGCGCTCACCCAGCGCATAGGCCCGCAGGGCGCGCAACGATCGAGTCTGCTCGGCGCCGGCGCCGCGCGAGGCGCTGGCATCGGCACCGAGCAACGAATCGGCCAGTGCGTTGAACGCCGCCCCCATCCCCCCCTGATTCGCGGGCACCCGCGTCGTCGCTTCACGCAGCGGCGCTCCTCCTCGGGCCGCGTCGTACAGGCCGGCCGTCAGGCGCAGCGTGTCCCCGAAGCTCCACAGTTGCCCCATGACGAGCCTGCCGGCGCCCAGCTGACGGGCGATGGCGAGCCCGGTATCGAACGGAATCCGGAAGGGCACCCGCGCGCCGCGCCGGGCCAGCGCGTCGTAGATCCGGGTCTTGTCGGCGAGCCGAATCTCCGCCCAGCGGGCGAACGCTTCGGCGAGCAGCTCGGCGCACCCCGCGCCATCGAGCGGCGTCGCCTGACCACCCTCCCGATGGGCAAAGGGGAGGATCAGGTACCGGGAGGTATCGAGAGGCACGCCGCGGCGCGCACAGGGAGGCGGCGAGCCATCCGGGCACTGGGCGGACAGCGCGAACGGCGCGGCAGCGAGGAGCAGGAGCCCCGTGACGCGCGCGCGCGCGCCGGTCACCGGGCCCCCCCTTCCTCCGCGGCGGCCAAGAGCGCGGTGCGCATGTCGGCCGCCGTTTGCCAGCGCGCGTCGCGAGACTTCGCGAGGGCGCGCGCCACCACCGCAGCGACGGGCTTCGGCACGTCCCGCCGCAGGCCCCGTACGTCTGGCGCGGGCTGGTGCTGGTGCATGTCCAAGACGGCGGAGGCCGAGGGCGACGAGAACGGCGGTCGACCGGCGAGGGACTCGAACAGGACCACGCCGAGGGAATAGAGGTCCGTGCGGCCGTCCACGTCGGGCAGGCCCTGAGCCTGCTCCGGACTCATGTACTCCTCGGTACCCACCACGAAGCCGCTGCGGGTGACCCGATCGTCGCCAGAGCTCGCGATCGCTCGGGCGATGCCCAGATCCACGAGCACCGCGCCTTGCGCGGTAAGCACGAGGTTGTCCGGCTTGATGTCCCGGTGGGCGATGCCGTGCGTGTGCGCGTGCCCGAGCGCATCGAGCACCTCGGCGGCGATGGTCGCCGCGCGGGAAACGGCGAGGCGGGGCTCCCGGCGCAACGTCTGACGCAGACTGTCGCCCGTGAGAAACGGCATCACGTACCACAGGAGGTAGTCTGTCTCGCCGCTGTCGATCAGGCGGGCGATGTGCGGGTGATCGAGCTGGGATGCGTAGCGGATCTCGCGCAAAAACCGGTCGGCCGCGACCGAGACGGCGAGCTCCGGGTGCAACACCTTGATCGCGACTGCGGAGCCATCGGGCCGGCGGGCGGCGAAGATGGACGCGTTACCGCCTCGACCCACCGAACTGATGTCGGTGTAGCGGTCCCCCAGGGCCTTGCGGACCCGGTCAATCAGGTCGCGTCCCGGCATGGTGTGCCGTCCGTGCTAACGATACCGGGCGACACCGGGGGCGGCTACTCCGCCTCGCGACCGCGGTTCGGCCCGGCTCGCCTACATTATCCGGGCATGGGGCGAATCGAGGCGGTGCAGGGCGACATCACCCGCCAGCAGGTCGACGCGATCGTCAACGCCGCGAATTCCGCGTTGCTCGGAGGCGGCGGTGTGGATGGCGCGATCCACCGCGCGGCCGGCCCCGAGCTCCTGGCCGAGTGCCGTGCGATCAGCGGCTGCCCGACAGGGGAGGCGCGCATCACACGCGGCTATCGGCTCCCCGCCACACCTGGCCGGGGAGCACAACATTCGATCCCACGCGTTTCCGTCGATCAGCACGGGGGCGTACGGCTACCCGATCGAACAAGCCGCTGCGGTCGCGGTGCAGACCGTGCGGGAGGCGCTTCCGTCTACGCCGTCTGTCGAGCTGGCGCGGTTCGTCTGCTTCAGCGCGCCTGATCTGGCAGTGTATCGCCGACTCCTAGACGAGTAAGCCCGGCTCGAGCCGCCGCTACGTACGGCTCCAGCGCGACTCCTCCTCCCTGCGCCACGGCCAATACGAAGCGGTACGTGGTCACCGCCGTCGCGCGGTCACCGGAGCGCTCGGCGTCGTTCCCCCGCTTCAGGAGCTTCTCGAGCACGGCGGGATCCCGATACACGAGCGCGGGGTCGCGCTGCACGCGCGACGCGGACCGCGTGAACCAGAGCGCTCCGCCGGCTACGGCGAGAAGGCAAGCTCCGAGCAACAGCAGCGCGACGCGCCGGTTAGGTTCCATCGGCCAGCCGCGCGACCGCGCCCGCGGTCGCCTCCGTGACCTGCGCCATGAAGCGAAAGTCGAGGGTGGCGCTGGTATCGGTCGAACGATGATAGTGCGGGTTACGGAGAAATGCCGTATCGGTGAGCATCAGCGCCGGATAGCCCGCGTCCCAGAACGACGCGTTGTCCGACAGGCGCGTGAGAGGGAGCAGCCAGCCGCGCAGGCGGGTCCGGTATGGAACGAGCGACAGCCCGGGCGCCGCGACGCGGGCTCCGGCGACGAAGCCCTCGAGCAGCTCCTTCGATCGCGTGTCCCCGACGGCGGCGAGAAAGTCGCCGGTGCGGGGCACAGGGATGCCGAGCAGCGGTGGCACGATCTGGGCTCCCGGCGTGGGATCGCAGTACCCCACCATCTCGAGGACCAGGGCGCCGGCGAGCTTCTCGTGGCGCGCGCGTCGTTCGCGCGCCAGGGCGTGGCTCCCGACGCGGTAGCGCCCGGTCACCGTCTGCAGCTCCTCCAGATCGAAGCCAATGAACTCGACGCTGGCCTCGGACTGCCGCGTCGCCACGAGCCGGGCGCACTCGAGCAGCGTCGCGACGCCGCTGGCGTTGTCGTCCGCCCCCGGCGTGTCCGCGGTCGAGTCGAAATGGGCGCCGAGGAGCAGATGGGCGCGACGCGCGTCTCGGCCGGGCAGGACACCGACCACGTTGTGGTAGGCGCGGCCGCGAAATGAAAAGGGCCGGAGCTCCACCTCCAGACCCAGCGCGTTGAGTTCTCGCGCGATGTGGTCTCGGGCCGCGCGGTGGCGCTCCGGTGCGGTAGCCGGATGGCGCACGCCTTCGAGCGTGGCCACATGACCGCGCAGCCGCTCGACAAGCCCGGCGCGTTGACCGGCGGTTGAGGCAGCGCGCGTTCCCCCCGGCGCGTCCGGCCCCGGCCCCGCGTCACCTTGAGCCGGTTTTGATGGGGCCACCTTAGCATTCCTCCCGCATGGTGACCGTGTGCACGGTCTTACCGCCGATGGAGCGCCCGCGACTCGACGCCGCGGGTGACGGCTGCTTCCTGACGCTCCACGCTACGTCGTTTCGCGATGCGATGCGAGCGGCGCGTCGCCGACGCGTGGACGCGCTCGTGCTCTCGGTCCATGCCTGCCGCGGTGAGGAGCTGCCGGCGGTCGCCCGCTTCGTGCGCGAGTTTCCAGCCATCCCGGCGGTCGCGCTGGTCTCGCGCCACGACCGCGATGCGACAGAGACGCTCTTGCGGCTCGGGGCCACCGGCGTGCGCTCGGCCGTGGACTGTACCGAGCCGGCGGGCTGGCGGCGCCTGCGTGACCTGGTCGGCCATCCGGCGTCACCCGTGGCCGTCAGGATCCTCGCGCGCGTGGTGCCGAGCCTCGGCGCGGCGACCGGAGACGTGCGGGCCTTCTTCGAAGCGGTGGCACGGCTCGCGCCCGCGCTCGCGACCGTCCGCGGCCTCGCGCGACACCTGCGCATCTGCTCGAGCACGCTCATGTCCCGGTTCTATCGGGCCGGCCTGCCGTCCCCGAAGACGTACCTCGCCGGGATGCGCTTGCTGCACGCGGCGTACTTATTCGCCAATCCAGGGCTCTCGGTGGCCGACGTGGCCTACCGCCTGGACTATTCCTCTCCCCAGAGCTTCGGGCGCCATCTCAAGGCGATGCTCGGCGTCACCGCCGGAGAGTTCCGCCGTCGCTTTCCCTTCGACGTGTCGCTCGAGCGGTACGTCGACCTGCTCATCACCCCGTACCGGGAGACCCTGCGCGCGTTTCGCCCACTCAACGCGGGACTGTGGGACCAAGGACCGAGCGCGAGCCGGGTGTCCCGGCCGGGGTGATCAGTCCGCGGCCGCCCGCGCCGTCGGGTGCTCCCGGGTCTCCTGCTCCCGGCGCAGCACCGAGAACCGGGCGATGCTCGCGCGCAGTCGCTCGGCCAGCTGCGCCAGCTGCTGCGAGGTCGCGGTGAGGTCCCCCATCGAGGTGATTTCCGCCTGCGTGGCCGCGGCCGCGCCGTCCGCGCTCTGCGACGACGCGCTCGAGATCGCCGCCACCTGCTGCAGCGATTGAGCCAGCTCGGCGAGCCGTTTCGCCTGGCTGCGCGATACCTCCGCCGTCGCGTCGACGAGATCGCCCACGAGCTCGATGCCTTGGTGCAGCTCCTGCAGCGCCCCGTCGGCCTCGGCCGCCACGGCGCCGATGTCGCGCACCTTGGTCTCCCCCGACTGCATCGCACGCCCGGCCGCATCGATGCCGGCCCGTAGCTCGGAGACGAGCTCGGCCACCTCGCGTGCTGACTTTCCGGCTTCGGCGGCCAGCGCCCGCACCTCGTCCGCGACCACCGCGAATCCCTCACCGTGCTGCTCCGCTCGCGCCGCTTCGATCGCGGCGTTGAGAGCGAGGAGATGCGTCTGCCGCGCGATGCGGGCGATCGTCTGGGCGAATACGCCGATCCGCTCCGACATGCCGGACAGGCCCGCCACGGTCGAGGCCGTCGCCCGTACCTCCTCGCCGACCGCGCGTAACGTCTGGTTCGCCCGGGCCACGCGCTCGCGGCCGCGCTCCGCCGCGGCGACGAGGCGCGCCGCGTCGACCTGCATCAACTCGGCGCGGGCGCGCAGCGATTCCGCCTGCTCGGCGGCCTTGGCGCTTTCGCCCCGCGCGCCCTCCGCCATCCCGCGTTGCGTGCCGAGGTCCACCGCGAGCCGTTGAGCGGTGTGCGTGACCGTTTCCGACGTGGCGTGGAGCTCCTGCGCCGACGCCGCGAGCTCTTCCGCGAACGCCGCCACCTCGTCCGCCTCGCGCTGCACCGTGGAAATCGTCCCGCCGATCTCCTCGATCATCTTGTTGAAGCTGCGCTCGAGGAACCCGAGCTCGTCCGACTCTCCGGCCGGCGCCCGGACCGCCAGATAGCCGCGCTCGGCTTCCCCCATGACGCTGCGGGCATGGCGGATGCGCTGGATCAGCGTGGCAGGGATTCGCTTGAGGGACATCGCCACCAGGATGAAGACGACTGTTTCGAGACCCGCGCCCGTGAGACTCGCGTGCGGGTCGTACAACACGTCGTGCAAATAGCTGGCGCCCAGATAGGCGAGGGCCGCGGTGAGGACGAGGAAATTGCCGACGGCATGGCCCTGATCGAACGCGTAGGGTAGCACGGCGATGAAGAACGCGGCCACCAGCCCGCCGTGTCCGAACCAGACGATGAGTACCGCCACCAGCAGTACATCGAGGAGGGAGAGCGCGTAGACCAGCCACCAGCGGTACCAGCCACGCTCGTTGATGAGGCCCAGAAATTCATTGAGGATGAAGGCGGCACCCGCAACCAGGACCATCGTCCCCGGGTGCGTCTTCACCGTACTGGCCACCCACCCCACCAGGCCGAACACGAAGCCCACGGCGACCATGAAGCGGCGCTGCCGGTGGCTCCGCGCGATGGTCTCCAGGTCCTTCAGCCGCTGCTCGAGACCGGTAGCGTCGTCCTTCCACCCTCGCACGCGCGAGGCTAGCGACGGCCGCAACGGGGACGACGGAGGTGCGCTCACCGGCGCTGATCATACACCTCAGGTGATCAGCGCGGCAATCTCCCGAGCGATTTTGGTCGCCCCCAGCCGGCGATACCAGGCGCTCTCACCGAACGCCGAGCTCGGTGGCGGTGACCAGGACCTCGACCGCGTGGCCTGCCGATTCCAGGGCGGCCCGCCCGCCTTCTTCGCGATCCACGACCGCGAGCACGCCAAGGACGCGTCCGCCTGCTTCGGTCACCGCGGCGATGGCCTCCGTGGCCGACTGCCCAGTGGTGATCACATCCTCCACCACCACGACGGCGGCCCCGGGCCGGAAGCAGCCTTCGATCCGCTTGCCGGTCCCGTGCGCCTTGGCCTGCTTGCGGACGGTGAAGGCGTCGAGCGAGCGCCCTCCCGCTCGCGCCGCCGCGGCGATGGCGTAGGCTATCGGGTCGGCGCCGAGGGTAAGCCCCCCGACGAGGTCGGGAGCCCAACCCCGAGCGGTGATCCGAGCCAGCCCGACGGCACCGATCACCGCGAGCCCTTCTCCCGACATGGTGGTACGGCGCGCATCGATGTAGAAGCTAGAGCGTTTACCCGAAGCGAGCGTGAAATCCCCGTGAACCACGGACCGCTCGCGGAGGAGTTCGCGGAGGCGTTGCTCGAGGACTGGCGCCGAGCTCAAGGTGAGATAGTAGTAGTAGCAGTAACTACTACTCTTGCTCCTGGCGTCCGATCGCGCGCTTGAGGCGGTCGATCAGGCCGGCCTTCGACGCAGCCCCGGCGGACACCCCCGCCACGAGCTCGTCGGCGAACGCCGTCACGGTGGGCTGCCGTCGGGCCGGGTCGCGCTCGAGGCCCCGCATGAGGGCCTTCTCGAGCGGCGCGGGAAAGCGCCGGCCGGGCACCGCCTGGTTGAGCGGCAACGGCGGCTGCGTCAACAGCTGCTGGAACAGCTCGCGAGGACTGCGGCCCGAGTACGGATGCCGTCCGGTGAGGAGCCAGTATGCGATCGTCGCCAGACTGTAGATGTCCGCCCGGCCATCCACGAGCTCGCCCGAGAGGGCCTCCGGGGCCACGTACTTCAAGGTCCCGACGAAGAACCCGGTCCGGGTGAGCCGTTCTTCGGGCGGCAGCTCCGCGTCGCGGGCGATCCCGAAGTCGAGGAGCTTCACCCGCTGCTCCTTGGGGTCGTAGGTGATGTTTTCGGGCTTCAGATCTCGATGAATGATCCCCGCCTGATGGGCGGCCGCCAGCGCGTCCGCCAGCTGCCGGACCACCATCCCGACCACAGCCGGAGCCAGGGGGCCGGCGCGGTGTACGTATTCGGCGAGCGACTTCCCATCAGCCCACTCGAGCGCGAGGTAGTAGAGCCCGTCCGCTTCGCCGTAATCGTAGGTGCGCACGACTCCCGGGTGCCGCACGCGGGAGCCGTATCCCGCCTCGCGCAGGAAGCGCTTGACCGCCGTGGGGTCGCTCGCGAGCCGCGACCTTAATACCTTGAACGCACACAGCCCGCGCTCGGGGTGCTCGGCGCGGTACACTTCGGCCGTGCCTCCTTCGCCGACGCGCTCTAGGAGGCGGTAGCCGGCGATGGTCCGACCGGCCAGGTTCTCGTTGGGCATGGGAACGCGCGAAACTAACGCCCGGATTTGAGGTTGAGCAAGTGAGACGACTCGTGGCATTGGCGCTTCTCGCGCTCGCCCAGACCCGGTGCGCTCCCGCGCGACCGGCGGCGTCGGGCTCCGGCCCCCGCCCCGACGCGGGTGCGGCGGTGTCCACCCTATTCGACGCCGGCACCGTCTACGGCTCCATGGGCCTGCTGGTGGCCGGGCCACCCCTGCCCTTCGTGGCGACCGTCCAGTACCTCGCCGACTCCTCGAGCGACTCGACGCTCGCGGTGTTTGGCCTCTCACTCGCGAATCACTCCCTGAGCTTTCAGCGGGACGGAACGGGCTACCTGGCGCAGTACCATGTCGAGGTGGCGTTCCGCAACGACAGCGGACCCGTCCGCCAGTTCGCGACGGATGACACGGTGCGGGTCCGCTCCTTCCAGGAGACGCAGCGCGCCGACGAGAGTGTGATCTACCAGCAGTTCTTCGGCGTACCGCCGGGCGTGTATCGCGTCGCCGTGACGGTGCGCGACCGGAGCGCGCCCTCCGTGGGGCACCGCGAGCGCTTGGATACCGTGCCGCGATTCTCGTCGGAAGCCATGAGCCAGCCCCTGGCAGTCTACCAGGGTCCCGGGCGGAGCCGCGTGTCGCAGGTACCGACTCTGGTGGTCAACCCACGGGCGACCGTGTCGTACGGAGCAGACTCGCTGCGGTTCTACGTGGAAGTCTACGGCGCGCGGTCGGGTGCCCGCCTCGCGATGCGCGCGCTCGATCAAGCGGGGAAGGAGATGTGGCACGACACGCTACCGCTCACCGGGAGTGGCGGCCTGGCAACGGCGCTGGTCACGCTCCGGCCCGGGGCGCTGCCGGTCGGCGAAGGGCGGTTCGAAGCCCAGGCCCTCGGGTCGGGCGTCGCCCGAACCGCCCGCTTCCTCGTGAGCTTCTCCGAGCAGTGGGCGATCACCAACTACGATCAGATGATCAGTCTGTTACGCTACTTCGATCGTCAGGACTGGGTGGACAAGCTGCGCCAGGCGCCTCCCGACCAGCGGCCCCAGGTCTGGCGCGATTTCTACAAGGCCACGGACCCGGTCCCGACCACGCCGGAGAACGAAGCGCTCGAAGCGTATTTCCGTCGTATCCAGTTCGCCAACCAGCGCTTTCGGGAATCGGGCGACCCGGGGTGGCTGACCGATCGGGGTGAGGTATACATCTGCTTGGGCGAGCCCGACGACGTGTTCGATTTCTCGACCGATGCGTCGCGCGCGGGCGTCCGCGGCGTCCGATGGACGTACAACTCGCTGCGCTTGACGCTGTTCTTCCAGGATCAAACCGGGTTCGGGCGCTTCCGTTTGACGCCCTTGTCGCGGGCGGAATTCCAGCGCGTCCTGGCTCAGGTACGCCGCCCCAAGTGACGACTCGGGCCGCGGCTCTCCTCCTCGTCGGCGGAATGTGGGCCGCCCGGCTGCCCGCGCAGGGCGTGCCACCGGATGTGGTGGCACAGCGAGCGGAATCCTTGCGCGTCGCCGGCAGGCCCTGGCACGCCGCCGAGACCCTGCTTGCCGTCGCGGCGCGCGAACCCCACCTGAACGCGACATTTGTCGTCGAGGGCGCCAAGGCCGAGCTGCACGCGCGCCGATACGACCGCGCCCGGAGTCTCCTGGCCGGACAGCCCTGGCTCGACGACTACAACGGCGGCGAGGCCCTGGCCGTGCTGGCCGAAGCGGAGGCGCACCTGGGGCAGGCGACTACGGCCGCCGCCCATTACGCGGGCGCCCGAGCTCGAGCCAAGGGACCTCGAGCCGCGCTGCTCGCGGTTCGTGAGGGTTTGGCGTGGGAAGCCGCGGGAGAGCCCGACTCGGCGGCCGCGTCCTACAGCGCGGCCCGCGCGGCCGGCTTGGAGGCGATCGACGCGTGGCTGCGGCTCCGGCTGGCGCGAGTCACGCGCGACACATCTGTGGCCTTCCGTCTGCTGGCGGGCTTGCCGCCGCCCGCGGGGCGAGAGGCGGGCGGGGCCCGGGCGCAGGCGCTGCTCGCGGCCGGGGACTCGGCGGCGGCGCTCGAGGCGCTCGCCCAGGTAGGTCGCTCACTCGACGTCGCGCGCCTGGCGCTCGCGCTCGGCGACTCGA
>DASQIB010000135.1:0-5056 GCA_035631795.1 Gemmatimonadales bacterium | reverse complement strand
TTCCCCGACCTCGAGCGCCTCCGCCAGGCGGCGGAAAACTTCGAGTTCCGGATCTCGCCCGCCATGGTGGACTTGATCCAGGCACCGGGCGACCCGATCTGGCGGCAGTACGTGCCCGACCTCCAGGAGCTCGACGTGCGCGACGGCCTCGTGGACTCACTCGCCGAGGACGCCGATTCACCGGTGCCGAACATCACGCATCGCTATCCCGATCGGGCGCTGTTTCTCGTGTCGCCGGTGTGCGCATCGTACTGTCGCTTCTGCACCCGCCGCCGCAAGGTGGGCGATCCCGAGAAGATTCCGATGACGCAGCTCGAGTCCGCCTTCCGGTACCTGGAGGAGCACACCGAGATCCGCGACGTGATCATGTCCGGTGGCGATCCGCTGCTCATCTCCGACCGGCGGATCGACGAGCTGTGCCGCCGCCTCCGCGCGATCCCACACATCGAGGTCATCCGCATCGGTAGTCGGGTGCCCTGCCATCTGCCCGAGCGCATTACCCCCGAGCTGTGCGAGATCCTGAAGCGATACCACCCGTTGTACATCAACACGCACTTCAATCATCCAGACGAGCTCACGCCCGCTGCCGTCCAAGCACTCGGCCGGCTCGCCGATGCGGGCATCCCCCTCGGCTGCCAGACCGTCCTGTTACAGGGCGTGAACGATGATCCGGAAGTGATGAAGCGGCTCATGCAGCGGCTGCTCGCCGCGCGGGTGCGGCCGTACTACATCTATATGTGCGACCAGGTGGCGGGGGCGGAGCACTTCCGCACGACGGTCGAGAAGGGGCTCGAGATCATCCGGGCGCTCCGTGGGTGGACGTCAGGTCTGGCGGTGCCCCACTTCGTCATCGATGCCCCAGGGGGGGGTGGAAAGATCCCGCTCCTCCCCGAGTATGTCGAGTCCATCGAGGATGATCGTATCGTTCTCCGGAACTACGCAGGCAAGCGGTTCGTCTACAAGCAGCCCGTCGCCCACGGCGAGATTCTCGTAGGCTAATCGGTGGGCGTGGTCCCCTACGGCAGCTGCCAAATCTCCACTCGATTCCCCGAAAAGATCGGGACTAACACGCGCTTCCGCTTCGCGTCATACCCGATGTCCGCCGGACTCGGCACGCCGGTGATGATCTTGACCTCCTGGCCGGTCTCGTAACTCGACACCGTCGAGTCGGCCCAGCTCGAGACCAGGAGCCTGGCCCCCGCGACCTCCACCCCGTCGAATCCACCCGGGCCCTTCGCGATCACGGTCGGGGCCTTCTCGCCCGGTTTCCACGCCAGTATCGAGCGGCCGCCGAATTGCACGATGATCAACCGCTTGCCCACGGAGTCGAGCGTGATCCCGTTCGGGCGACCCAGCGTATCGCCGCGCACCGCCACCGACACTTGCCGATCCGGCCCGATCCGAAAGACGCGGTCCGGGCCAGGGTGCAGCATGTTGCCCACGTCGTCGAAGCGGATACCGGTGTCCGTGACATACAGCGCGCCGGTCGGGGCGGCGGCGATGTCGTTCAGAAAGACCGCTCCCAAGCTCGCCAGGCTCACGCTGTCGCGCGGCACGCCCGTCTTCGCGTCGAAGGCCCGCACCACGTCGATGTCCGCGACCCAGAGCGTATCGCCGCGGAGCGCCATTCCCTTCGGGGCATTCAGGGTGACGCCGTTGTGCCCACCCTCGACGAACTTCAGGTTCTCGATGGCGCCGTCCGGCCGCACCCGGCTGATGAAGCCGTTGTTGTCCTTCGTCAGCGGCCCGCCGTTGATGTTCGAGACGAAGTACACGTCCTGCCCCGTGTCGTACTTCACGGATTCCGGTGTGAGGAAGCCTTCCACCACCGCCACCTTCGTTGCCGCGGGCGTGGGAGGCGGCGTCGGGGCCGCCGGGGTCACGGGAGCCGCTGATACCTTCCCCGTGTCCGCGGCTCCCGGCGATTGCGACGCCTGCGGGGTGTTGTCCACCCGCTGGCATGCGACAAAGGCGGTGAATACGGCCCAGAGGACGGTCTGTCTCATGGGTGATCTGCCTCCTCGGCTAGTGCTTGGATATGCCGGAGCACACGCGTATGGATCGCCCCGATGATCAAAGCGGCGGGGAGCGTCCAGTAGCTCTGCGGGAACATCTCGACCACGTAACGAGTCCGTCCCTCGAGCCGGGTGCGACCGCCCGGCAGTGGAATGAGCCGGAACACGCCGTGGGTCGCTCGGAAGTACCCGTCGAGGTGCGGCGGGTTCACTTCCCGGTAGGGGCTCAACTCCCGCATGGGGGGCGCCTGGGCCGCGATATCGAATTCGAGCCGCCGGTTCTCCTCCCAGACCGTGACCGGCTCCACGAAGCTTCCCGTCGTGAAGTCGCAGTAGCGGATCGCGCCCACGCCGGACCCCTCGATCCGCGCGCCGATGGGTGCCGCCACGCCCAGGCGAAACAGCCATTCGCGAGGTGGCGCGAGCTTCGGGAACGCCACCACGTGGCGCCAGACCACTGCCGGCGGTGCGTCGATCTCGACCACGGTGACCACCTCGTGCAGCGGCGCGCGTTGCTTCGGGCTCGCCAGCACCACGAGCGGCGCGAGCAGCGCCGCCGCACCGGCTCCCCACGACGGATCCGCGCGGCGCCGAGCCATCGCTCGCCCCAGAACGGCGCCCGGGATCGCGAGCAACGCCGCGAGTGGGAACGCCAGCGCGAGGCAGACCACGCCCTCGAGCGCAAACAAGAGCATCGCGCCCGCGACGATCAGGACGCCGAGGAACGCGACCTGAATCGTCTCGCGCGTGCTCTGTTCGCCGCGCGCGTTGAAGACGTACGCGCTGATGTATCCGATGGTGAATAGCGTGCCCAAGAACAATCCCGCCGAGTAGAGGCGGCGCACGTACACGCCGATCACGATCGTCGGAATCGTTATAGCGAGCGCCGCGGCCACGCCCAGGAGCCCCGCGATGAGGCGGGAGTCGATCGCCGGCGCGGCCGCGGCCCACCCGGCCGGACGCGGCCGGGACGGCAGCACGGCGAGCGCTAGCATCACCGCATAGTTCGCGTACGGCACAAAGAAGAGGAGCGCCAACCAGGGCGAGCGTCCGGCATCCAGGGCCCGGCGCAGCGTCATGCTCACACCGATCCACAGGAACGGCAGCGTCCACAGGATCAGCGCCGGGGCCAGCCAGGCGGGGCCGTCGCGCAGCACGCGCTCGCGGAGCGACCAGACGGGGTTCGCGTAGTCGAGCGGCGTCCACACGTGACCGGTGAAGACCCACACGGCCCCGGTGTCCACCGCGTACTTGAAGAGCATCAGCCCGGCGCCGTGCAACAGGTACGTGCGCCGGTCGATCGGGTCCCCCCCCCGTCCAGAGAACCAGAGGCGCAGTGCGCGCCCGACCGTCAAGCCTTCGCCTCCTCCAGCTCCTTTTTCCGAACCTCCACGACCTTGTGCGCCGCGTCGGGCGGGACTTCCTGGTACACGTGGAACTTCTGCCGGTAGGTGCCGCGCCCGTGCGTGAGGGAATGAAGCGCCGTCGCGTAGCGGTCGAGCTCCGCCTCCGGCACCAGCGCCCGCACCTTCGTCAGGCGACCGTCTTTTTCGGTGCCGAGGATGTGGCCGCGCCGCGATGAGAGATCGCCCATGACCGCGCCCTGGTATTCGTCCGGCGTCCAGACGTCGAGCTCGAGGATCGGCTCGAGGAGCACGGGCCGGCAATTCGGGCTCACGTTTCGGAAGGCGAGGATCCCCGCCATCTTGAACGACATTTCGTTCGAGTCGACATCATGGTAGGAGCCGTCGTACAGCTCCACCTTGAAGTCCACGACCGGGTATCCGGCCACCGGCCCCCGCGCCGCCGCTTCCTGAATGCCCCGCTCCACCGCCGGGATGTATTGCCGGGGAATCACTCCGCCCACGATTTCGTCCAGGAACTGGAAGCCCGAGCCGCGAGGCAGTGGTGCGATCCGGATCCAGCAGTCGCCGTACTGACCGCGGCCGCCGGTTTGCTTCTTGTGCTTGCCCTGCCCCTCTCCCTTGCCCTTGAACGTCTCGCGATACGGGATCTTTGGCTTTCCGATGACGGCGTGGACACCGAACTTGCGGGCCAGCCGGCCGACGATGATCTCGAGATGACGCTCGCCCAATCCCCGAATGAGCGTCTGCGCCAGCTCCCCGTTGTACTCGTGTTGGAAGGTGGGGTCCTCTTCGTGCAGCTTGTGGAGTCCGTTCGAGAGCTTCTCCTCCTCGCCCCGCTGCTTCACCTCGATCGCTTCGGTGATCACCGGCTCCGGGAACGGAATCTTGGAGAGCACGATGGCGCGGTCCTTGGTCGAGAGCGTGTCGTTGGTGTGAGTGTCCCGCAGCTTGGCCACCACGCCGATGTCCCCCGCGTGGAGCTCGGGGATCTCGATCCGCTCCTTGCCCACGGTCACGCAGAGATGGTTCAGCTTCTCCACCGCCTCCCGCGGCGCGTTGTAGACGTCCTGACCGTTTCGGACGCTGCCCGAATACACCCGGAACAGGGTGACGTCGCCCACGTGCGGCTCGGAGATCGTCTTGAACACCTGTGCCACGAACGGCCCGCCGTCCTCGGCTTTCAACGTCAGCCGCTCGGCGTTGCCCCAGCGCTGCGCCTCGACGGGCGGTTGATCGCTCGGCGCGGGGACGAGCTCCACCAGCTTCGAGAGGAGCGCCCGCATGCCGAACGTAAGCTCCGCGGCGCCGCAGAAGAGCGGGAAGAGCTCGCCTTTCAGCATACCCGCCTTCATCGCCGCGATTGCTTCGTCCCGCCCGATCTCTTCGCCGCCGAGGTAGCGCTCGAGCAGCGTGTCATCGGTCTCGGCGATCCGCTCGATCAGCTCCTTCGAGTACCGCTCGAAGCGATCCTGGTATTCGGCCGGCACGTCGACCTCCTCGTACTCGCCGGCCTTCGTGCCCTTCTTGTACACATGGCACTTCTTCGAGAAGAGATTGATGATCCCGTGGAACTCGGGGCCCTCGCCCACCGGAATCTCCACCGGGATCACCTTGGGGGTGAGCCGCTCCTTGATCTGGTCGTAGACCTTCTCGAAGTTGGCGTGCTCCTTGTCC
>DASQIB010000134.1:0-7796 GCA_035631795.1 Gemmatimonadales bacterium | reverse complement strand
GGCGACACGCCCGGTTGGTTAGCCCTCGCCCGCGCCGCTCGACTCCGCCGGGGCGGGCGTCTCGTCGGTCTTGAGCCGCGCCGCAATCGCTTCCGGCTTCGGCCGCCGCTTGCGCCGCGCCGGCTTCTTCTTCTTGTCCCCTTCGGCCTCGGTCTCTACGCCGGTCTCGGTGGAATAGGTGACGCCCTCACCCTCCTCCACCGCTTCTCGCAGCGGCGACTGCCGCCGCGCCTCGCCGATGACGTCCGAGATCGCCGCGGTGATCAACGAGACCGCCCGGATGGCGTCGTCGTTGCCGGGAATCGGCACATCGATCAGGTCGGGATCCGCATTCGTGTCTACGATGGCGACCACGGGAATCCCCAGCTTGTTCGCCTCCGCGACCGCAATCCGCTCCTTCTTGGAGTCGACCACGAAAAGCGCGCCCGGCAGGCGGCTCATGTTCTTGATGCCCGAGAGATACTTCTCGAGCTTCACCCGCTCGCGATCGAAGAGGAGCTGCTCCTTCTTCGTGTAGTTCTCGAATTCGCCCTCGGCCGTCCCCTGCTCCAGCTCCTTCAGACGCTTGATTTGCCGCTTGATCGTCTGGAAGTTCGTGAGCGTGCCACCGAGCCAGCGCTCGGTCACGTAGAAGGCTCCGCAGCGCTGCGCCTCAGCCTGGATGATGGCCTTGAGCTGCTTCTTGGTGCAGACGAACAGGATGCCTTCACCCTTCAAGACGACGCCGCGCAGCAGCTCCTGCGCTTCCTGGATCTGACGGAGCGTCTTCTGGAGATCGATGATGTAAATCCCCGACCGCTCGGCGAAGATGAACCGGCGCATCTTGGGATTCCAGCGTCGCGTCTGGTGGCCGAAATGGACGCCCGCTTCCAGCAGTTGCTGCAACTCAGGCTGCGCCATGCACTCCCTCTCGTGGGTTCGATCCGCCGCCGCTGTCATCTCCGCTGCCACCCCCGCGGGGGACCCAGCAGCGGATCGAGCGGCGTGTGGTCTCGTCGTCAGTCATCCGTGATCCGTTTCCGTAGTAGCGGATGACGGACAACGGTTAACGCTTACTGAACTGGAATCGCTTCCGCGCACCCGCGCGCCCGGGCTTCTTCCGCTCCACCACCCGCGGATCGCGCGTCAACAATCCGTTCTCGCGCAGCTTCTTGCGATGCCGCTCGTCCGCGAGGCACAGCGCCCGGGCAATGCCGAGCCGCAGGGCTCCCGCCTGTCCCGTTACGCCGCCGCCTCGCACCAGCGCTCGTACGTCGAACGCGCCGAGCGTGTCGGTCGCCGTGAACGGCTGCTGGATGTGCGACACGAGCGACGGCCGGGGGAAATAGTCCCCCAGCGTGCGCCCGTTGATGTTCCACTTCCCCGACCCCGGCGTTAAGTACACGCGCGCGACGCCCACCTTGCGGCGGCCGATCGCGTGCCAGCGCAGCTCCGGCGTGATCCCTGAGCTCATCCAGCCCCCACGAAGCTCAATGGCTCGGGCTGCTGCGCCGCGTGCGGGTGCTCGGGGCCGGCGTATACCTTGAGCATCTGCTTCACCTTTTGACGCGACAGGGTCGTCTTCGGCAACATCCCCCACACCGCCCGCTCGATCACGCGCTCCGGATGGGACCGCATCACGTCCTTCAGCGGACGAAACCGCTCATGCCCCATATATCCCGTATGCCGGAAGTACTGCTTCTGGTCGAGCTTGCGGCCCGTGAGCTTCACCTTGGCCGCATTGACCACGACGACGAAGTCACCGCCGTTCAAGTGGGGCGTGAACGTGGGCTTGTGCTTGCCGCGCAGGATCTGCGCGACGCGACTCGCGAGCCGGCCGAGCGGTTGCTCAGCCGCGTCGACGACGAACCAGCGGTGCGTCACGTCCTCTTTTCGCAGGCTGAACGTCTTCATTCCCGCCCTTCACAAGGGTCCGGTTAACCGACAGCCGCGAACTATACCCGGGGCGTAAAGGCCTGTCAACCCGGAGGTTCCGAGCCTTCCCTCGTGTCGCGCGGTGTCGCGCCTGCGCGGCGTCGCGGGGCTTGTCGAGTCCGTGCGCCGCCGCAGCGTCGCCACGGCCCGAGCGAGCTTCGCCACGAAATGCGTGTGGCATCGCAGTTGCGCTTGCCTGCGTTGAGGTGAGTCGCAGGCGCAACTCTCTAGACGGCGCCTTCCAAAGGAGGGTCTCGTGAACGGACGGCTGTTCCTCGGCACCGCCGCCGGTTGTCTGCTCCTGGCGTGTACCTCGGAGTCACGTAGTCCGACCCAGGCCGCCAGCCCGACGGACCCAGCATCATTTCAGCTCCAGCATCCGGGCACGCACATCATGTTGCCGCGCGGGCGAGTGCGTCCCGCTGGACCGGGGGCGGCGGCGCCAGCCGCCGACAACGGTATCTCGTACCATGGCGGTCCGATCATTCTTGCGCAGAAGGTTGCTGCCATCTATTGGTCGAGCTCGACGATCTATCCTGGCGGGCCGGCTCCCGGCACGAGCGGTGCCGGCAGCGCGGATGGGTCGCTGGTGGGGTTCTTCATGAGCCACCTCGGAGGCTCCCCGTACTACAACATCAACACGACGTATTACGATGGCACGGGGGCACCCGCCCAGAACAGCGTTACCTACACACAGTTCTGGGCGTCGAACACGAACGTGCCGCTGCCCGGGATGGTCGTGCCCGACCAGCTCATCCAGGCGCAGGTCGTCTCCGGGTTCACGAGCGGCCAGTTGACCTACGATCCGAACACCCTGTACCTCGTCTTCACCGACCAGCTCGTGAACCTGGGGGGAGAGTTCGGCGTCGTGTACTGTGCCTACCATGGCAACTTCACATGGAATGGCAACGATGTGAAGTACGCGGCGATGCCGCACGATATCGATTTCCCGGACTGCAACGCCCTGAATGGATCCCCGAACAACGACCCGGCCGCGGATGCGGAGGTCAATACGCTGGCGCACGAGACCGAAGAGACCAACACCGATGAAGATCTCAACGCGTGGTACGACTCCTCGGGAAACGAGAACGCCGACAAGTGCGCGTGGACGTTCGGTGCCACGTATCAGACGGCCAACGGCTCGACCGCGAACATGAGCCTCGGTAGCAAGGATTTCCTGGTGCAGCAGAACTGGGTAAACGCGAACGGCGGGAGTTGTAGGCTCAGCTGGTAGAAAGCGGCGACTCCGGTTGGGACGAGTCCGTCCCGCTCGTCAGCGTGACGAGCGGGGCGCCTTTTTCGACCGCCTGGCCGACCGTGACGTGGACCGTCTGCACGACCGCGGGTCGCGACGCCCGCAGCTCGTTCTCCATTTTCATCGCCTCGACCACGACGAGGCCCGCCCCCGCTTCCACGCGCTGACCCACGGCCACCTCAATTCGCACCACGAGGCCGGGCATCGGCGCCCGTACGGTCCCTTCGGTCGGCGCGGACCGCCCGCGCTCCGTGAAGGCCTGGATTTGGTGGGTGCGCTCGTCCACCGCGGACACTTCCACGCGCTCGCCGACCATCCCCAGAGCCCACCGCCCCAGCCCGTCGAGGGGTTGCGCCGCGACCGTCCACGATTCCCCGCCGAGCAGCAGGTGGTACAGCGGCGTTCCCGGGACGGCGGCCAGGTGCGCCTCGAGCGTCACGCCACCCACGACGATCCGCCCACCCTCGACCTCAACCTCGTGCGTCGTGCCGCCGATGAGCACGTAGTACTTCATGCTGCCTCCAGAACCGCGACGGTCTCGACGTGCGCCGTTTGCGGGAACAGATCGAACGCCCGCACCGCACTGACACGATAATTGACGCCGAGCCGATAGACGTCCCGAGCGAGAGTGGCGGGATCGCAGGACACGTAGATCAATCGTCCCACCGGTTGTCTCGCGAGCCGCAGCGTGACGTTCCAGTGCAGGCCGGCCCGTGGTGGGTTCACCACCACCGCGCTCGGCTCGGGGAGGGTCGGCAGGACGTCTTCGACCTTCCCCGCGATGAACCGCACCGGCGCTGGTACCGGGCGCCGGCGAGCCCAGTCGATAGCCTTCTCGTCGGCGTCGACGCTCACGACTTGTGCCGCCCGGTCGGCCAGCAGCACCGCGGTATCACCGATGCCCCCGTAGAGGTCCCACACCACGGCACCCCGCACGTCTCCGAGCTGCTCCACGGCCCACCCGCGCGCGATCGCACCCATCTCTGGATTCACCTGCTCGAACGCCGTCGCCGGGAAACCCGTCGCCGGACCCGCCATGACCCGCGCCGCGCCGTCCACGGGCTGCCACCAGCAGACCACATCCTGGCCCCCACCCTGGAGCGCCGCGCGGAGCGCGGACGCGGTCGCCCAGGCTTCCCCGGCGGACTCGGCGACGACGTGACGCCTGCCGTCCCGATCGAGCCGCAATGTGAGCCGCGTGAGTCGCGGCGGGAGGAGCTCGAGCCGCGACCGGAGCTCCCGCCACAGCGCCATCAGCCGGAAGTCTGTGATGTGACAATCGAGCAGTGGGAATACGGATCCGGGTCGATCGAAGGGATGCAAACCGGCCGTCCGATGGTCTGACCGTGCGACCGACTTCACGGCCAGGCTGACTTTCGCCCGGTACCGCCATTCCTCCACCGCCTCGACGATGTCGGGGTCCTCGATGTCGAGTTTTCCCACGCGACGGAGCGCGTCCCCAACGATCGCGCGCTTTGCCGTCAGCTGACTCTCGTACGACAGATGCTGGAGCTGGCACCCGCCGCAGTGATCCTGCACGTAATGGGGACAGGGCGGCGTGACGCGCGTGGCGGCGGGCGACACCACCTCGGCCAGCTGGCCGCGCGCGAAGCGTTTGTGGAGCTTGACACCCTCGCGCAGTCGCACGCGCTCGCCCGGCGCGGTTCGGGCCACGAACACCGCTCGCCCGTCGGCCAGGCGGCCCACGCCGTCCCCGCCCGCGGCGATCTGGGTGATCGCCACGACGTCGTTCATTCGCCGAGCGCCTCACGGCGCGCGGCCACGAGCCACTGCGAGGGACGCGGGGACAGGGCCACGCCGCTTCCGGGAACCCCGGCGGTGCTCCTGCGCTCCTCGGCGAGCAGCGCCGCGACGACCGCCAGGGGCCGGGCGACGTCGGGCCGAACGCCACCGGCGAGCAGCCGATCCCCGGCCCTCTCGAGATACGTGATGTCCACGTCCCCACGCTGGAACTCAGGATCGTCCATCACCCGGAGGTGAAAGGCCTGCGACGACGGGATACCGACGATCACGAGCTCCCGCAGGGCGCGCCGCATCCGCTCGAGCGCCACCTGCCGGGTCTCCCCCGAAACGATGAGTTTCGCGATCAGCGGATCGTAGTGGAGCGTGACCTCGTTTCCCGCCTCGATCCCCCCGTCCCACCGGACGCCCGGGCCGCCGGGGACCCGGAGGTAGCGCAGGACGCCCGTGGCGGGCAGGAAACCGTTGAACGGATCCTCGGACGTGATTCGGCACTCGATCGCATGACCGCGCGGCTGGAGGGTGCCCGCGTGTACGCGCAAGGGTTGGCCCATTGCCACGCGCAGCTGCTCGCGCACGATGTCGACGCCGTACACGAGCTCGGTGACCGGATGCTCGACCTGCAGCCGGGTGTTCATTTCCAGGAAGTAGAACTCCCCGGTAGGCGCGAGGAGGAATTCGATCGTCCCGGCGCCCAGATAGCCCGCGGCACCGGCCGCGGCGGTCGCGGCGTCGCTCATCCGGCGCCGCAGCGCGGGAGTCACGGCGAGCGAGGGCGCCTCCTCGATGAGCTTCTGGTGGCGACGCTGAATACTGCACTCGCGCTCGCCCAACGCGACGACGCGCCCGAACTGATCCGCGAGGATCTGGATCTCGATGTGCCGCGGACGCTCGAGCAGTTTTTCCAGGTACACGTCCCCGGCCCCAAATGCCTTCCGCGCCTCACTCGACGCCGCCTCGAACGCCGACTCGAGCTCGGACTCGGCGCGCACGACTCGCATCCCCTTCCCGCCACCGCCCGCCGCCGCCTTGAGGAGCACGGGATACCCGATGCGGGCCGCTTCCGGGCGCGCTTGCGCATGGTCGGCGAGCGTCCGGGTGGTCCCGGGGATGATGGGGACCCCGGCCGCTTGCATCCGCCGCCGCGCTTCGGTCTTGTCGCCCATGGCGCGAATCGCCGAGGCGGAGGGCCCGACGAAGACCAGCCCGGCCTCCGCGACCGCCTCCGCGAACGGGGCGCGCTCGGACAGGAAGCCGTACCCGGGGTGAACGGCCTGGCAGCCGGTGCGCTTCGCCGCATCCACCAGCTTCGTGATATCGAGGTACGACTGCGTCGCGGGCGGAGGCCCGATCGGAACGGCGAAGTTCGCCGCGCGCACATGCGGTGACAGGCGATCGACCTCGGAGTAGACGGCCACCGCCTCGAGGCCTTCCTCGTGACACGCCCGGATGATCCGCAGGGCGATCTCCCCGCGGTTCGCCACGAGGACGCGCGTGATCGCGGTCATCTCACCGCCGGCAAGTCGTTACGTCGCTTGCGACCTTGAAGGTCGCCATCGCCTCGCACAGTCCGGGCGTGGCCCGGGCCGCCCGGGTGTAGGCGGCGAGCGCCGGCACGGCCCACGCATCGTTGTCGTCGAGCGCCAGGCGGAGGGCGGCGAACACGAAGTCTCGCGGGGGCACGCGTGCGCTCGACGTGCCGGCGCCGGCCACCCACTGCAGCGTCCGAGCCTGCCAGGCGATCCGCGGGCGCGTATCGGGCGGCCGCTCGAAGCCCATGCTCACGCACACCGTCCGGCGCCGCACGAGCTCGCGGAGCCAGGGGTCCGTGTCTCCGCGCCGCGCCAGCTTCAGATCGCGCGTGAGCCGGGCACGCAGCAGCGCGTCCTCGCGCCACATCGCGAGCGGCAGGACGAGCAGATCGGGGCGCAGATCGCGCGCGAACCGCATGAACCACGCCGCGTATGCATCAGCGCCCCCCGCCGTCAACAACACGCCCCCCGCCGGGCAGGCGCGCAGCAGATTCTCTCCCAGCTCCTCGAGCACCGCCGGCAACCGCAGATCGGTCGGCAACGGCCCGACGGCCTCCTGCCCCGCCTCGATCCCAGCGACCTCCCACGCGGACCAGGACCGCGCGGCCCACGTCCCCACGCGGAGGACACGAGCACTGTCGCCGACCGCGCTGGCGCCCAGGGGCCCGGCGAGCGCGGCGGCCCGGGTGAGCGCGCCTTCGGCGGTATCGAGGATGGCGTTCGCCCAGGCGCTGTCCTCGGGTGGCCGGTGGCCGGGACCGTGGGCCTCCGCCCCCAGCTCGAGGTACGCCCGACCCATCAGCAGCCACAGCTCGGCGTCGGTCGAGTCCCGCGCGGCCCGGTCGCGCAGGGCCGCGACGGAGTCCGGCAGGCCCCCCCGTGCCACGCCGCTCGGCACCGGCGCCTGCAACACCACGGCCACGGTGAGCGCGCTAGAGAGGAATGTTCCCATGCTTTTTCGGCGGATTCCGATCGCGTTTCGTTGCGAGTGTCCCCAGGGCCTCGATGAGCCGCGGTCTCGTGTCACGCGGATCGATGATATCGTCCACGTAGCCGCGCGCCGCCGCCAGGTAGGGGTGGGCGAATTTCTCCCGGTACTCAGCCTCGCGCTCCTCAGTGGCTTCGTCCTTGAAAAGGATTTCGACCGCGCCCTTCGGGCCCATGACGGCGATCTCCGCGGTCGGCCACGCCACGTTGTAGTCCCCGCGGACGTGTTTCGAGTTCATCACGTCGTACGCCCCGCCGTACGCCTTGCGCACGATCACCGTGAGCTTCGGCACCGTCGCCTCGCAGTACGCGAACAGCAGCTTGGCGCCGTGCTTGATGATCCCGCC
>DASQIB010000133.1:0-6743 GCA_035631795.1 Gemmatimonadales bacterium | reverse complement strand
GCGCCGCGGCCGCGTCCGACAGGAGATCACCGTTCAAGTTCGGCGCCGCGATCACCGAATACTCGTCGGGTCGCAGCACGAGCTGAGCGAACATCGCGTCGGTGATCCGGTCCTTGATGACCACCTTTCCCGTTTCCCGCTGCCCATTCCCCGCGTCGCTCTCGGGGATGGTCCGCTCACCGAAGCGGTCCCGCGCCACTTCGTATCCCCACTCTCGGAAGCCGCCCTCCGTGAACTTCATGATGTTGCCCTTGTGGACGAGCGTCACGGACTTGCGTCCGGTGCGGAGCGCATACTCGATCGCTTTCACCACCAGGCGCTGTGAGCCGAACCGCGACATCGGTTTGATCCCGAGCGCGCTCCCCGGACGGATGTTGGCCTTGAAGCGCTCCGTCAGAAAGGCGATGAGCGCGTCGGCCTCCGCGCTGCCGGCCTTGTATTCCACGCCCGAGTACACGTCCTCGATGTTCTCGCGGAAGATCACGACGTCCAGCTTCTGCGGCTCGCGCATCGGGCTGGGCACGCCCTCGAAGTACCGCACCGGACGGATGCAGGCGTACAGATCGAGGAGCTGGCGCAGTGCGACGTTCAGCGACCGGATGCCACCTCCGACGGGCGTCGTGAGCGGGCCCTTGATCGCCACACGGTGTGTCCGGATCGTGTCAAGCGTGGCGTCAGGCAGCCAGTTCCCGGTCTGCTTGAAGGCCTTCTCGCCGGCTAAGATCTCGAGCCAGTCGACCTGCCGTTTGCCGCCCCCCCCCGGAGCGCGCGCCACGCAGGCATCGAACACCCGGCGCGCCGCGCGCCAGATGTCGGGACCGGTGCCGTCCCCTTCGATGAACGGGATGATCGGGCGGTCGGGCACCACCCAGCGGCCGTTTTCGAATCGAATGCGCTCGCTCATGGGCAGGCAGTCTACCCAAGGCGGGCGGGGTTGCGCCAGCGGAAGCCAGGACCGTACACTTGAGCGCAATGCGGAGCATTCTGAGACTGGCGTTGTTTTGCGTGGCGGCCACGTGCTGGATCGCGGCCGGTGCCGGTGGTGAAACCACGCGGGCGCTCCTCGCCTGCTCGCACGAAATGATGCACCACGCGGCGGGGGGCCATCACTCGGCGCCTACCGGTGGCCCCTGCTTTTGCGATCAGATGACCAGTGGCCTTGACCTCGCCGTCTCGACGGCGGCGCCGACGCCACCCGTCGGGTCGCCGGTCGTCGCAGTGCCGATGATGATCGTGATGGACCGGTCCCGCTTCCCGCTTCCCCCTTCCCCGGCCTTCTCCCCGATTCCCCCACCTCCGAACCGCGTCGCCTGACCTGATTCGCTAGCACACACAACCCAGCAGGCAAACAGGCCGGAGCGGGATCACCCGCACGAGCCTTCACGCGCACGCGGAGCATTTCATGTTGACGCGCATCGTGGCGTTCACCGTCCTCGCGGTGCCCGCCGTCTTATCGAGCCAGCAGCCGGCGGATTCGACTCATCGAACCGCCGACACGCTGCATCAGCATGGCGACACGCTGAGCCGTCGATCGTTCACGCTGGAAGCGGTCTCGGTTACCGTGACCGCGACGCCCACCCGGCGGGAGGAACCGGTGGGGTCGGTCAGGGTCACCCCGGCCGCGATCGAGCAGACCCCGGCGATCGATGCCTACGACCTCCTGCGTCAGACGACCGGCCTCGAGGTACACAGCCAGGGACAGGGCCCGGGCTTCGCGTCGGACGCGTCGCTTCGTGGGTTCAGCTCCGACCACTCGACCGACATCGCGTTGTGGGTGGATGGCGTGCCGAACAATGAGCCGGTGAACGGGCACGCCGAGGGCTACAACGATTGGAACCTGCTCTTCCCGCAGGCGATCCAGGACCTCGACGTGATCAAGGGGCCGGTGAGCGCCTTGTACGGAAACTTCGCGTTCTCCGGTGTGGTGAACGTCCGCACGCTGGAGCGGATGCGGGGCACGAGCGTGTGGCTCGACCCGGGCTCCTACGGGCGGGCCGAGGGCGTGATGTTGACGGGCTTCGACCATGGGTCGGACGGCGGCGTCTTCGGCTTCCGCGGCGTCAGGGAGGACGGTTGGCGACCGCACAGCGCCTCCGACCTCGGGCAGGGGCATGCGCGCGTCGTGCACGCACTGTCGCCCCAGACGACCCTCGATGCCGGAGTCGAGCTGTACGCGACCGGGTGGGACTCGCCGGGCTTTCTGAGCGACAGTCAGTTCAGCCGACGTCTGTACGACGTCGTGCAGAATCCCACCGACGGCGGGTTCAAGCGCCGGGCGCAGGAGCGCGTGAGCATGCGCGTGCTGGCCGGCTCGTCGCTGCTGTGGCGCACCACTGCGTATGCGACGCAAGGCCGGTGGCAGCTGTTCCTCACGATTCCGCCCGAACCGGGCGCCGGTGAAGGGTCCGGCAGTCAGACCGAAGAGGAGGACCGCCGCTACGGGTTCGGCGTGACCAGCGCGCTGTCCTGGTACTTGCCGCGCACCGAGATCACGGTCGGCACGGAAGGTCGCTGGGACCACTCGAGCTACGAGAACTGGTTCACCACGAACCGTGTGCGTGACTCGGCCCAAACTCTCGTGACAGCACGGCAGGCTTCCGGAGCCCTGTTCCTTCAGTCCAGTACGGATCTCGGCCATCACTTCCGGGTGACGCTGGGCGGTCGCTACGACTTCCAGGACAGCCAGTCCGAGCCGGACGGCGCTCCCGAGACCAGCCATGCGAAGGGGATCTTCGTCCCGAAGTTTGGTGCGCTGTACCATCTCCCGAAGGTCGCCGACCTCTACGTGAACGTCTCACGCGGTTTCCGGCAGACCGACGGGGTCATCACCGACCCCACCCTCCCTTTCATCACGGCGTGGGCGTATGAGACCGGTCTCAAGATCGACACGCGAGGCGTGGCAGCGAGTGTCGCCCTGTACCGGATGGATGTCAGCAATGAGCAGACCTTCGACCCGATCACTGCGTCGACGACTAGCGGCGGCGCGAGCCGTCGGCAGGGCGTGGAGATCGAAGCCACCGCGCGTCCCAACCCGGCCTTGGCGGTGACGACCGATTGGACGTTCAATGACGCGCGGTATCGCCAGCTCGTTACGGAGACCGACACCCTCAGTGGCGCGCGGGTGTTCAACACGGCGAAGTACGTCGGCGCGGTGGCCGTGGAGGTCGCCCCGCCGGCCGCGATCTGGCGGTTGCGGGTCAGCTCGAACGTCGTCGGCCCTTACAGCCCCTTCGATGAGCCTGGGGTCGTGCTGCCGTCGTACGGCCTCCTGCACGCCAGCGGCAGTATGACGATCGGCGCAGCCCGGCTCGAGCTGGGCGTTCGGAATGTGCTGGACCGGGCGTATCCGGAGCTGCGCGCCGGCGGCTTTGTGACGCCGGGACAACCCCGGTCGGTGTTTGGTTCGATCCGGTACGCGTTTTAGAGACCCGGGAAGCCGTGAAGCGCTCTTGCGTCGTGTGACGGTGTTTACAATCATGTGAGGGCCTGGGCGGTTCGTTCTGGAACGGTTTCGGCTCTCGTTCGCAACATCTTCGGGTCGGAGCGCGTCACATGGGCATGAAAGCGTCAGTTGCGATGGTTATGCTAGCCGCCCTCGCCACCTTAGGGTGCCCGTACTCCGACCTGATCACCAGCAATGGCGGGCTCGCGATTGCGGGCGGGGGCGGAGGCGGCACCGGTCCGGACGCGCTCCGTTTCACGGTCCAGCCGAGCGGCGCAAAGGCCGGCAATATCATCACGCCGGCGATTCAGGTGACGGTCTTCGACAGCCTGGGCGTTCCGGATTCGGCGTTCACCACCCCCATCACGATCGCGATCGGCGTGAATCCGGTAGGTGGAAACCTGACCGGCACGCTCAGCGTCACCCCCGTGAACGCGATCGCGTCGTTCGGCGACCTCGTGATCTCGAGCTCCGGCGCGGGCTACACGCTCGTCGCGTCGACATCCGGCGCCACGAGCGCATCCAGCGCGTCGTTCACGATCACCGCACCTTAGGTTACGGGTAGCGGGGTTTCCAGCTGGGCGAGGCAGAGCCCACCGCTGCGCCCACCAATCCGCCCCCGAGTAAGATGCCCAGGGTCTCGAGCGTACCGGTCGCCAAGCAGTTGTTCATCTGAGAGAAGCTGTTGCAGTGCCGACCGCTCGCTACCACGAGGGCCACGACGGCCCCGATCGATGAGCCGATGATCAGCCCGGTCGTGGCATGATTCCGTCGAATCCACACTGAATCGATACCGCTGTACGGGACGCGGCCCGACCCTGCGAGGGTGAGGGCGCTGTCGCCCGTGGCGAGGACCGTCCCCGTCTTCATGCCGATCTCATGCGCGGCGACCCGGATGGTGGAGCCGGTTTGCAGGCTCTTGAAGGCCGCGACTCGAAGTCGCCACGCCATGTCCGGGCTGACGTCCGGCGACTGCTGAGCGGTCGCCCGCGGCTGGGCCCCGAAGGCAACGCCGAGCAGGAGGAGGAGAGAAAGGCGCGAACGCATGGTGCGCTCCGGGTTCAGGATTGCGGCTGGGGGTGGAGGATCGCGTCGAGCCGCTCGAAGATCGAGTCGGTCCAGTTACGCGCGATGATGTTCGTTGCGAGTCGACGCTTGCTCACGACGCGCACTGCGATCGGGCCGTCGGCGGTCTGATGCACGATGACGCGCACCACTTCGCCGTAGCTCGTGAAGGACATCCCCTTGGTGCCGAGCACCATCCACGTCGTCGAGTCCACCGTCGCGGTGTCCTGGACGTTGATGTCGAGCGCGAGTACGGTCGCGCGCGTAGCGGCCACCACCTCGGCGAACGGCGCCGCGTAAAACCGCACGTCCCCGGCATCGAGCGGTTGGGAACGGACCCCTTGCACCGAGGCACACGCCGCGGCGAACAGGGCGCACGCCAGTGCGGTTAGGGAGCTGCTGTGACGCGCCATCGTGCCCTCCAGGGGCGGTCGATGGCGTAAACGCTACGGTGGCGAGGTCAAGGCGCGGTCAAGCCGCGCGGTGAGGGTCAACCGGCGGCGCGGGTGGGCTCGTTCCAGGCGATCTCGAAAAACCCGTTGCAGCGATGGCAGCGCATGCTGGGCGGTTCGCCCTCGATCTTCGCGCGGTCGCGGCAATTGGGGCACACGGCGTAGCGGGCGCCCCAGGCTAGCGGGAAGCGCGGGTGTTTTGGGCTCGGGACCACCGACCAGCGGAGCGCCGGCTCGGGCGAGAGCTGCAGCTGGCCGCGCGGTATGGCTATCGGCTTGCCCTTCACATCGACGGTCGCATCGGCGGCGGTGAGCTTGAGGATCCGGTACCAGGCGCCTTTGCGGAGGGGGCACTTCACGTCGGCTTTGAGACGAGCCCATTGGAACGCAGCTGGCATAGCGTCCTCACAATCGGTGTGCGGGGAATGCGCGTGCTACGTTAGGGACGGGCGCACGGGCGGGCTGTGGGGGAGGTCACAGCAGGCGCGTAACTGCCGGAAAGGGCGTCAGTCTACGCGCTCGGCCGCCTCGCGCTTGAGCCCCGGCCAGGCCTGGCACGCCCCGATCCAGGCGCGCTTCCTGGGGGCGTCCAAGAAGCCCGCGTTGTCCTCCTTGAGCCACTGCACGAGCTGTGGCGCGGTGTCGTGCACCGCGACCCGGTGCTCTTCTCTCAAGCCCTGCCCTCCCTCGAGCGTCCACTGGCAGACGTGACCCACCAGCCGGAGGCCCACGGTCATGTAGATGTCGATATCCACGCCGCGCAATGTGCCGGGAGAGCCGCCGCGCTCCTCGGCGTGACTCAGAGGCCAGCCGCGGAAGGCCAGATCGCGGTCTCCCGTGCGGGGAATTCTGAAATCCCGCGGGTCGCCGCGGAGCTGGTCCACGGCGTAGGGGGTGGTGCTTGGGCGCACAGAAAGGAATATGCCTGCCGCAACGGAAGCCGCTAGCTGGTGGCTACGTCGATTCTGGGGACCGCGCACGTCGATGTCGGCAATGACGCACAAGCTCATTCACTTACTCCCAATTCTGAGAATATCACCAAGACCCAACGCATCGTGAGGTGACTCACCAGGAGGGTGGTCTTTGTCCCGAAGCCCGGACGTTACTCGCTCGCGGCGATCCGGCATCTTCACGTCACCTCTAGCGAGGTGGTGGTCAGATGCGCGAACGCATGGCGCAGCAATTGAGCGAGCGGCGTCGAGCGGTACTCAGGCAAGCGAGCGCCGCCCTGCGTGGAAAGCTGGTCTCTTTGTGGCAGCTCGCGAGTGAGGGGGGAGAATCTGTCGCCCAAGTCGCCAGCGGCCCGATCGCTGGGCAGGACATGGGGGGGTTCGATGTCGCGGCGGCGTTGCGGGCGTGGGGCTTGGTCCCAGGCGAGGAGAGCGCGTGGCTCTTTTGCCGGCTGGACGCCGAGCGCTGGCACGGGGCTCGGGTGCGCGCCGATGTGCCGGCGCCGCCGCCTGCCGGAATCGAGCGCCGCAGCCCGGAGCGGCTCACGCTCGAGTTGGCGAGCCTCTCGCTCGGCGCGCTCGAGCGAATGTGGGCGACGGCGGATCAAGCGACCATCTATCTGTGCGCTGCACGAGCCATGCTCAATAACTGCATGGGGCGCGTGTGTGGAGCGGACGGGCTGTCGACCACATCCCGGGCGCACTTGCTTGCTGACCTGGCGGGCGTCGCCGAAGCGATCGACGGCGCGCTGAAGGCTGCGTAGGGAGGATGAGAAGCGCAGTGCCCGAGGAGAGAGTCGAACTCTCACGGGGTTGCCCCCGGGGGATTTTGAG
>DASQIB010000132.1:0-3642 GCA_035631795.1 Gemmatimonadales bacterium | reverse complement strand
GGATCGATCGTGGTCGAGTGGCCTTCGCGCACCACCCTTGCGCGCCCCGTGACGCGGGGACGGAAGTCGCCCACTATCGACAGGATGGCCGTCGGATAGACGTTCACGCCGCGCACGATGAACATGTCGTCGCGCCGGCCGAGCACGCGGACGCGAAAGGTCGTGCGCTCGCATTCGCACGAAGTGCCTTCGATCCGCACGATGTCCCCCCCGCGGAAACGAACCACCGGCATGGCCTCGCGCGTGAGCGCCGTGTACACGAGCTCGCCGACCGCGCCGGTCTCGATGTCCATCGGTTCGCCCGACTCGGGGTCGACCAGCTCCGGCCAGACGTGGCCGCCTCCGCAGAAGTGCATGCCCTGCTGATTCGGACACTCGCCGAACAGCGACGGCGCGATGTCGCCGATGCCCATCACCTCGGTCACGGTCACGCCGAGCACCCGCTGGATGTGATCGCGGATCGCCGGGATCCCGCCGCCTGGCTCTCCACCCGTCACGACGTGAGTGAGCGGGGTCGCGCTCGGCTCGGCGTCCTCTTTCTCGAGGCGGTTGGCCAGGTACTGGGCGAAAGACGCGGTCGACAGAAGGGTGTCGGCGAGGCCGGAGCGCAGCCCGTAGATGACCCGCTCGGTGTCACCCGGCGCCACCGGCACCGAACGGGCGCCGATGCGAAGCAGGACGAAGTGCGTGTGTCCCGCGACGAACGGCCCCGCGCCGAAAGTCGTCAGCACGGAGCTGTGCTCGTGGATGCCGGTCGCGTAGTACGTGCGCGTGCCCATGATCGTCCACATCTCCATGTCGCCCCGCGTCAGTGCGAGCACGCTCGGAGCGCCGGTCGTACCGCTTGTCTGATACACGCGCTTGACCTGTTCAGGCGCGACGCAGAGATTGCTGCCGAAAGGCGGAGCCTCGTCCAGCGCCTGCTTCAGCTCCTGCTTGCTCGTGAAAGGGAGCTGCCCAAGGTCCGCCAGGCTGACAAACGAATTGCCCACCCCCGCCTCGCGGAACTTGCGCGCGTAGAACGCCGACGCCTCGCGGATGCGCCGGTACTGGCGCTCCCACGCACCGACGGAGAGCCGGCGTGTCTCCTCCCAGGGCGCGGCCTCGATCTCTCGCTCCCAGATCCAGTCCCGCTCGCACGCATCGTCTTTCAGCCGGTTGGGCATGAGCAGGGACAGATTAACCTTGCGGCGTGACCTTGCTGCTGCCCACCACGGTGGTCGGAAGCTATCCCCAGCCCGAATGGCTGGTGGACCGCCAGATGCTCGGTTCGCGCCTTCCGCCGCGCACACGTGCGCTCGAGATCTGGCGGGTCCCGCCCGAGCATCTCGAGCAGGCGCAGGACGACGCCACGGTCGTCGCGATCCGCGACATGGAGCGCGCGGGCATCGACATCATCACGGACGGCGAGATCCGGCGCGAGAGCTACTCCAACCGTTTCGCGACCGCGCTCGAAGGCATGGACCTGGACAATCCGGGCACTGCGCTCGATCGCACGGGGCATCCCAATCCGGTGCCTCGGGTGGTCGGACCGATCCGCCGCACACGCCCCGTCGAGGTGCGCGACGTGCAGTTCCTGCGCGCCAACACCGACCGCACCATCAAGGCGACCCTGCCCGGTCCTTTCACCATGTCGCAGCAGGCGCAGGACGACTACTACCACGACGAAGAGGCGCTGGCGATGGCGCTCGCAGAAGCGGTGAACGAAGAGGTGCGGGCGCTCTTTGAGGCAGGCGCGGATGTCGTGCAGCTCGACGAGCCCTACCTGCAAGCTCGCTCCGAAAAGGCCTCGCGGTTCGCCGTCAAAGCGATCAACCGAGCCCTGGAGGGGATCACCGGCACGACCGCGCTGCATACATGCTTCGGCTACGCCCACATCGTGCACAACCGCCCGAGCGGCTATCCCTTCCTCGAGCCGCTCGCCGGCGTGAACGTGCAGCAGATCTCGATGGAGTCGGCGCAGCAGAAGGTCGATCTCTCGGTGCTGCGTGCGCTTTCAGACAAAAAGCTCATCGTCGGCGTGATCGACCTGTCGGACGAGAGCCCGGTCGAGGACGTGGAGGTCCTGGCCGACCGGATCAGGAACGCGTTGAAGCACGTCGACCCCGAGCACCTGATCGTCGCGCCGGACTGCGGGATGAAGTACCTGCCGCGTGACAAGGCATACGGAAAGCTCTCCGCGCTGACCAGGGCCGCGACGAAGGTGAGGGCGGAGCTGACCTAGCTCCGCCCTCGACAGGACTTGATCAACAGACGGTCCCGACCGTCCACGGGGCGCCGTGGCCCTGGTTTGGGGCGCGGTCGGCCTCCGCCGTGAAGTAGAGGCCTGTGCCGTCGACGGTGAACGATCCGTGTGTGTCCGCCAGGGTGCCGGTCAGGCTCACGCCCGGCGGCGGGCTGCCCACGTCGGCCAGCGGTACCTGCATCACCAGGGTGCCGGCTGTTCCACCGGCGTACACGCCAGTGTTCGCAGTGCCTGTGACGGCGGCATTGACGGGGTTGAACTTCCCTCCACCGAATGTCCCGTCGCTGAATGCCCACACGGCCGCTGAGCCAGATCCATTGCTGGTCGCCTGCGCGTAGTACTCGACCCCGTTGTAAGTCCAGTACACGCTCCAGTAGGCGGACACCATGTTGGCGGGCGGGGGCGGCGCCTGGAGATTCTTGATCGCAAGCGTTACCTGAAGCGTGGTCGCGTTGGGCGACTTGAACGACGCATTGACGATGTCGAGGTTGTCCATGTTGGAGCCGTCACCGCCTGGGTAGGTGTTCGGGGCGTCGCCGGTGGCGTCGACGATCTGAGGCCCCGGGCACGTCGTCCCACCGTTGTTGCCGGTGTCTGCCGGCGGCGGTGGCACGGGGTTTGGCGTGGTCAGGTGCGTCGGTGTGGTCTTGCCGTCCACATCGAGCATCAGGTTTGTCACGTCGGGAGTGCCCCACCCGGTCTGGTAGTCCCAGCCCACGTGCGAGCAGTTGTAGGGGTTCGGGCCGTTGCAGCTCACTGTCGTGTCGGTCGATGCGCCGCCGATGTCGAAGAAGTCACGCGCGTATCTGGTAGGGTCGCCCGCGATGCGGTAGATGGTTGCATCGGCGAAGCCGGCACCTTTCGTGTGGCTCGATGCGGCCTGGATCCGAGTCCACATGCCCAGCCAGAGCGGTGACGACAGGCTCGTCCCGCCACCCTGGGAGTCGTTGTTGCCGCTCATCGTGACCGTGTAGCCGTTCGAGATGACGTCGCCGGATTGCGCCGCAACATCGGGGATCCCGCGGCACAGCGGCGGAGGTGTCGGATACGGGTTGCCCTGAGAGTCGGTGGCACAGTGGAAGAGCAGCGGTGGAAACATCTTCTGCTGGTAGGCGCCCGCTGGGATGAAGTCGCTCGTTCCACCACCGCCATGCGTCCAGCCATACTCGAGTGCGCGCGACGCGGGCGTGGTGGGGGTCGGGTCGTTGAAGTAAAGCACCGTGCCACCGACCGCGGTGACGAAGGAGCTGACCGCCGGATAGTTCATCATCGGGGTCGGAACGAGCGTGTAACCGTTCAACTCGAGCGAGATCACCGGACACCCCGAACCGGTGTCACCGGTCGAGGCGAACATTGTGCGGCCCTCCATGACGATCTTGCGCAAAACTCGCTCGTAG
>DASQIB010000131.1:0-3550 GCA_035631795.1 Gemmatimonadales bacterium | reverse complement strand
ATGGTCTTTCCCTGAATGGGGCGGAGCGAATCCTGGAACACGCCGGTGATGAGGATGCCCGCTCCGCCGCCCGCCTCGTTGTAGAACCCTTCCGTGCCGTCCGTGGGGCGCAGCATTTCCGCGTGCAGGCGCGCGCGAGTCCGCGGGTCGCGCAGCCGGACGAGCAGCGAATCCCACCCCCCGCTCTCGGCCCAGGTGGGTATGGAAGCGTCGAGCGACGTGGCGGCCCGCGTGTACGGGTACTGATCCGCGGTGATATCGAGCCCGGCGGCCCGCGCCGAGTCGATCTTGGCGAGCACGGCGGGCATCCGGCCCCAGCTGCGGCGCCCCGCCACCTTCAGGTGCGACACCTCGGCGGGGATGTTCGCCTCTCGCGCGATGCGAAACACCTCGTTCAGAGCGTCGTCGATCCGAGTGCCCTCGTTCCGCATGTGCGATGCATATACGCCGCCATGCCTGCTCGCCGCCTTGGCAAGCGCGATGAGCTCCTCGGTCTTGGAGTAGCTGGCCGGCGCGTACTCGAGCGCGCTCCACACGCCGAGGCCGCCCTGCTCCATCAGGGTGTCGACGATCGCCGTCATGTGCGCGAGCTCGGCGGGAGTCGGCCCACGGTCGTCCTTGCCGACGACGGCGAGCCGCACCTGCGTCGCCCCTACGAACGTCGCGATGTTGAGCGCGGAGCCCTGCTTTGCCAGCTGGGCGAAATACCCGTCCAGGTCGCGCCAGTCTTCGCGGTAGTGCCACTTCTTCATGGCGTCGGAGTCATCGAGCACCAGGCGGTCGCTGAGCGGGGCGACGGAGCCCCCCTCACCCGTTACCTCCGTAGTGACGCCCTGCGTGATCTTGCTGAACACGCGGTTGTCGATCAGGGCGTTGATCTCGGACTGGCCCATCATGTCGATGAATCCCGGAGCCACGATGAGCCCGTGGACGTCCACCGTCTCGCGCGCGGCGGCGTTGCCCAGGAATCCGACGGCGGCGATGCGATCGCCCCGCACCGCGACGTCGCCGCGGAATCGTGGGTTGCCGCTGCCATCGATGATCCAGCCGCCCTTGAGGACCAGGTCGTAGGGGCCTTTCTCGCCTCCCGGTCCCCCGCAAGCTCCGAGCAGCGCCAGGCTCGCGAGCACCAGCATCATTTTGCCCACGTTCTCCTCAGCGAATCGGGATAGAGGATCCGTCCTCGGAACATCACCCAGGCGATGCGACGCGTGGCCGCGATGTCCTTCGCGGGACTCGCGTCGAGCACGACGAGATCCGCGACTTTGCCGGGGGCGACGCGGCCGAGCGAGTCCGCGCGCAGCAGCTCGGCGCCCTTGCGCGTGGCGGCGGTCACCGCTTCGAGCGGGGTCAGGCCCGCCGCGACGAGCAGGCTCATCTCTTCGTGCAACGAGAAGCCCGGCACGAGCAGCTGGTTCGCCGCGTCCGAGCCCGCGGCGATGAGCCCGCCGGCCCGCTTGTACTCGCGGACGAACTGGTTCTGGCGGGGGCGCGATCGGCGAAACGCCTGGAAATCCGCGCTGCGCCAGCCGGTGCGGCGGAGTAGGCCCGGTACGTCGCGCACGCTCGTCGCCCCTGCCGGAACGTCTTCCATGCCCGGCCGCAGCAGGAGCGTGGGATTGTCGAGGCGCGACAGCATCTCGTGGACCACGAGCGTCGGAACGATCGCGACTCGGGTCGCGGCGAGCGAGCGCGCCGTCCGGGCCACGGCGGCCGAATCGAGCGTGGCCCAGCCAATCTCTTCGGTGGTCCAGCCCCGCAGGAACTGGTCGTGGGCCCGCTCGTACACGGCGGGCGTGGGGCTCGCCGCCTGCACTACGCCGGCCATATGCTCGAGCGACGCGACGCCGGCCCGGGCCGCGGTGAGCGCATCGATCTTCCCGAGATGCGCCGCGATGGGCAGCCGGAGCGTATTCGCCTCGTCCATGAGCGGCTTGAGCAGGTCCGCGGTGAACTTCGTGTAGATCTTCACGCAGTCCGCTCCGGCGACCGCGCGTTGATCCACCGCCTTGCGCACGTCGGTGGACGTCCGGACACCGGTGGCCGTGGGGTAGGTCGGCGGCACACCGTCGACCATCGCCCCGGACGTGAACGTCCGGGGGCCGAGCATCGAGCCGAGATTGAAATCGTTCTTCAGAGCAATGGACGAATCCGTGCTCGAGGCGCCGAGATCGCGGACCGTCGTCACGCCCCACGCGAGGTAGCGCTCCCCGGCCCACCGCTCGACGTGCGCGTGCGCGTCGATCAACCCGGGAATAACGGTCTTGCCGATCAAGTTCATCACCCGCGCACCGCGGGGCACTTCCACCTCGTTCACGCGGGCGACGGTTTGAATGTGGCCGCCCTTGATGAGAATCAGGGCGTCCTTCACCGGCTCGCCGCCCGATCCGTCGAGCAGCGTGGCGCCTTCGAGGGCCGTCACGCCGTCCCCCGACGGTTTGCAGGCGAGCGCCAAGCAGGCAACGGCGGCGGTCAAGAGCCAACGGCGGCGGGCGGGCGTACTCACTTCGGATCGCTCGAGGTGTGATCGTGGAGGATCTGCCACCGGTCACCACGCTTCTGCAGGATGAGCGTGAAGGGGCCGCTCGCCGTCACCGACCCAGCGCGCAGCAGCTTGAAGCGCGCGGTGCAAAACGCGAAATCGGCACCGAGTGCTCGTACGCGCACGTCCTCAAACGCGAGGGAATCGCGCGACTTGCCCGGAGCGAAATAGGTAGCCTGGTAATGGTCGTACAACGGCTGCCAGCCGTACTGCACGTGGCCGGCCGACACGTACCCGACGCTCGAGTCTTTCGCATAGTCGCTCATGAAACCGGCGAGGTCACCGCGATTCCAGTCGGCGGCGCTCCGCGCGAGCATCGCGACGATCTCCGCCTGGGGGTTTCCGCTCGCCGGCTTCGGGGGGGAGCAGGCGACCAAGACCGCCGCTGCGCACGACGCCCACCGTGTTACCTGCATTGCGTCGCCTTTCGTTTCGAGGGAGGCTACAAACGTACCGCGGGAGCGCCTTGAGGAGATGGCTCCGAGCCATCCGCACGGCGCTCCCGCGGTGTGACGTCGAGGTGTGCTACCGACGGCGCTTCTTCGCCGCTTTCTTCCGCTTCTTACCGCCCTTCTTTGCCTTCGCTTTCGGCCGGCGCTTCGCGGCCTTCTTCTTCGCCTTGGGTCTGGACGACTTCTTCTTGGCCGGCTTCGGCCGCGGTGCCCCCATCGGGTCGCCCATCATCGGCGCGGGCGCGGGCGGCGTCGGGGGTGCCGGCGGATACATCGGCTCCATCATCCCGGAGCCAGGCCAGCTGCTCTCCGAAAAGTCGGTGGGCTGGAGCATCGAGTGATCTCTCCTCTGCTGGTTGTCCGTGGGCGTGGCCTATAGCTTACCCCGCGAAAGCTCCCACGCAAGTGGACGGCAGCGCTGCAACCTACGTCACGGCCTCGGCGTGCATTTCGCGACAAGTTAGCTTGACAACGGCACTTACGACCGCTTACGTTCGCGCCGCTATGACGTCACGCCGCGTCATCCTTCTCGCCGCCTGCGTACTCCCGAGCGCGG
>DASQIB010000130.1:0-27967 GCA_035631795.1 Gemmatimonadales bacterium | reverse complement strand
CGACCCCGCGCGCACGCTGCGCCGCGGCATCGCCCTTTCGGGGTTCGCGATCGTCGCCATGTATGTGATCGGGACGGCCGCCATGCTCGTGGCGCTGCCACACCAGACGGTGAGCATCACCAACGGCATGCCGCAGGCGACGGCGGCGCTCGTCGAGCGACTCGGGGCTCCATGGCTCGCGCCGGCGGCGGGGCTCGTGGCGATCCTCCTCGTCCTGGGGAACCTCGGGGGCGTGGGCGCATGGCTCGCGGGCTCGGCCCGCCTGCCGTTTGTCGCGGGCGTCGACGGCGCCTTGCCCCCCGCGTTCGGCCGGATCCACCCACGCTGGCAGACGCCCTACGTGGGACTGCTCACGCAGGGGGTGGTGGCGACCGTCTTCGTGATCGCGAGTCTCGCGGGCACGACGGTCCAGAACGCCTACCTCGTGCTCACCCAGACGACCTTGATCCTGTTTTTCATCCCCTATCTGTACCTCTTCGCCGCGTACGTCCGGCTGCGGCGCGTGCGCACGGTGGTCACGGCGCTGGTAGGCGCCCTCGGCTTCGCCGCGGTGCTTTTTTCAATCTTGCTCGGGTTTGTGGCCCCCGCCGATGAGACGGACCCGTTGCTCTATGAAGCGAAGGTCGTGGGCGGTGTGATCGGGTTCATGGTCCTCGGCGTCTTGCTGGCGCGGCGGGGTGTGAGACGGGGCACAGCTACCCCGGCTTAGGAGCCCTAGGCTACATTGTCCCGAAGAGTCGTGCCCGCTGGTACGGTGGAGGACGGAAGCATCAGACAGCAGGCTGTCGTCGCACTTGTGCTCATCGCCCTCGCGGCGCTGCCCGGTCGGGGTGCCGCGCAAGGTCGGATGCATCCCCGCTGGGAGATTCCGGGCTTCGACTTCGCTCCGGACGGCGTCTGGCGCGCGCGGGCGCGTCGCATCGCACAGGTCCGCGCGGGGCTCCTGTCGCAGCGGGCGTTCGGCCGCCTGAATCAAGCCATTGGGCTCGCCGCGGCGGGACCGGTGCCGTCCGCCACGGCGGTGACCGGCGTCTTGCAGGTTCCCGCCATCCTGATGCGCTTCGCCGATAGCAACGTCCCCGGCCTGCATCAGCCGCAGTCGTACGACACGGTGCTGTTCGGCGCCACGCCCCCCGCCGGGCGTCCCTACACGATTCGCACCTTCTATGAGCAGATGTCGCACGGTCTGTTTAGCATGCAAGGGCAGGTCCTCGGGTGGGCCGCGCTGTCCAAGCCTGAGGTCTCCTACACGGGGGGAACGAACTGCACCGGGAACCCCTACGGCACGAGCAACTGCAACGGCATCTTCTATTCAGGCACGATGAGCCCGATCGACAGCCTCCAGGCGGGGCTGAAGGAGGCGCTCGCCATCTTGGACGCGCAGGGCGTCAACTGGGGGCAATTCGACAACGACGGGCCGGACGGCGTCCCAAACTCGGGGGATGACGACGGCTACGTCGACATGGCGATCTTCGTCCACCCCAACACCGACGGCGCTTGCGGGGGAAACAATAACGTCTGGTCCCATCGCTACGTCCTGCTTACGCCATACGCCACGAAGACGCCATGGACTGGTCATCCTGGCCAGTTCATCAAGGTCCGGGACTACACGATTCAAAGCGGTGTCGGCGGCGAAGAGGGGTGCGACAGCAGCCAGATCATGCCGATCGGCACGGCAGGCCACGAGTCGGGTCACGGGCTCGATCTGCCGGACCTCTACGACATCCAGTTCGCGAGCGAGGGAATCGGCCAGTGGGGGCTGATGGGGAGCGGCAACTGGACCGACCCATTGAGCCCAAGCCGCATGGAGGCGTGGTCCCTGTCGCAGCTGGGCTGGGTCACGTTGGCGCCGCTCACGCAGTCCGGCACATACAGCATCGGGCCCGCGACCGTCGCTGAAAGCGCGTTTGTCGTCCGCGTGCAGGGCGCGAATCCGCGGGGCGAGTACTTCCTGCTCGAGAACCGCGAGGCGCTGCTCGCGGATACCGCGATGATCCATTACCACTGCCAAGTCTGGTACTCCACGCTCACCCCGCCGTCGTCATGCGGTGGCGGCCTTCTCATCTGGCATGTGGACTCGGAGCAGGTAGTGAACAACGGGTTCCATGTCTCGAACCTGGTCAACTACGGCCCTGTCCACGGTGTGGCGCTCGAGCAAGCCGATGGGCGACGGAACCTCGACGCCGACCCGGGGACTTGTCGCGGTGTAGGCGCGGGCTGCACCAACCGCGGCGACGCAGGCGATCCGTACCCCGGCGCCACGGGGAACACGGCGTTCAATTTCCGATCGAACCCGGCGGCCACGAGAAACTCGGACGGGAGCTTCGTCGGTTTTGCGATCGACTCCATTCGCTTCCTGGCACCGTCCCCGCAAGGCGCGGTCGCGTTCCGGCTGCGGGTCGGCGGTGTCACAATCGTCCGGGCGTCAGACACCAACGCAGTGGTCCAGGTGGACAACGTCAACTATGGTGTCTTCGGGGATATTCTCGACAGCGGGTCCGTGCATCAGATCGCGGTCGCGCCTACCCAGTACTCCCTCGATCAACGAACCCGCTACACGTGGGTGGCCTGGTCGGATGGTCAAGCGATAACGCACTCGATCACCGGCGCACCCGGGGGCAACACTTACGTCGCGACGCTGGCCCGTGCGTTCAAACTCGTGTACGCCCCTGCGGCGGGAGGGACAGTGAGCGTCAGCCCCGTTGCGGACACGTCCGGTTCGTACTTGAGCGAGGGGAGTTCGGTCACGCTCACCGCGACGCCGGGCGCGGGTAACCGGTTTGCCGGTTGGACGGGCGATACGACGGCGAAGAACACCTCCCTCACACTTCAAATTGGACACCCGTACAACGTCACGGCGACCTTCTTACGACCGCTCGCGACGGCCGACGTCGTGGCCCAGCTCCTGAACGGGTCCAGCAGCCTCACCCCGGCAGATCTGAGTGCGCTCGACGCGCTCGGCAACAACAACGGCGCATTCGACGTAGGGGACTTCCTTGCCTGGGTGCAGGCGACCGGAGCGCCGCTGACAGCCGCGCAGCGCACACTGGTGAGCTCGCTCAGCCGCCAGGCAGGACCCCGATGACGCGGGTCGTCAAGTGCCTCGTCCTCGCGGTGGCGCTCGTCGGCGTGGGCAGCTGCAGCGACGACAGCGGCCCGGTAGCGGGAATGCTGACCGTGTCGCTCACGACTCCAAACCCCGGGGCCGACGGAGCGATTCTCCTGACGGTCGTGGGTCCTCAAGCCATCACGAGCGTGGCAGCCGGCACCGGTCTCCGCGTATTCTCCCAGCCGCTGACCACGACTACCAAGTTAGCGGTCACCGGGCCGCTCACGAACGGCGCGTTCCTGATGATCGGCGTCGCCGATCTTGGCCAGGCGGGGCAGTACCACATCACGATTCAGAGCATCGCGGCGTCGAGCGACTTCCACCTGCGCTCGCTCGCGGGATACGGCCTCACGATCTCCCACTAGCGGTGCAGCCGCTGGCGCGGACCACGAAGGCCGATGGCGGCTACTAGTGGAGCGGCGCGCCACGGCGCATCATATAGTCATGCCCGTCCCTCGCTCGCGTTGCGCTGGTCGAGGCATCGCGTTCGCACTCGCGGTGACCGTTGCGGTCGCGCCCGCGCTGCGGGGCCAGGACGCGCAGGTCAAGGAGCCGAAGCGCCCCAAGCTCGACGCCGGGCGGGACACGAACAGCGCGGCCGCTTATTACCAGTGGGGCATGCAGCATCTCACTGATCGTCCCGAGAAGGCCGCCGACGCGTTCTACTGGGCGGCGCAGCTCGAGCCGGTGGGCCCCGAGCCCTGGTACGGCCGATGGGCGGCGGTGCTGTTGAGCAGGCAACATCGCGACATGTTCGCGCTCGTGAGCGACAACGCGCGGAATCGCAAAGAGAACGCGAAAATCGATTCGCTCAGATTCGAGGCGCTGGTCCGCGAGCCGCTGATCTTCACGAAGCTCGATGCGGTCCTGGCGCGGGACTTCTTCCAGGCGATCAGCCAGGCGACGGACGGCGAGTTCAACGAAGTGGACCTCGCGATGATACCGGATCCGGCGCTCAAGGGGTGGCTCGCGTATGGGAGCGGGCGGTTCGACGAGTCGGTGAAACAGTACGCGATCGCGATCAAGGGAAATCCGAAGGAGCACGGGCTGCACGCGAGCCGGGCCCGCGCGTTCATTCCGATGCTGCAGTACGACAGCGCCGCGGCCGAGTTCGAAGCGGAGCGGACCGTCGAGCAACAGAGTGAGGAATCGACGCTCGTGCGCTTGTACAACAGCAAAGAGATGTTGGAGTACAGCATCGGCCGGGTGCGCGAGACGCAGGACAAACGGGCGGCGGCGCGGGACGCGTACGGCCAGGCGCTCGTCGAGAACCTCGCGTTCTATCCCGCGCACGTCGCGCTCGCCAGGATGGCCCTGGCGACCGGCGATACGAGCGCGGCCATGAAGGAGTACGAGCTCGCGGCGCAGCTCGCTCCCAAACGGGCGGACATCCTGTACTTCTACGGCGTGCTGCTGATGACGCGGCAAAACTTCGACGCCGCCGCCGAGCAGTTCCGCCTCGCCGTCGACGCGGATCCGTATTTCGTGAAGCCGTACTTCCCGCTCGCCTACATCCGGGAAGGGCAAGGGAAGGACTCCCTCGCCATCGCCTACTACACGCAGTTCATCGCGCTCGCACCCTCAGCGTTGGCGAAGCAGATCGACGACGCGCGCCAACGGCTCAAGGACGTCAAGCAGCTCGTTCCCGAGAGCCACTAGACTACGAGCCGCCGATCCGGAGACGGATCCCGGTCGTGGTCGCGAAGTACGTCGGCTTGAGTCCCTCAAACGCCGAGACATCTACGTACCGAGCTTCGACGAACCCGCTCACCGCGGCCGTCCCGACCGTGAGCCCCACGCCGACGTTCCAGGCGAACTTCGTGGTGGACGTATCGACACTGACACCGTTCGCCGTTTCCGTCAGCGTGAGGTGGTGAAAGCCCAACCCGGCCATCAAGTAGCCGTGACCCACCGACGCCGGCTGCAGGTTGTAAGTCACGCTGGCGTTCACGCCGACGAGCGCCGTCTTGGCGTCGGCGGGCGTGCCCAACGCGGCGGACAGATGGCTCTTGAGGCTATCGTTCGCCGGGTTGCGACCGGTGCTCGCGTCCAGTCGAAACCCGATCGGACTGTTCGGCAGCTTCAGGTCAACGACCAACAGCCCATAGAGGGCGGGCGTGAAGCCGTCGCCGGAGGGGTCGGCGTGGTAGAAGCTCGTTGGAAACGTCAGACTGCCTCCGATGCCGAGCTGAGCCCGGACCCCCTGTGCCGCGACGGGCACGGCGAAGACCAGGACGACGAAGGGAAAAACACTTGCGGTAGTGGACCGGTACACGGGCACCTCCTGACGGTGGTAGGCGCAGGATCGGTCTGCCGGCACTCGTTGAGCCTACTCTTCCGGGACGCCGTGACTAGGGCGTTTCTGCGACATTGGAGGGCGAAAACGCGACAGGCTCGGTCGTCGCAGTCTGGAACGGCGTTATCTTGAAGCTGCTTCGGGGCGGTAGCTCAGCTGGGAGAGCACCTGGTTTGCAACCAGGGGGTCGTGGGTTCGAATCCCATCCGCTCCACTCTCCATGACGCAAACGCTAGCCTCCTTCGCCTCCGCACTGGCCGACCGATATGCGGTCGAGCGAGAGCTTGGTCGCGGCGGCATGGCGACCGTCTACCTGGCCGAGGACCGGAAGCATGGGCGCAAGGTCGCGATCAAGGTGCTCCGGCCCGGCCTGGCCGCCTCGCTCGGCGCCGAGCGATTCCTCCGCGAGATCGGGATCGCCGCGCGACTGGCGCACCCGCACATCGTGCCGCTCATCGACTCGGGTGAGGCGAACGGGATGCTGTACTACGTGCAGCCGTTCGTCCCGGGCGGATCGCTCCGCGAGCGACTCGATACGGAGAAGCGTCTCGCGCTCAAGGAGACGCTCCGCATCGCCCAGGAAGTGGGTGCCGGGCTCGACTACGCGCACCGTAACCGGTTCGTCCATCGGGATGTGAAGCCGGAGAATGTCCTGTTCGCCGACGGTCACGCCTTGCTGGCCGATTTCGGGGTGGCGCGGGTCTACTCCGCGTCGGAAACGGAAGGTGTAACGGACGCCGGCATCGCCGTCGGGACCCCGGAGTACATGAGTCCCGAGCAGGCGAGCGGAGAACCGAACATCGGCAGCGCGAGCGACGTCTACAGCCTCGCGTGCGTGGTGTACGAGATGCTCACCGGCGAGCCGCCCGTGCGCGGCATGGGGGCCCGCGCCACCTTGGCCAAGCAGGTGACGGACGTGCCCCGGCCCGTGCGGGCCTTGCGGCCCGACGCGCCCGCCCACATCGAGCGCACACTGGCTCGCGCGCTTGCGAAGGACCCCGGCGAGCGGTTTGCCACCGTGGCCGAGTTCGTGGCGGCCCTCCAGCGCGAGCAGCCGGGGGCGAGCGGGGCGGGCACCATCGGCTCCGTGATCGGCCGCTCGATCGCCGTGCTGCCGTTCGTCAATGCGAGCCCCGATCGCGAAAATGAGTATCTCAGCGACGGCATCAGCGACGAGCTGATCAACGCGCTCGCGAAAGTCGACGGCCTGCGTGTGGCCTCGCGAACGTCTGTGTTCGCGCTCAAAGGCAAGCCCCAGGACGTCCGTGCCATTGGCGCCCTCCTCGGCGCCGCCTGGGTGCTGGAGGGCACGCTGCGCCGGTCCGGGGATCGACTGCGCATCACGGCGCAGCTCAGCTCGACCGAGGACGGCCAGCTGCTCTGGTCCGAGCGCTTCGATCGCACGCTCGCCGACGTGTTCGCGATTCAGGAGGAGATCGCGCGGACGATCGTGGACACGTTGCGCGTCGCCCCCTTCGCGGAGTTCGCGGGGCCCAGCCCCAAGCGCCACACCGAGAGCATCACGGCCTACGGTCTCTACTTGCGGGGCCGCTACGCCTGGAACACGCGCACGCAGGAGGGGATCACCGAGGCCATTCGCTACTTCGAGCAGGCGATCGCCGAAGATCCGCGTTACGCGCCGGCGTACACCGGTCTCGCCGACTCGTACGCGCTGCAGCTGGATTACCGCAGCGTCCCCGTCGCCGAGGGGTTTGCGCTCGCCAAGCAGTACGCGCGCAAGGCCCTCGAGCTCGACGAGACGGTGGCCGAAGCGCACGCCTCCCTCGCGTGGAGCCTGTTCATCTACGACTGGGACTGGGAGGGCGCAGGCCGGGAGTTCCGGCGGGCCTTGGAGCTCGACCCGCGCTACGCCACCGCGCACCAGTGGTATGCGTTCTGGTTGACAGCACGCGGTCGACTCGACGAAGCCCTGGTCGAAGCCCATACGGCGCTGGAGCTCGACCCGGCGTCGGTATCGATCCGCCGGAGCGTGGGGTGGGTCTATTACTACGCCCGGCGCTACGACCAGGCCCGCTATCACATGGCCCGCGCGATCGCCATGAACCCGACGGCGGCCGAGACCTATCGCGTGCTCGGTCTGCTCCTGGCGCAGCAAGGCCAATGGGACGAGGCGGAGCGCGTGTTGCGAGAGGGAATGACGGTGCCCGGCGCCGCGACGTACACGGCCGCGGCGCTCGGCTACGTCCTCGCGCGGGCAGGGAAGCGCACCGAGGCCGAAGGCCTGCTCGCCGAGCTCGACGCCCAGCGCCGCCGGGACTATGTGTCTCCGGTGGCCTTCGCCACGCTGTACCTGGGACTCAACGATCACGAGCGCGCGCTCGATTGGACCGAGCGGGCGCTCGAGGAGCGCCGTGGCTGGCTTGCCTACCTTCGCGTGAACCCGTTGCTCGACCCGCTCCGGGGCCAGCCGCGCTTCGACGCGATGATCGAGAAGCTCGGGCTGTGACCGATTGGCTGCCGTTCCTCTCTGAGCTCGCCGATCGCGCGGATGCCTTGGCGCTGCGGTGGTTTCGCGACGCCGGGCTCCGGGTCGAGGACAAGGCGGACCAGAGCCCCGTGACCGAGGCGGACCGGGCGATCGAAGCGATGGCGCGGACCATGGCGCGAGAACGTCACCCCGAGCTTGGTGTGCTGGGAGAGGAGGAGGGCGCCGCGGGGAACGGTGGGTTGCGGCTCATCGTCGATCCGATCGACGGGACGCGAAACTTCGTGCGGGGCATTCCCGTGTTCGCCACGCTGCTCGCCATCGAGGTCGCGGGTGAGGTCGTGGCGGGCCTCGTCAGCGCCCCGGCGCTGCACGCCCGGTGGCACGCGGTGCGCGGGGCCGGGGCGTTTCGCGACGGTCGCCAGCTCCACGTCTCGGCAGCGCGTTCCCTGCGTGACGCCCTGCTGTTCCACAGCAACTTGGGCCCGCTGGAGAGTGGGCCGCCGGCCGGATTTATGCGGCTCGTGGCCCGCGTCGCCCGCACCCGTGGCTTCGGCGACTTCTACCAGCATACGTTGGTGGCGGAAGGAGCGGGGGAGATTGCCATCGATCCGGTCATGCATCCCTGGGACATCGCCGCGCTGCAGGTGATCGTCGAGGAAGCGGGTGGCCGGGCCACGAGTCTCACTGGAGAGCGTTCCATTCACGCGATGAGTCTCGTGACGTCCAACGGCGCGTTGCACGATGCGGCGCTCGACGCGCTCAGGCGGGCCGCCCAGCAGCCGGACTCGCCCATTACCGCCGACCTCCGATGATCGCCGAACCCTCCGACCGGGATCCCTTGGACGAGGACGATTTTCCTCTGGGGGACGGCACGGCCGACAATGAGATCGTGGTCGTATGCCCGCACTGCGGTGAAGCCAACGAGCTCGGTCTCGATCCCGGTGGCGGCTCCACGCAGGAGTATGTCGAAGACTGCGCCGTCTGCTGCCGGCCATGGCGGGTGACCGTGCGGTACGGCTCAGACGGCAGCGCCGACGTTTTCACGGAGCCACTCGAAGGCTGAAACGCCGCGCATCCGCGGCCCGTAGAGCGCCTGATCCTTTCCGGAGCAGGCCGCCGTGCCCGTCCGACTCGCCAGGCTGGTTGTGGGGGTCGCGCTCGTCTCCTGGTCCCCCTCCGGTCTTCTCGCCGCTCAGGACACGACCCACGCTCGCGCCGACACCGTCGGCCATTTGCACATCGGTCTGACGATTCACGACTACGGCATCAGTTTCGGAAACGCGCCGCGCATCAACGGCGTCCGGCTGAACGTGCAGGACGCCGATCTCGAGCGTGTAAACGGGATCAACGTGACGTTGTGGAAGCCCCGCGAGCCGTTGACCGGAACCGTGAACGGAGTGCAGATCGGGCTCCTGCCCGGCTCGAGCGAGGTGAACGGGGTGGGCGTGGGTCTCGCGGGGGTGGTCACGTCGCGGCGGGCGCGCTGGATCACCGTCGGCGGCCTCGGCGCCGTGTCGAACGGCGCCATCGACGGCATTGGCATCGGGGGGCTGGGCCTGGTCGCGGACGGCTCCATCCACGGCATCGGCTTCGGCGGCCTCGGCGCCGTCGCGAATGGTGACTTGAAGGGCGTGGTCTTTGGTGGGCTCGGGGCGGTCGCCAATCGGGACATCTGGGGCGTCGCCGTGAGCGGTCTCGGCACGGTGGCGAATCGGGATGTCGTGGGCCTAGCGGTCGCTGGGCTCGGGACTGTCGCGAACCGCGACGTGACCGGTGCCGGGCTTGGCGGGCTCGCGCTCGTCGCGAATGGATCGATCACCGGCATTGGCGTCGGCGGCCTCGCGGTCGTCGCCAACGGGCGCATCACGGGACTTGGGGTTGGCGGTTTGGCCGTCGTCGCCAACGAGCGCATCCGCGGGATCGCCCTCGCCGGGTACAGCGTGGATACCCATGAGATGGACGGTGTCGCGGTCAGCGCCTACAATCGTGTGCGCGGGCTCCAACGCGGTCTTGCGATCGGCATCTATAACTCAGCGTACGAGCTGCACGGCGTGCAAATCGGCGTCTTGAACAGCGCGAAAAACAACAAGGCGCCTTTCAAGATCCTCCCCCTGCTCAACGTCCATCTTTAGATGCAAGGGGCCAGAACGTCCGTTCCAGCCCCTGACTCCTGTTCACCACGATGCGTCTGTGCGTCTAGTCTTGCCGTTCCTATTTCCTCGCCGCCTCATACCTCTTCGCCACTTCAGGCCAGTTGACCACATTCCACCACGCCGTGATGTAGTCGGGCCGCCGGTTCTGATACTTCAGGTAGTAGGCGTGCTCCCACACGTCCAGCCCCAGGATCGGGATTTTCCCGTCCATGAGCGGGCTGTCCTGGTTCGCTGTGCTGAACACCTCGAGCTTGCCGCCCGTCACCGCCAGCCATGCCCAGCCGCTGCCGAATCGCGTGGCGCCGGCCGTCGCCACCTGTTCTCTGAGCTTGGCAACGTCACCAAACGTCTTCTTGATCGCGTCCGCTAGCGAGCCGACGGGCTCACCGCCTCCTCCCTTGCCCGCGGGCGCCATGATGGTCCAGAACAATGAATGGTTGTGATGCCCGCCGGCATTGTTGCGCACGGCGGTGCGGATATCCTCCGGGACGCTGTTGATTCCGCGCAGCAGCTCTTCGAGCGATTTCTTGTGCAGTTCGGGATGCTTGTCGAGTGCGGCGTTGAGGTTGTTGATGTAGGCCTGATGGTGCTTGCCGTGGTGGATCTGCATCGTTTGCGCATCAATGGACGGCTCGAGCGCCGCGAAATCGTACGGCAGCGCGGGCAGGGTGTACGCCATGATCGGCTCCTTCGCGGTGTGACCGACGGTCCGTTCTTTCACCTTGGTCATAGCTCGACCACTCCTGTGTATGCCGCGGCGTGGCGAGCCGCGGGTAAGATGCACGGCCCACGGGCCGATTTCAAACGGCCACGCGGGTGGGTTGCCCGCCCAGACTCTCGCGATGACATTGTGTACTGTTGCTAACACCCCGGGGACTGGCTCCGTTCCGGCCCGGGGCCTCTCGAGGAGAAACCGGTTGTGACCGTGACCGCTCGCCCGGCCGAGCTCCGCGTCGGCGCCGCCGCCCCCGATTTCACACTCCCGTCCACCGCCGGGACGGACGTCACGCTCTCGGCATTCCGGGGCGGCGCGCACGTGCTGATCGCCTTTTTTCCCCTCGCGTTCACAAGCACCTGCACCGCCGAGAATTGCGCCTTCAGTGCGGACTACGACACCTTCGAGCGCGCGGGTACGACCGTGCTTCCCGTGAGCGTCGATTCCGTGCCGACACTCCGGGAATACAAAGCCAAGTACGCGATGCGCCAGGATCTGCTCAGCGACTTCCGGCGTGACGTCAGTCGGGCCTACGGCGTACTGCTCGAAGAGCGGTTCTTCTCCAAGCGCGCGTATTTCCTGGTGGATCGGCGGGGTATGCTGCGCTGGCAGCACATCGAGGCGGAGCTCGGGGCCCGACGCGAGGACGCCGAGTTGTTGCGACAGATCGCGGCGCTGTAAACGGAGGATGGGCATGAGGGCGATCGCCGTGATCGGTCTGGTGCTGGCGGCGACGGCGTGTGGACCGACGCCGTTCGTACCGCCGCCACCGTCGCCGGCCCGGGTATTCGGCATGAACGAAGTGGACGAGCGACCCGAAATCGTGCTTGCCCCTCCGCTCAAGTACCCGGAGCAGGGGAGCGACGGCGTCGTGGTTCTGCGACTCGTGATCGACAGTGCCGGCAACCCCGAGCCGTCCACGCTGATCGTGACGCGGGGCTCGGATTCGGTCTTGATCGCCACCGCGCGCGCGATGGTGCTGAAGACGCTGTTCCGGCCTGGCCGCGTGCGCGGGCGGGTGGTGCAGACACTCGTGGACATTCCGGTGGAGTTCTCGGCGGAGTCGCAGCCACCCGTGACGCTCCATGTGGCTGGCGACGTGTATCGCATCGAGGACGTCCAGGAACGTCCCCGCGTCGTTTCGGGGCCGACGCTCACGTATCCAGCGCCCCTCCTCCTTGCCCGGATCACGGGGCGCGTCGTGCTGGAGGCGGTGATCGACACGACCGGTCGAGTACAGGAGGGGACGGTGCGCGTGATCGAGAGCAGCGACGCCCGATTCAACGACTCCGCGAAGGACTATCTCCGGGCCGTGCACTTCACGCCGGCGCGCATCGCCGGGCGCGCCGTGCCCGTGCGCTTCGAGATGCCGGTCGAGTTCAAGCTTCCCGCGCGCTAGCCGGGCATCCATGGCGTCGGTCAGCCTGCGCCGCCTCGCCAAACGCTACACTCTCGATGGTCGACCGGCGCTGGACGCGCTGTCCCTCGACATACACGACGGTGAGCTCCTCGCGCTGGTCGGGCCGTCGGGGAGCGGGAAGACCACTCTGCTACGCTGCGTAGCCGGCCTCGAGGAGCCGAGCGACGGCGCGATCCTGATCGGCGACCGCGACGTCACGTCCCTTCGGCCGGTCGAGCGGGACGTGGCCATGGTGTTTCAGACGTATGCCCTGTACCCGCATCTGAGCGTACGCGACAACATCGCCTTCGGGCTCGAAGTGCGCGGCGTTCCGGCGGGCGAAGTCGCCCGGAGGGTCGAGGCCGCGGCGGCGCGACTGGACCTTACCGGGTGGCTCGACCGCCATCCCGCGCAGCTGTCCGGCGGCGAACGGCAGCGGGTGGCCCTCGGCCGCGCGCTCGTACGGGAGCCGCAAGTCTTTCTTCTCGATGAGACGCTTTCCAGCCTCGATGCGCCGGGTCGCGCCGAGCTGCGTGCCCAGTTGCTGGAGCTGCACGGCGAGCTGAAGGCCACCATCGTCTACGTGACGCGCGACCCGGGGGACGCGATGATGCTGGGCCAGCGCGTGGCAGTCCTCGAGGGCGGACGGCTCCGGCAGGTAGGCACGCCCGCCGAGGTGTACGGCCGGCCCGCGAGCGTGTTCGTTGCCCGCCTCCTCGGATCACCAGGGATGAACATTCTGGCGGGGCGCGGGAAGGGCGGCGTCGTGGACGTCGGGGTCTGGTCGGTGCCCGTCACGCTCGAGCGCTACGAGGGCGAGATTCACCTCGGGGTGCGCCCAGAACACGTCGGGTTGGTCGATCCGGATCAGGGTCTGGGACCCGCCCAGGTGCGGGTCGTCGAGCCGCTCGGCGCCGAAACGCTGGTGCGGCTGGACGCCGGGGGACAATCGCTCGTGGCCCGCGTCCCCGGCCTGCGCGATTTCCGGCCCGGCGACCGCGTCGGGGTGAAAGTCGACCGCCAGCACGTCCACCTGTTCGACGCCGCGGGAGAGCGCATCGGGTGACGCGCGCGCTCGCGTTGTGCGTCCTGTGCTGGGCGTGCCGCGCCGGCGCACCGGAGCACATCGCGCTCCTCTACCGCGCGGACGATTCCACTGCGCGGCTCGAGGAGACGCTGCTCGGTCCATACCGCGCCCGGCATCCGGGTCTCCAGGTGACGGAGCGGAATGTGAGTGGCACCCGGTCCGACTATCAGCGCCGCCTGGCCGCCGCCCTGGCGTCGGAGCCGCCTCCTGAGGCGTTCCTCCTCGAGGATGCCGACGTCCCGGAGTTTTCGGGGCCCGGCGGCGCGGCGGCACTCGACCTCGCGCCCTACTTCCCGCGAGTCGAGGTCGATCTCGCGCGCTACGACGCCACGGTGCTCGCGATTTTCCGCCGGGGCGACGCCGTCTACGCGCTTCCGCGCGGCTACACGCCGCTCGTCGTCGTCTACAATCGAGATCTCCTGGCCCGCTCCGGCATCGCCCCTCCCGCAGACGACTGGACCTGGGACGACTTCCTTCGGATCGCGACGCGGCTGACGCGGGACAGTGACGGCGACGGGCAGATCGACGGGCAGATCGATGCCTGGGGCGTGGCGTTCGATCGGCGGCCCGCGTTCTGGTTGCCGTGGATCTGGTCGGGCGGCGGCGACGTCCTGTGCGCGGACGGCCGTCGTGCGTCCGGGTGTCTGGACGCGCCGGCCACGATCGCGGCGCTCCGATGGTACGCCGGGTGGGTCACGCACGAGCACGTCGCGCCACGGGCGTACGAGCCGCGCGAGGAGGACGGCGAGAACGCGCGGTTGTTCGTGGCGGGCCGGGTCGCGATGATGACGGTGAGTCACGCCGCGGTCCGCGATCTGCGCGCGGCGGCGCGCCGCGGGCTGCATCTGGGCTTCGTGCCGATTCCTCATCGCGCAGGGATCGCGCCCGTCACGGTGATCTACGCGTCCGCGTACGCCGTGCCGCGCCGGATTCTCGGGCGCAAGGCCGCGGTCGAGCTCGTCGCGGACCTCACCGACTCGCTCGCCGGTACGACGCGTGGCGCGGCCGGCCTCGAGCTCCCGGCGATCACGGTCGCGGCGCAAGCACTCGCCGCGGCCGACACGCTTGGATGGGAGGCCGCGTTCCTCCGCGCCGCCGCCCGGGGCCGACCGGCGTGGCGCGCCCGGGTCGCCCTGTGGCCGGAGGTAGACAGCGCCCTCTCGGAGCTCATGGCCCGGATCGCACTCGGCGGGGCGGACGCGGGTCGCGCCGCGCGCGCCACGGCGCGAGAGCTGGATCGCTTGCTCGGCGCGACGCGATGACCCCCCTCACGCACCGCCGGCTGGTCGCGATGATCGCCCTCGCCGCGGGCGCGGTGTCGCCCCTCGTGGCCGTGCACTGGGCGCGGGTACGCGCCGCGCGCACGCTCGCCACGCACGACGCGACGGCGGTCGCCGCGTACCTGCCGCTCGTGACACCGGCCGCTCGGGGCAGCGCCGACTACGACCTGCCGCAGCTCCTGATCCGCGCCCACGCCTTGGACGAGCTCCCGGGGTTGTCGGCGCGATTCGAGATCTATCATCGCACGGCGCCGCTCGTGCAGGCGACCGCGGCGCCGCTGCCCGCCGTCGTGCTGGAAGAATTGCGACGGGAGGTATGGGTCCACTGGATCGGTGATCGGGAAGCGGCGCTCGCGCCGCTGCTCGATCGCGATGGCTGGGATGTCATCGGCGTCGTCGCCGCGTATCCGGACGTCGGGGGGTGGCCCGTTTCGCCTTGGATGCTCGCGGCCTTGGTCCTGCTGGTGGTGGCCGGGGGACAGGCGGTGCGAGCCATCGGCCTCGGGCCGGATGCCAGGCGCCACGCGCAAAATCAGTACTGGGCCGCGGCCGCGCTGTTCGGCGTGGCGACGTTCGCGGATGTGCGCATCGTGACGGGAGGCGCCACCGATCGCTGGCTGTCCGACGCCCGGCTGCTCATGCAGGAGGCGTCGGCCCTGGCACCGGAAGCGCGCAATGTGCCCGCCGCATTCGCGGCCATCGCTCGCGGCGCGGAGACCGTGCCCGCCGATTCGGGGCGGGCGGAGGTCAGTCGCGGGCGGGTCGGGGGGATCACCCGCGCGACTGTGGCCGTGCGCCTGGCGCCGGGCCGCTGGCTCGAGCTGCGGGCCGAGCCGGGGGAGGCCGGCACCGCGGGCTGGTTGGCGCTCCCGCTGGGCGTGGCTGCCCTCGGTCCGCTCGCCACGTGGCTCGGTGCGTGGAGCAGCGGCGCTCCGCGCCGCCGGCGAGAAACACTCGCCGCCTGGGGCTTTCTCGCGCCCTCGATGCTCCATCTCGTGGCGTTCTCGATCGTGCCCCTGGCCTTGGCGCTGTACGTATCGGTGCATCGCTGGAGCCCGCTCGACCGGGCGCATCCGTTCGTCGGCCTGGCGAACTATGGACACGTCCTGACCGATCCGCTCGCCTGGTCGGCACTTGGGCACACGCTGCTCTACGCATTGACGGTTCCGCTGGCCCTGACCCTCGCTGTGCCGACCGCCTTGCTCCTCGCGCGCATGGGAACGTGGGCCCTCCGCGCGTTGCTCGTGCCCCACCTCGCCTCTATCGTGGCGATCGGGCTGATCTGGCGTTCGCTCTCCAACCCCGACACCGGGTTGATCAACCATGTGCTGGCGCGCGCGGGCGCGACGCCGGTGAATTGGCTCGGCGATCCCACCACCACGCTCATCGCCCTCCTGGCCGTCGCCGTGTGGATGCAACTGGGCTACCAGGCGACCGTGCTCACGCTGGGCCTGCGAGCCATCCCTCCCGCGTACCTCGAAGCCGCCCGCCTCGATGGCGCGAGTCGCTGGCAACGCTTCCGGCGCGTTACGCTGCCGTTGCTCAGGCCCGCGATGGTCGCTGGCTTGGTGACCGGCTTGATCGCCGCGCTGCAGGTCTTCGCTCTCGTGGTGGCCGCTACCGGGGGTGGCCCGCTCGGCACGACGGACGTGATCGCCTCACACATCTACGCGACCGCGTGGGGAGGGTCGCGGTTCGGCGACGCGAGCGCCATGGCTCTGCTCTTCTGTCTTCTGTTGCTCGGAGTCACGTGGCCGCAGATCAAGTGGCTGCGCCGGGAGGTCGGGCGTGTCTGAACGGGTGCGGGGACGGCGGTGGGCCAGCGGATCGCTGCGGGTTGCCCTCGTGCTCCCGTTGGCGCTGGCCGTGGTCGCCCCCTTCATCTATACGGTCGCCGTGGGGCTGGCGGGCGCCGCAGCAGCGCTGCAATCGTCCGTGGGCCAGTTCGTGGTGAACAGCGCGATCTTCTCGGTCGCGATCGTGGCCGGGCAGGTGATGACGAGCGCCACGGCGGCATACGCCTTCGCCCGTCTTCGGTTTGCCGGTCGCGACCCTCTGTTCCTCGCCTACCTGGGCGTGCTCACGCTGCCCGCGATCCTGCTCGTGATCCCCCGATTCCTCATGATCGACGCCCTGGGTTGGATCGACAGCTACGCGGGCCTGATCTCGACCGAGCTTGTCTCAGTCGCGGGCATCGTCTTCCTGCGACGGTGCTTTGGCGCAATACCGGCGGATCTCGAGGACGCCGCCCGCCTCGAGGGTGCGGGCGAATGGACGATTTTTCGACGCGTTCTCCTGCCGCAGGCTGGACCCGCGCTGCTCACGCTTGCGCTGCTCGCGTTCGCCGAGCAATGGAGGAGTTTTCTCTGGCCACTCGTCGCCGTCCGCTCGAGCCAGATGCAGGTCCTTGAGGTCGGCATCGCTGGCCTACGCGGTGGGCGTGAGTTCAGCGGCCCGGACCCAATGGCTGGAGCGCTGGTCGCCGTGGTGCCGCTGTTGATTCTCTGCTTGGTGGGGCCCCGGTCCTTCGTGCGAGGAACCGGGGCGACGGGAGTCTGACGCGCTAATCCTTGCCTTTCTTGGCGGGAGCGGCCGACCGGAACGCGAGCTCCCACCGTATGTCTCTCCCGTCGCCGCCGGCGGGCCACTGCAGCACCGCATGACCGGTCTCGAGGCGCTTCACCGTGCATGGCACATCCGCCTTGCACGTGCTGGGCCGCATACCCTTGGGGACGGAGATCGTCACCGCGTACGCGCGGCCGTCCAGGTTGGTGGCTTTGGCCCGCAGCGTGCGCGTCGTCTGATCCCATGTCTCTTCGGCCACGTCGACAGCTCCCTGGACGACGTGCCGCGTGGTCCCGATGATCTGGGGGCGGGCTGCCGCGGGACGGATAGCGATGACCCGTGCGCTCTGCGGGTCGAGGGTCACCGCCAACGCGTCCGTGACGAGTGCGGCAGGGGCGTCGCGCCACACGTCGTACGCGTCGAACCGGGGCCCCCCCCCGGTGATCCCGAGCGCCGTGAGTGGTACGGACGCGTCGCGCGACTCGTCCTCCCAGTTCACGAGCACCATCGTCCACCACCGCGGGGCTCCTTCGGCCACCCAGAGGCGGTGCGGGAGGTCGCGGCGGACGCTCCAAATTCCACCGCCGCCGGTGCCCGGGCCGCCGCCCGTGACGCGCACGGCGAGGACGTTCTCGCCACCCCAGTTGAGCAGCTCCGGTGGGACGAGGTACCGTCGGAACGCCTGGGGCTCGGTCGACTGCCCGATCTTCCCGCCATTCAAGTACGTTTCGTCGGAGTCCGCGATCCTGCCGAGCTCGAGACAGGCGCCCCCGCCGCCACGGCGGTCGCCGGCGCGTGCCGTGGTGGCGCGCGCGGGCAGCAGAAACCGCGTGCGGTACCACGCGACGCCCGCGTACCCCCCGTGTCCGGCGTCATCCCATCGGGCGGGAACCCTAATGGATTCCCACGCTTCCTCGTCGAACTCGCGCGACCCGTACGCGGCGTCGTCGCCCGTTCGGAAGCGCCACTGCCCACGGATCGGATACGTGTCGCCGGCCACCGTCAACGCGGGCGCCGCTTGGCGCTCGACGGCGCCGGCCGCCACCGGGCGGCCCGCTACACGGGCGACGGGCACCGTGCGCTGGAGCAGCTCGACGCGGTCCTGGGGAAGCTTCGGGAGGTGATCCGAGAACGTGGTGAGACCGCCCGAGATCGCCACGAGCGATGCCCAGGCCTCGGCCGCGGGGCGACCGAGCGGTGGCCGCACCACGAGGCAGTCGGGGTCGTTCAACCACGCCGCGCGGTGGTAGAAGCTGCGCAGCCCCGCGGCGCGGGCCGCGGGCTGGATCCCGGGCCAGCTCGCGGCCACCTCCGGACCAATACGCATGCCGTTCACGAGACCGACCGCATGCTGCAATGGTGCTCCGCTCGCGACCAGGAATGCCTCGGTGCCCAGGCCATCGCGAATCGCGCCTAAGCCCGCGCGATACGCCTCCGCATGGGTCAACCCCCCGTAATGCGCCGTGCCGAGGGGCGCCCAGCGCAGCTGGTCGACGCGCAGATGATCGTAACCCCAGGTCTGCACGACACGACGTGCCAGATCGAACAGCCATTGTTGGACCTTGGGATTGGCGCCGTCGAGCGCGTACACAGCGCCGCCCCACGCTTCCCGCGTGTCGCAGACGATCGGGTCCCCCCCGGGGGCGTCGCGTAACAGCCAGTCGGGGTGAACGGCCGGGAGACCGGAGCCTTCCGACACCGCGAAAGGCGCGAGCCAAAGGCCGGCCTTGAACCCCTTCGCATGTATTTGGTCCGTGAGCCAGCGGTGGCCCTGCGGGAACCGATCGTTCGGCTCCCATGTGCCGGCCGCCGTCTGGTATCCGTCGTCGAGCTCGATATGGCGGAAGAATCGGCGGTCGAAGTGCGCGGCACAGAACTCCAGATTCGCGATCACGTCCGCCTCGCTCACCGCGCCGGAGAGCTCCGACCGCGTGCACCAGCCGGCCGGCGCGACCGCGTCCGCCAGGTGCTCTTGATCGAGGCGGGACCAAGGAACGAACAAGGCGGCCAGGGCCTCCAGGCCGTCCCCCTCCGGATCGAAGCACACCTGCATGCGCGACGAATCGCCTTCGGGTCGGAGCGGCCGCGATGGCCGCCAATCGGTCACTGCTTCGATCACTTCCGATGAAAGCTTCACACGAGCCTGGCCAGGCTCCCCCCCATCAAACCCGATCGCCAGGCCGCGGGCGCCGCGTGTGAGCCCCAGGGCGCCGTGGCTTTCGAGGTCTCCCGTGTCCGGCGCGCCGATGGTGACCACGCGGCAGGGGTCGCTCGAACTCATCCCGTTGACCAGCGCCTCGAGCGCGCCTTCGCCGGCCAGCGTTTCCGCGGGCGGCACTCTAAGGAACCGGACCGCGGTGACGGTCGGAAGGAAACGGTCGGGGAAGAGGGTGACCGTCACGGTCGCCTGGAGTCGATCGGCCCCGGTGAAGAGCTCCGCCTCCACCCATACGCCGGCCCCCCGACCCCGTACGACGACGGCATGGCCGCCCGGGGGCCGGCGGTTTCCGACCGTACTATCTTCCAGCTCCGCGAGGGTGAGCGGCTGGTCACCGACCCACGCGACGATCTCGGCTCCCTGGATGAGCGGAACGGGTGACCCGTCGCCGTAGTACCACAACGACCAGCGGCGGCGGTCATCCAGTTCGAATTGCAATCTGCCCGCCTCCCCCCGTCCCGCTCGTCCGAACGGCCGAGTGGGACGGAGCGGTGCGGTGGCGGCGGCACCAGTCAGGAGAACGAACGTGCGTCGGTCCATGGGCACAATGTTGGTAGCGCTGGCGGCTTTGTCTACGCCGCTCGCGGGTCAAGGTGGGCGGGGCGGGTTCACGGGGGGTCTGGCGTTCACCGTCGGCGGCGGCTGGCAGATCCAGGGATTCGACGCCGGGTACGTGCGCGGGGTGCACGCGGGTCCGATCGCGGCGGTGTCGCTCACGGGACGCGTGGGCGAGTTCATCGATCAGGGGGCGATCGTCGGTGGGAGCCGTGGCTTCGTGTTCGGCGCCACGTTGGGCGCGCACACGCGCGCCGCGACCTTGGCGTATCTGGGCGCCGACACGAGCACCACCCGCTTGGGTCTCGACTTCACGGTCGAAGGGACAGGGTACGTCGCCTCCCACTCGCCGCTGACCGTCGGCTCACCGTGGGCCGGCGTCTCCGGGTTGATCGGTCTCAAGTTCGGCAACCCGAACGGCGTCCAGGGCGGCGTGCTGTTCGGGCCGACGGTATTCTTCGGGACTGTGACGCAGGCACGTCCGTTCCTCGGCGTGCGGTTCGAGGCGCCGCTGGCGCGCTAGAAGCGGGCTCTCTACCTTAGCGACCGATGGTCGCTCCCTCCCTCGATACCGAGCATCCCGGTATCCGGGTGATCGCCGAGGTCGCGTCGGTGCTGCAGGCCGGCCTCGCGTCCCGGGAGGCTCTGCACGGGGTAGTGAGCGCGCTGCGGCGCGGGCTCAACCTGCGGCGGTGCCGACTCTGGCTGCGCACTCCGGACGGCGCTCGCTTCGCTCTGGTCACCACGCCGGGCGACGAAGCCGAGCTGCCTGGGTACACGCCTCCCGTCGCCGAATGGGTGCAGCGCGGCCCGCAACGGGAAGAGATTCCCGGGGGCGCCATCATGCGGCTCCCGCTGATCCACGACGAAGCGGCGCTGGGGGCCCTCGAGGTCATCATTCCCACCGGCCGCTACGAAGGCGTGGCGCATGACGTCATCGTGGTGGTCGGCCGCATCCTCGCTCCCATAATCGCGGCCACCGAGCTCTCGCAGGACCTGGCGTCCGAGGTGGCGTTGCGGACGCATGAGATGGAGGCGCAGCGCAACTTCGCCGCGCAAATCATCGACTCCCTCCCCGTCGGCCTCTACGTCATCGATCGCACCTACCGCATCCGCGCCTGGAACCGCAAGCGCGAGACCGGCACACAGGGTGTGGCGCGCGACGAGGCGGTCGGTCAGGAGATCTTCGACGTGCTCGATCGGCAGCCGCGCGACCTGCTGAAGCGCGAGTTCGACCGCGTATTCGATACCGGCGAGCTGCAGCAGGTGGAGATGGAGTCGCAGGCGAGCGGGGAGGCCCGGTACTACCGGATCACCAAGATCCCAATGCGGCAGGACGGCCGCACGATTTCCCACGTCATCACCATCGGAGAAGACATCACCGAGTGGCGTCAAGCCCAGCAACGGCTGACCGAGACGGAAAAGCTCGCTGCCGTCGGCCAGCTCGCCGCCGGCGTGATGCACGAGATCAACAATCCGCTCGCCACGATCCTCGCGTGCTGCGAGGCCCTCGCGTTCCGGACGCGGGACTTGGGACCGACGGACCGACAAGGGTACGACGAATACCTGAAGATCATCGATACTGAAGTGCAGCGGTGTCGGCGCATCGTCGACAGCCTGCTCGACTTCTCGCGGCCCAAGGCGGGCGAGATGAAGCCCGTGGACGTGAACGGCGTCGTGGACCGTACCCTGTTTCTCCTCAAGCATCATGCGCGGTTCAAGCGGCTCACGGTCATCCGCGAGCTCCAAGCCGGCCTGCCGCCCGTGCGCGCGGACCAGGAGCGGCTGATCCAGAGCTTCATGGCGTTGATGTTGAACGCGATGGACGCGACGGACTCGCGGGGCACCCTCACCGTGCGCAGCCGGATCAATCCGGATCGCGACGACGAGATCCTGCTCGAGTTCATCGATACGGGCACCGGGATCAAGCGCGAGGATCTGGCCAAGATCTTCGAGCCGTTCTTCACCACCAAGCCGCAGGGGCGGGGAACCGGGCTGGGCCTGTCGATCTGCTACGGTATCATCGCCGAGCACCGCGGGCGGATCGATGTGGAGTCCCAGGTCGGCGTGGGGTCCAACTTCAAGGTATACCTCCCCATCGGATGAAAATCCTCGTCGTCGAGGACGACAAGACGGTCGGACAGTATGTGAAACGCGGCTTGACGGAGGCCGGCTTTCACGCCGACCTCGTGGGCGACGGTGCGGAAGGACTGCGGCTCGCGACCGGCGGGCACTACGACATGCTCGTGCTCGACTTGCGCCTGCCGGCGCTCTCCGGCTTCGATGTGCTGCGGACGCTGCGGGACCGCGGCGACGGCATTCCCGTTCTGGTCCTGACGGCGCAGGACGCGGTCGACTTCAAGGTCCAGGCCCTCAAGATGGGCGCCGACGATTACGTGACGAAGCCGTTCTCGCTGGAAGAACTGCTGGCCCGGGTGGAAGCCCTCGGGCGCCGGCCCAAGGCCATCGCCCCCCCGATTCTCCACATCGCCGACCTGACCCTCGACACCGGCAGCCGCGACGTGCGGCGGGGCACGAAGCGCATCGACTTGACCCCGAAGGAGTACGCGGTGCTCGAGTACCTCATGCGCCACCCGGGGCGGGTCATGCCGCGGACGCTGATCACCGAGTACGCGTGGGACTACCACTTCGACCCTGGGACCAATATCGTCGACGTGGTGATCACGCGATTGCGGAAGAAGATCGATCACGGGCACGAGCCCAAGCTGATTCACACCGTGCGCGGCGTAGGGTACGTCGTAAAAGCCTGAATATGCAGACGATCCGCGGGCGGCTCACCGCGTGGTACTCGCTGGCCCTCGCACTGACACTTGCTGCCTTTGCCGCGGTCCTGTACCTGGACCGGCGTAATGCGTCCTATCAGGACCTCGACCGGCGGATCCAATCGGAAGCGTCGCTCACGGCCGGCATGCTGGCCGAGAGCTACCGGGCCCGGGGGGTGCTCGTTCGGGCGGACAGCGCCGGTCACCCCGTGCTCATCTCCGACCTCGCGGCGCTACTCGAGGCCGTTCCCGAGTACCTGGTGATCACGGCGCGCGACGGCAGCCTGCTGTTCGCGTCGTCCGACGCGCGGGCGCTCACCTTCCAACAAGTCGAGCAGCTGCGCGCCTTGGCGAGTGCGCCGATTTCCGGCCGCGCCTCCGGCACGCTCCAGATCGGACCCGAGGGCCCACGGATTCGCTACGCGGTCCACTACGTCAGCGACGCCGGACCGCAGTTCGGGGCCATCCTCGCCGGGGCGAGCGTCCGCTCGGCGGAGCTCGGGGCCGAGCAGCTGCTCTCGACCATCGCCCTCATCCTCCCGCTGGGCCTCGTCGCCGCCCTCCTGATGGGAACGTGGATCGCGAATCGCGCCCTCACGGCGGTCGACGTCATCATCACCGAGGTCAGGGAGATCACGGACGGAACGAGCCTCCATCGGCGTCTCGCGGTGCCCGTCGTGAAGGACGAGCTGGGCCGGCTCGTCGAGACGCTGAACCAGATGCTGACGCGGCTCGAGCGCAATTTCGCCGCACTGCGGCGCTTCACCGCGGACGCGAGTCACGAGCTCAAGACCCCGCTCACCGTGTTGCGCGCCGGTGTCGAGCGCGCCATCACGACGCCCGGTCTCCAGCAGGAAACGCTCGTCACGCTCGAGGAGACGCTCCAAGAGATCAAGCGCATGGCCGAGCTCGTGGATGCGCTGCTCATGCTGGCGCGCGCCGACGAGGGCATCGCGCCGCTGCATCGCGAGGCCGTGGACTTGCGCAGCATCGTCACCGAAGTCCAGGAGACCGGCGAGCTGCTCGCGGAGCAAGCGGGCGTCACGATGGAAGTCGCGACCCCTGCCGAACCGGTGATGGTCGCGGTGGACGCGAGCCGCATCCGGCAGCTCATCCTCAACCTCGTCACCAACGCGGTGAAGTACACGCCCGCGGGTGGGAGCGTGCGCATGCAGCTCGGCCCGGCGAACGGTCGCGTGATCCTGAGCGTGGCGGACACCGGCATCGGTATCGCGGCGGGCGATCTGCCCCACATTTTCGACCGCTTCTGGCGCGCCGACTCGGCGCGCACCCGCACCAGCGAGCGACCCGGCGCCGGCCTCGGCCTCGCCATCTGCAAGTGGATCGCGGAGGCGCACGGCGGTCAGATCGACGTCGTGAGCCGGCCGGGGCGGGGGACCACGTTTACCGTCATTCTCCCGAGGACGTAACGCGCTCGTCATCACTTTTTCACGCCCGCCGCATCGTCGTGTAAGTGTCGCACGCCATCATCGATGAGCCCATAACGGGAGGACCTCCCATGTTTCGACGGCTCATCGCATCCCAACCGCGCTTCGCCCAGCGTGGGCGCACCGGTCCCGGTCTGGTCGCACTCCTGGGGCACGGGGCAGTAGTCGCTGGCGCCGTTGTCGGTACGCTCCGAGTCACGGAACCGCCGCGTGTTATCCCGGCTTTCGTCATGCCCTGGCGCGAGGCGCCCGATCGCCGCGCGCCACCTGGGGTCCCTGTCCCACCGCGCGCGCCGGTCGTGGAGGAACCGATCGGGTTTCCGTTCACCGTGCCGCCTGGCCTCCCGCCGATCGAACCCTCGCGACCGTTCGACGCGACACGATGGCTGCAACGCTCCCGCGGTGTCGGGGATGATCCGTCCGCGCCCGACACAACGACGCCTTGGTCGGCGGACGTCGTCGAGGAGCCCCCGATGCTCCTGGCGGGGCGGCCACCGTCGTATCCGGAGGCGTTGCGCGCCGCCGGGGTCACCGGGCGCGTGGTGGTTCAAGCTGTGATCGACACGCTCGGGCGTGTCGAGCCGGAGGTGACGGTGGTCGAGAGCTCGCATGCCGGCTTCGAGGCACCGGCCCTGGACTACCTGCGTCACGCCGTATTTCGTCCAGGGCGGGTGCACGGACGGCGGGTGCGCGTGCTGATCCGTCTCCCGGTTGACTTCAGACTGACGAGCGTGCAATAACAAGCACGTGCCACAGTCCTGGAGGGTCCGTGGATCGCGTGGGGATGGTGGTGAGTGCCATCGCGCTGGTCCTCTTGTGCAATCGCCCGGGGGCGAGCCAGGCGTCGCCCGCCGAGCGCGTCACCGCTGCACGGGCGCGCATTCATATGCATGATTTGGATAGCGCCGCCACGCTACTACATCAGGTGGCCGACTCGCCGTCAACCGCCCCGCCGACGGACCGTGCCACGGCGTTCGTGTGGCTCGGGATCGTGAGCTTCTACCAGGGTGACGATTCAGGTACGGCCCGGAGCTTCCGGGCGGCGCTCGCGCTCGATCCGGCCATCGATGCCGGAAACCTCGCGGCCACGGATTCCACGCTCGCCGCGACCTGGCGTCATGAGCAAGCGGCCGTGCGGCGTGACCACCCCACGCTCACGTCCGCGTCCGAGTCGAATCCGGCGCCGGTAGGCGTCGTGCACGATTGCGTTCGCGGGTGCAAGGGAGGCGAACAGTCACCTCGACTCCTCGGCCTGCCTCAAATGCGGATCGACAATCCCGGGCAGCTTGGGCCTTCAGGAGTTCACGGACGCGTGGTGGTGCGAGCCGTCGTCGACGAGACCGGGCGCCTCGAGCCGGAGACTATCACAGTGGTGAGCAGCAGCTCGGCGGGGTTCGAGCGTTCGGTGCGGGACGTGCTCCCGATGCTGCGGTTTCGTCCGGCTGCCAGCGGTGGTCAGGACGTCGTGGCTCGCGTCGAGCTGCGGTTCGATATCCGGGCGGAGGGGTTGGATTGGGTGCGGTACGAGGTGGATTCGCCTTGACCACTACGGCGAGGGTGGTGCTCGTCGGCCTGACCCTGGCGAGCGCGCTGCAGGCGCAGACTCGCGCCGGAGATCTCGTCACCGCGGCGCGGCTCCAGCTGCGCGCCGGCAATGCGGATTCCGGGCTCGCCCTGCTGCGCGTCGCGCTCGACTCGAGCACGCCCGGCAGCGGTACCGATCGCATGAATGCGTTCGTGTGGCGCGGCGTGCTCGAGTTCTACAAGGGACACGATAGTCTGGCCCGTGAGTCCTTTCGGGAGGCGCTCCTGATCGACCCACGGCTCGAGGTCGGGGGTCTCGCGCAGATCGACTCCGGGCTCGCGCTCGAGTTCGAAGCCATCCGGCGGTCCGTCCAACCGCCGGCGCTGGCGCGTCCGTCGGCCGCGCTCGGGCGGCTCGCCGGTGCGCCACATTCGGACACCACGTACAGCTGTGTGCCCGACTGCCGTGGCCTCGATCAGGCGCCCCGTGCCCTCTCCGCCGAAGCGCGCACGGTGAACTTGAGTGGCGCGGGTGGCGCGTCGGTCATGGGGGGGGGCGCCGTCGTCCGTTTCGTTGTGGACACTGCGGGAGCCGTCGAGCCGACGTCGGTGACGGTTGTGTCGTCGCCGAGCCCCAGCCTGGCCGAATCGCTGATCAACCACGTGCGTCAGCTGCGCTTCGCTCCCGGCCAGGTCCAGGGGCGGGCCGTCCGGGTGCTGCTGCAGTGGCGCCTCAACCTGCGCGGCTAGCCATCGCCCGCAGCGCGGGGGGGCGGGGCGGTAGCCGACCCCTCACCCCGCTGTCATCGTTTTGTAATGGGGGGTCCACTAGCGGGCGGCCGAAAACCCGCCCTATTTCAAGGGAGTCACCGACTGGACCGGAGGACAAATAGCCCGTGTTCGACAACCTGATCGAATCGAGGCGCAAGAAAAATCGGCGCCGCGGGTTCGGCTTAAGCGCGATGTCGCTCGTGATCCACACGGTGGTGATCGGCGCGGCCGTGTACGCCACGCTGAACGCCGGCCAGAACGACAACGCCGTCAAGGTCGATACGGCGATGGTGTTCGTCGACCAGCCGAAGCAGGAGAAGCCACCCGAGCAGCAACCGGTGCAGCTCGATGTGCCGCTCAAAGGCTTCCAGACCGTCGTGGCACCCGATGTGATTCCCACGAACATCCCGCCGGTGAACCTCCAGGAGCATTTCGATCCGAAGGATTACTCCGGCACCGGCGTGGAGGGCGGCGTCTCCACGGGCATGGTCCCCACGGGCAATGAAGTCTTCATGGAAGCGATCGTGGAGGAGAAACCCGCGGTGCTGTCTGGGCCCACGCTCCAGTATCCCGATCTGCTGCGTCAGGCCGGGATCTCCGGTCGGGTCCTCGTCCAGGCGATCATCGACACGCTGGGGCGGGCGGAACCACCTTCCGTGAAGGTGTTGCAGAGCCCCAACCCCGGGTTTGACCAGTCGGCAAAGAACTATGTGCTCAAGGCGCTGTTCCGGCCGGCACGCGTGCACGGTCGAGCGGTGCGGGTGCTGATTCAGCTCCCGATCGACTTCCGGATCAAGCAATAACCTCAAGGAGCCTCCCCCCATGAGTCTCTCGCTTTACGACCTGTTCGTCTCGATGGGCGTATTCGCCAAGGCGATCGTCATCATTCTGCTGGTCATGTCGATCATCTCGTGGGCGAACGCGGTCCAGAAGTGGGTCCAGATCTTCCGGTCCCAACGCGAGACGCGGAAATTCGCGCCCGAATTCTCCCGCTTCCTGCAGGAGGAGCAGCTCGACGGCGCGATCCGCATCGCCGAAAAGCAGAAGAAGAGCCATGTGGCGCGCGTGGTCGGTGAGGCGCTGTCGGAGGTGAAGCCGCTGCTCCGCGATCGCGCCACGATCACCGCCGCCGACATCAACTCGGTGGAGCGGGCGGTCGAGCGCGAGATCCTGATCGTGTCGGCTGAGCTGAAGCGCGGCCTGGGCATTCTCGCCACCACGGGCTCCACTGCGCCGTTCGTGGGACTGCTCGGCACGGTGATGGGTATCGTGAACGCATTCACCGGCATGGCGGCCTCGGGCGGCGGCGGGTCGCTGGCCTCGGTCTCCTCGGGTATCGCGGAGGCGTTGATCACGACCGCGTTCGGCCTCATCGTCGCGATTCCGGCGGTGTGGCTGTACAACTACTTCACGACCAAGATCGACTTCCTCTCCGTCGAGATGACCTACACCTCGAAGGAGCTGATCGACTACCTGATCAAGAGCGTCGGCTCGGAGTTCGGCCGGTCGATCTTCACGAAGGAGTTCCAGACGCAGAAGGCGTCGCAGACCAGTGGCCCTGTCAGCCACTAGCTCCCGCGCGGCCGTCAAGGCCGACATCAACGTCACGCCGCTG
>DASQIB010000129.1:0-7060 GCA_035631795.1 Gemmatimonadales bacterium | reverse complement strand
GGTGGTTCGACCGCGAGCCTGCGGAGCACGCGTTTCCCCCTGTTGAGCGCGGCGGGGCGCGTGGCGCCCAGGCTCGCGTTGGCCGCCGGATTCACGACGTACCTCGACAAGTCCTGGGACGTGACGCAGCGGGACTCCTTTCTGCTGCGCGGCGCGCTCCAGCGTTACACCGACGAGCTGACGAGCGATGGGAGCGTGGCCGATGTGCGGTTCGCCGCGGCCAGCCGGCTGAACCGTCGCATCGCGATCGGGGGCGGGATCCACCTCCTCACGGGCTCCACGCGTCAGACCGCCGAGCGCCGCTTCGACGACACCACGTTCCACACCGTGCAGCAGCTCGCGGAAGTGCGCTACAGCGGCTTCGGCGTCTCGGGCAGCATTCTGATCGGGGTGGCCCCGGGGCTCTCGCTCGCGGGCTGGGCGCGGTCCGACAGCCGGTTGCGCGCCAAGACGGGCGACAGCACGACCGCGCTCACCGACCTGCCGCGCGGCGCCGGCGGCGGCCTGCTGTTCGCGCCGAGCCCCAGCGTGAAATTCGGCGGATCGGTCGCCTGGCGGTCCTGGTCGCGTTCGGGTCCCGGGGCGTTCAACACCTGGAGCTGGTCGGGGGGGGCGGAGTTCGGATCGGGCCGAATGCCGCTGCGGCTCGGCGTGCGCGGCGGCCAGATGCCGTTCGGCCCGGGCACCACGGCACCCACTGAGTTCGCGGCCGCGGCGGGCACCGGTCGCTCGTTCGCGCAGGGCCGGGCCTCGATCGACCTGGGCGTCGAGCGGCTCGAGCGACGGGGCACGGGGCTCACCGAGCGCGTGTGGACCGTGCTCGTGGGCCTGACCGTGCGGCCGTGAACGTCTACTTCCACACCTTCGGTTGTAAGGCGAACCAGTACGACACGGCGCTCGTGCGCCGGGCGTTCGAGCATGCCGGCGCCGCGGTCGTGGACGACCCCGCCGCCGCGGACCTGGCCGTGGTCAACTCCTGCACCGTCACGCACGAGAGCGAGGCAAAGCTGGGCCGCCTGGTGCGCCGCCTCGCGCGCCGGCGCGGCGGCATCCAAACGGTCGTGATGGGCTGCGCGGCGGCGCTCGACCATGGTCACATCGCCGCGCTCCCGTCGGTGCGCGCTGTGGTGGGCGGTGCGGAGCCGGCGCAGGTGCTGCGGGCGGCCGGGGTGGCCTCACCCGCGGACGCCAAGAGTTCCCCCTCTCCCGAAGGGAGAGGGGGACAGGGGGTGAGGACGCAGGGTCGGTCCCGGGGTCTCCTCAAGATCCAGGACGGCTGCGACGAGCACTGCACCTTCTGCGCGACGACGATCGCGCGGGGTGCGAATCGCTCGCGCTCGATTCCGGATCTGGTGAAAGAGGCCAGAGGTCTCGCGGAGCAGCACGCGGAGATCGTGCTGACGGGCGTGCATATCGGGACGTACGGAAGAGACACGGGGTGGGGAGTGGGGAGTGGGACGCTCCGGTCCCTGGGAGAGCTTCTCGAAGCCTTGATTGGCGCCGTCCCATCCGTCCGTTTCCGGCTCTCCTCCATCGAGGCCACCGAGGTGGACGACACGATCGCGCGGCTCCTCATCGAGGCGCCGCGGCAGCTCGCCGCGCACCTGCACGCGCCGCTCCAGTCCGGGGCGGACCGCATCCTCAAGCGGATGGGCCGCCACTGGTACTCGGCCGCGTCCTACCGGGCGCGCCTCGAGTGGCTCGCCGAGCGGATGCCCGTGCTCGGGCTCGGCGCCGACATCATCGCCGGGTTCCCGGGCGAGACCGATGCCGACCACCGCGCCACGCTCGCGCTGGTCGAAGCATTGCCCTTCACGTACTTGCATGTATTCCCGTACAGCGAGCGGCCCGGGGCAGCGGCGACTCGACTACCGGACGCCGTCGCCCCGGCGATCGTGCGCGATCGCGCGCGCGAGCTGCGCGAGCTCGGCGAAGCCAAAGAGCGCGCGTACCGGCTGACGCGACTGGGCCGTCGGGCCGACGGTGTCGTGTGTGGGCGCGGGGAAGGCCAGGTGGAGGTCCTCACGGAAGATTACCTCTCGGTGTATCTGCCGGTGGACGAGTGGGATGGGAGCGCCCGCTTCGACATCACGGTTCGCTAGCTCCGCTATTATCTTCTAGCGCCATGCCGCGCGTCTACATCGAAACCTACGGCTGTCAGATGAACGTCTCGGACTCCGAGCTCGTGCTCGGCGTGTTGGGGCGGGAAGGCTACACGGCCGCGGCCGAGCCATCCGAGGCCGATGTGGTGCTCGTGAACACATGCGCGGTGCGGGACCACGCGGAGCAGAAGGTGCTCTCCCGCCTGGGCGAGCTGAAGCAGCTGAAGCGGCCGGGTGGCGTGCTCGGCGTCGTCGGATGCATGGCGCAGCGGCTCGGCGCCCGGCTCCTCGAGCGCGTACCGCAAGTCGATCTCGTCGTGGGTCCCGACGGTTACCGCGGGCTCCCCGAGCTCATCGCGCGGGCCCGGGGCGGCGAGCGCGCGGCCGACACGACCTTCAAGCATTGGGAGCACTACGAAGACGTGCCGCCGGTGCGCGAGACGGCCGCCTCCGCGTACGTCACCGTGCAACGCGGCTGCGATTATCGGTGCACCTTCTGCATCGTTCCGATGACGCGCGGACCCGAGCGCAGCCGCAAGTTGACCGACGTGGTACGCGAGGTGACCGACCTCGCCCGTACCGGCACCACGGAGGTCACGCTCCTTGGCCAGACAGTCAACAGTTACCATGACGGCATGCACGACTTCGCCGAGCTGTTGCGCGCGGTCGGCGCCGTCGAAGGCATCCGGCGGGTGCGGTTCACGTCACCCTATCCCACCGATTTCACCGACGGGGTGGTTCGGGCGATGGCCGAGACGCCCGCGGTGTGCGAGCACGTGCACCTGCCGGTGCAGAGCGGCAGCTCACGCGTGCTCAAGCGCATGCTGCGCCGCTACGATCGCGACCGCTACCTGGACGTCGTCGCCGCCCTACGCGCCGCCCTGCCCGGTATCGCGCTTACGACCGACATCATCGTGGGCTTCCCGGGTGAGACCGAGCAGGATTTCTCGGAGACCTTGTCGCTCGTGGAGCAGGTCGGCTTCGACGACGCGTTCACCTTCAAGTACTCGCCGAGGGATGGGACGCCCGCGACGCGTCTCAAGGACGCCGTGCCCGACGACGTCGCGGGTGAGCGACTCGAGCGACTCATCGCGCTGGTGCGCCGGCTGGCGCGCCAGAAGAACGTCGGGCTCGTGGGCACGACGCACGAAGTGCTGGTCGAAGGCCGCGCCAAGCGCGGCGGATTCCTGCAGGGTCGCACGCGCACGAACAAGGTGGCGCTCGTGGCAGGCCCGGATTCCTGGATCGGCGAGTATCGCTCGGTGCGCCTCACCGGCACGACCGGGTCCACATTCACGGCCCAGCCGCTGGGACGGGGTCAGGAGCTCGCCGTCGTGGGGTGACGAACGTGACGTACGAGGTGTTGCAGCGGGAGTACGGGAAGCTTCGTCCCCAGCTGCCCCGGTTCTGCGGCTGCGACACCTGCCGCGGCGACGTGCTCGTGTTTGCGCTCAACCGGTTATCGCCGAACTACGTCTCCACTTCCCAGGGCGAAGTGCTGGTCGAGCTGCGGCTCGACAGCGACCAGGAGAAAGCCAAGCTCGACGTCGCGCTGCTCGACGGGTTCCGTCGGGTGGGATTGGCGCCGCGCTGCGGCGCGAAGCCGGTGCAGATCCTCTAGTTCGCTGAGGCGGCCCGGATGCGGCCGCCGATTCTTTTTCTCACAATCGCCTTTGCGGTCGGCCTCTACGCCGGGCTCGATCCGTCGATACTGCGTGGGGAGTGGTACGTGGTTCTTCCCGTCCTGGGGACAGCCCTCCTTCTCGCGAGGCACGCTCCCCTCGGCGCCGCCCTCGGCATCATCGGCGTCGCGGGGACGCTCTGGGGCGCAGCCGCTTCCCGAGAGCGCGGCGCCAGTTGCGCGGGACGATGGAGCAGGGATCGGAGAGCAGGGAGCCGAGGGGCGATCGTGCGGCTCGCCGACCCCGTGGACTCCGCGGGCGGCCCCCTAGAGGCGGACGTACTTCCCGGCACTTGCAGCGGCGAGCTGCGGTTGCGCTGGCCCGACGGCACACCCGCGCGTGGCGGCACCATGTGGGTGGTCGCGGGCCGATGGAACGGTCTCGGTGGCCGCGGCGTGTTGGTGGTGCGACGAGCGCATCAGCTCGACCCGGTCCCGCGTGGGCGCGGCGCCGTACGTGATCGGCTCTCTCAGCGCACCGCTCTGCTCTTCGGGTCCCGGGCACCGCTCGTGGATGCACTGGTCTTCGCACCCAAAATCGATCTGGACCCAGTCGTACGCGAGCGTTACGCCCGATCCGGGCTCGCCCACATCCTGTCCATCTCCGGGCTGCACGTCGGGTTCCTCGCCGCCTGGCTCGCGCTCTTCCTCGCCAAGCTGCGCCTCCCGCCGCGCGCGCGGATGGCGACCGCAGGCGTCGTGCTCGTCGCCTACCTGTGGCTCATCGGATTTCCCGCGCCCGCATTGCGCGCCGTGGCGATGCTCGTCTTATCCGACGTGGCGCGCGTACGCCAGCGCATCGTGGCGCCGAGAGGCACGCTCGCAGTGGCGGCCCTGATCGTGCTCCTCGCCGATCCTTGGGCGCTGCGCGCCGTCGGCGCCTGGCTCTCCATCGCCGCGATGGGCGCGGTGATCTGGGCCGATCGCGCGTTCCGCGGCCGCCCGCTGTGGCTCCGGCTCGTGGCTCCATCCATTGCGGCAACCCTGCTCACGGCGCCGATCAGCGCGCTCGCGTTCGGCACGGTGGCGCCGATCGGCGTGCTCGCGAACCTCATCGCCGTCCCGCTCTCGAGCGTGGTTGTGCCCGGGCTCGTGCTGGCGCTCGCGCTCTCCTGGGTCACCTCGGGCCTCGCGACGCTCGTCGCCGCGGGCTCGGGGTTGGGTCTCGCGCTGCTCGACCTCGTGGCGCGCGGGGCGGCAGCGGTGCCGGGCGGTCACGTGACGATGATGGCGGGCTGGCAGGCCGCCGCGGTGTGGGCCGGTGTCGCCGCGCTTGCCTGGTGGCTGTGGCATTCGCCGCGCCGGCCGTGGCTCATCGCCGCGCGCGTCGCGTTCGCGAGCACCGTGCTCGTGGCCGCGTCGCTCAAGGACGCGTTCGCACTCGACGATTGCGTCTGTTTGACGGTACATTTTCTCGACGTTGGCCAGGGCGACGCGGCGGCGTTGCGCACGCCGCACGGTCGCTGGGTCGTGATCGACGGCGGTCCCCGGATTCCCGGGGATGACGCGGGGCGCCGGGTGGTGGTCCCGTTCTTGCGCCGGCAGGGCGTGGACCGGCTAGCGGTCGTCGTGGCGACCCACGGCGACGCGGACCATCTGGGTGGGCTGCCGGCGGTGGTGGACGCGTTCGACCCGGAGCTCGTGCTCGAGCCGGGCGAGCCGTTGGGCCGGCCGCTCTATCTCGAGTTCCTGGCCACGGTCGAGGCGTCGGGCGCGCGCTGGCACGCGGCGCGCGCCGGCGACCGAATCGAGCTCGACGGCGTGGTGCTCCAGGTCTTGAGCCCGGATTCGGTGTGGCTCCGCCTGCCGATCGACGTGAACGAGCACGGCGTGGTGTTGCTCGTGACGTATGGCGATGAGCGGCTTCTGTTCCAGGCGGACGCGGGACTGCCGGTCGAGGCGCATCTGGCGGGTCGCGTGGGGCGCGTGGAGCTGCTCAAGGTGGGGCATCACGGCTCGCGCAGCGCCACGTCGGACGCGTGGCTCGACGAGCTCGCGCCGCGCGAAGCGGTGATCAGCGTGGGACGACGCAACCGGTACGGGCATCCGACCCCCGAAGTCCTGGGGCGGCTCGCGCGGCACGGCATCATGGTGCTCAGGACCGATGAGCGCGGGACCATCACCTTCTCCACGGACGGCCGTGATGCAAGGCTCCGAAGTCATCACGATTGAGCGGTTCATCATGGAGCAGGAGCGGCTCCACCCGGAGGCCACGGGCGAGCTCTCGAACCTGCTGTACGACGTGTGCCTGGCCGCGAAGATCATCTCCCGCCACGTCCGTCGCGCCGGGCTCACCGACATCCTCGGCGCCGCGGGCGCGGTGAACGTCTCGGGCGACTTGCAGCAGAAGCTCGACCTGTTCGCCAACGACACCGTGCGGAACAGCGTGCAGTACACGGGGCGGGTGTGTGTTACCGCGTCCGAGGAAGATCCGGAGCCGATCCCCGTTCCGCCCGGCAAGCCCACCGGCAAGTACGTGGTGCTGTACGATCCGCTCGACGGCTCGACCAACATCGACGTCAACGTGTCGATCGGGACGATCTTTTCGATTCACAAGCGCATCACCAAGCGGAACGGCCTGGCGGGCCTCGCGGACTGCTTGCAGGCCGGCAAGAAGCAGGTGGCGGCGGGGTACATCCTGTACGGGTCGAGCACGATGCTCGTGTATACGACGGGGCAGGGGGTGCACGGCTTCACGCTCGATCCCACGATCGGCGAATTCCTGCTGTCGCATCCCAACATCACGTGCCCGCCCGTCGGCAAGTATTACAGCGTGAACGAGAGCAACTGGAACCGCTGGTCGCATCCGGTGCAGCGCGTGGTGGCCGCGTTCAAGAATGGGGAAGGGGACATCCGGCCCAAGAACGCGCGCTACATCGGCTCACTGGTGGCGGACTTCCATCGCAACCTCATTTCCGGCGGCATTTTCCTCTATCCGGCCGACACGAATCACCCGCAAGGCAAGCTGCGGCTGTTGTACGAGGCCGCGCCGCTCGCGTTGCTCGTGGAGCAGGCGGGTGGTCGCGCCACGGACGGCTGTCGCTCGATTCTCGACATCGTGCCCACGGGCCTCCATCAGCATACGCCGCTCGTGATCGGCAGCAAGGACGACGTCGCGTACGCGGCGCGTGTCCTCTCGGCCGAAGCGGTCGCGGTGAAGTGAGCGACCGCAAGCCGATTTACGGGCCGGACGATTGGCGGGGCGATCCCGGGCGCGACCTCGGCCGTCCCGGCGCGTTCCCGTATACCCGCGGCGTGCATCCCACGATGTATGGTG
>DASQIB010000128.1:0-29106 GCA_035631795.1 Gemmatimonadales bacterium | reverse complement strand
CTGTGGGATTGGAAGCACGGCGGCGATGTGATCAACCTGACGCAGCTCTTATACGACCTCGCGGGCAATTCCCCCGATCAAGTGCCGGCTGGAAACAACCGTGTCACGAGCTGGTTGGGCGGGCACACTCAGGTTTACGTGCAGGACGGCTCGTACCTGAAGTTGCGCGAAGTGAGCGTCGGATATGACCTGCCGGCCGATATCCCGCAACACTTCGGGATGCGCACAGCCCGGATCTCCTTCACGGGGCGTAACTTGTTGCGGTTCACGCCCTACAAGGGACTCGACCCCGAAGTATCGAACTTCGACAACCAGGCGGTCGGGCGGGGCGTCGATGTCGCGCCGTTCCCGCCGAGCCGCAGCTTCTTCTTCTCGATCGACGTGGGGTTCTGACCATGCGCACTCATACCTCGAGCACTCTTCTGCGGCAGGTCCTGGTCGGAGTCGCGCTCGCGGCAGCCGTGGCGGTCAGCGCCTGCGACTTCAACATCGCCAATCCGAACAACCCGGCGTCCATCGGACCGAACGCCACTGTGGCGCAGGTGGATGCCGCGGCGCAGGGCGTGGTCGCGGCGCTGCGGATCGACTTCACGAGCTGGGTTCTCAAGGCCGGCATCATGGGGCGAGAGGACTACCGGCTCGACACCGCAGATCCACGGTTCACGAGCGAGCTCCTCACGGGACCGCTCGACCCAAGCAACGCCGCGTTCGGAGGCGGTCAGTGGCAGCGCGAGTACCGCTCGATTGCGGCCGGCTACACCATTCTCAATGTGATCGGCTCGGCCCAGATGAGCGATGCCGACAAGAATGCGGTGCGAGGGTTCGTCCAGACGATTCAGGCGCTCGGGTTCCTGATCGTCCTCGACGCCCACACGGAGGACTCGATTCCGATCGATGTGAACCGGCCGGTCGGGGGGCCGCTGGCACCATTCGTCACCAACGACTCGGCGTACAAGGCGGTCATCGCCATCCTCGACTCGGCTCGGACCGCGCTGCAGGCCGCAGGGACTACCTTCCCCATCGATTTGGGTCCGGGCTTCGCCGGATTCAATACGCCCGCGACCTTCCTCGGGTTCAACCGCGCACTCGCGGCGCGGGTCTACGCGTATCGGGCGAGCCTCGGGGCGCTTCCCGCAGGCACGTACGCGACGAGTTGGTCCAGTTGCCCCGCGTGCTGGGACTCGGTACTCACTTCGCTCGGACAGTCGTTCATCGTCGCGGGACCGCTCGACGAGGGCACGTACATCACGTACAGCACCGGGAACCAGGACTTGCCGAACGATCTCTCACAGGACGTCGCGTCGGCCATCCAGCTCGTGCACCCGTCCATCAAGGCGAACGCGGAGCTGCAGACCGGCGGGACCCTACTCGATCAGCGATTCCTGAACAAAGTCGCCAACCGCGGTACGCCACCGGATACGTTCTCGCTCGCCTGCCTGTCGTCCGCCTTATCATGGACGCGCTACCCGACGCCGAACTCTCCGGTTCCAATCATTCGGAATGAGGAGCTGTTCCTCCTCCGCGCGGAGGCGAACTGGTTCGGGGCGACTGGTACCAAGGCGCAAGCCATCAGTGACCTGAACTTCATTCGTCAAACATCGGGCGGCTTGAACGCGACCACGGTCACGACAGCGAGCACCGACGCGGCGTTCGTCGACGACCTCTTGAAGCAGCGGCTGTACTCGCTGATGTACGAGGGCGGGCATCGCTGGATCGACCTGCGGCGCTACGGCAGGCTGGGGCAGGTCCCGATCGACCGCCCCACTGGGTGCACGTCACCGGTACTCCCGAAGGATACGGTGTTCTCGAGCCTGCCGATCAACAGCTTCGAGGTGCAGGCCCGGAAGTAGCCGTTTCTCCGATGCATTACCGACCGCCGAGCGCTTCTCCGCGCTCGGCGGTTTTCATTTACGCTCAGCTCGCCCGCGCCAGCTCGTACAAGTATTCGACGTACGAGCGCACGGCACCATCCATTCCTCGCACCGCCGGGTTCGAGGATTCGATGATGTAATACTCGTCCGGGGCATGGGCGCCGCTCCCGTGGCCCAGGCCGAAGTGGCCGGCCGCGAGCCGCAGGGGATCACCGGTGAACACGTAGCCGGGCCATGAGCCCGCGATCCGCGGCAGGACGACCGGCTCAATCCCGGAGCGCTTGTACACGGCCACCTGCGCCCGCACGAGCGACGCGTCCGCGGCCGTGCTCGTCGGGTCGTAGCCACCCGTCATGTTCACCTCGATGTCGCCGAACCCGCGCTTGGCCAGGTGCGCCTTGAGCGCCGCGAGGGACTCGGCCGCGGTCATGTCCGGCACCAGGCGCAGGTCGAGCTTCGCGACGGCGCGATGCGGCAGGATGGTCTTGCCGCCCGGACCCGTGTACCCGCCCACCAACCCCTCGATGTTGACCGTGGGCAGCGACGTCAGCCGCTCCAGGGCCTCGAGCCAGCCCACGTCGTGCACCCACACATTCACACCGAGCTCTTGCTTCGCGACCTTCTCGTCGAGGCGCTTGGCAGCCTCGGCGAGCATCGCCTTCTCCGTCGCCGACAACGGACGCGCCTTGTCCGCGTAACCGTCGATCGCCGGGTCGTTCCCGTCGGGTGTGACGAGGGTCGCGAGCGCTTCGACCAGATGCCACGCGGGGCTGTCCACCCGGGCCTTGTTGCTGGAATGAATGTCCTTCTTCGGGCCGCGACCCCAGCGCTCGCCGCTCGAGACCAGCTCGCACTCGATCACGCCCTTGGCGCCGAGGAACATCGTGACCTGCCCGTCGAGCCCCTGCGAGGCCGACGGCATGAAGATACCGAAGGTCTTGCGGAGGGCGGCCTCGATCTCCGGCCGGCGCACGATCTGGGGGAAGTGCGGCGATCCGATTTCTTCCTCGCCTTCGGCGACGAGGACAAAGTTCACCGGCGGCTTCCGGCCCGCACCCTTGATGGCGTGCAGCGCGGCGAGGAACGTTGCCTCGGGGCCTTTCTGGTTCACGGCGCCGCGACCGATCAGCACCTTGCCCATGCCGGGCCGATCCACGAGCGCGGCCGTCCATGGAGGCGAAGACCACTCCGCGGGGTCGGCTTGCTTCACGTCGTACATGAAGTAGAGGCCGATGGTGCGCGACGCGCCCGCGTCGAGCGTCGCGAAGATGCCGGGTTGGCCGTCCGTGGGGATCTTGGTGACCGGATCGAATCCGGCTTCCCGCAAAAGGCGCATCGTGAGTTCGCACCCCTCGTTCACGCCCCGGTTCTCCGCCGCGATGGACGGCTGGTGGATCCATTCCTGCAGCCGCGCGACCGATTCGTCGTGACGCTTTTCGATCTGCGCGAAGATCGCCGCCAGGTCAGACTGCTGCGAGGATCGCGAGCCGGGCCACACCAGAGCGGCGGCGGTCGCGGCGGCGCTGTTTTGCAGGAACGATCGACGGTCAACGGTCATGGCAGCCTCCAAAGTCGCGGGGTTGGTGGCGGTCCAAATTACCCGCGCAGCACGCGGGCGCCATGTGCCTCAGCTTGGGACCCGTCTTGCGGGCGCCCCAATTGGGGGGCAGCATATGGAGTGCAGTTTGTGCCCTTACGAGGAGGCATCGCGTGAAGCGTATTTTCGTCATCGCGTTAGCGCTGGCTGCGGGCATCGGCGTCGCCGATGCGTCAGCGCAACAGCGCCAGATCACCGGACAAGTGACCTCCGCGAGCGGTGAAGCGGTCGCGGGTGCCAACCTGTCCATCACCGGCACCGCGTTCGCCGCCGTGACCAACGCCGACGGTCGCTACACGATCGCGGCCCCGCCGGGCCCGGTCACGCTGGTGGTCCGCCGCATTGCGTTCAAGCGAAAAGAAGTCTCGGTGCCGGCGGATCAGAACGCCGCCGATGTGACGCTCGAGCCGGACGTGTTCAACCTGGAAGCGGTTGTGGTCACCGGCCAGGCCACGGGCGTAGAGCGGCGAAACGCCGCGATCGCGACGACGAGCGTGAGTGGTGAGGAGGTTTCGCGCGTGCCTGCCGCGTCGCTCGATCGCGCTCTAGCCGGTCGTGTCCCGGGGGCGATCATCAGCCAGAACTCAGGTGCGCCCGGAGGGGGCACGCAGATCCAGCTGCGCGGCAATAACACCGTGATCGGCAACCCCGACCCGCTGTTTGTCGTCGACGGCGTGATCTACAGTGATGCATCTTTGCCGACCGGCCTGTTCACGGTCACGGGCAGTTCGTCGAATCGTGGCAACGGCGAGATGCAAGACGATCCTGTCAACCGTTTGGCGGACCTCAATCCCGACGACATCGAGTCTCTGGAAGTGCTACGTGGAGCGGCGGCGGCCTCGATTTACGGGTCCAAGGCAGCGAATGGCGTGATCATCATAAAGACGAACCACGGCCGGGCTGGCAAGCCGCGCGCGACGATCACACAACGAATGGGTTTCGCCGACCTGCTTCGCGGACCCGGCACGCGCGCGTTCACCGAGGCGCAGGCGCTCTCCCAATACGCGACGACCGCTTCCGACACCGCGCTGATAAAGTCATACGAGATCAATGGTCAGCTCCCGACGTATGACCACTTACAGGAGATCGCCGGTAACAAGCCGCTCGCGTATGAAACCGATCTGGATGTGAGCGGCGGCTCAGAGAACACGCGCTACTTCCTGTCGGCGAGCAACAAGCATGACGGCGGCATCATTGACAACACGTTCAACAACCGGCAGACGCTGCGCGCGAACGTGGATCAATCATTTTCCAACAAGTTCCAGCTCAGCGTGAACACCGCCTTCACCAGGAACCAGACCGACAAGGGGTTCACGAACAACGACAACACCGGCGCCAGCGTCACGTACTCGATTGCGTACATCCCGGGGTTCCTCAACATCGAGCCACAGAATGGGGTGTTCTCGCAGCCCTCCGTCACGTACAAGTCTTCGAACCCGCTTCAGACAATCGCCCTCGGGACGAACGATGAAGTCGTTACCCGGTTTACAGGAGGCGCGACACTTACCTATCAGGCGATTCAGACGGAGCGCCACAACTTGCGCCTCGTGGGGGCAGGAGGGCTGGATTTCTTCAGCCAAGGGAACGAAGTCTTCGCGCCACCGACGATGTTTTTCGAAGCCGTCAACGCGACACCGGGGACCTCCGCCCTGTCGAACGCCAACAGCCGGCAGTGGAACTGGAACGCAAACCTGATCGACGCGTTCGCTCCAACGAGCGGGGCCTTCAAGGCCACAACCTCGCTTGGAGTGCAGGTGGAGGACCGCTCCATCAACCGGTCGCGCGTGGTCGCGCACGGTCTTCTTCCCGATCAATCGAACATCGACCAGGCATCAGTGTTGGGAGAGCCGTTTGAGCTCCTGGCCGAGGAGCGGACGCTCGCGTTCTACCTCAATGAGGAGTTCCTCACGCTCGGCGAGCGCCTGCTGCTCGCTGCGGGACTGCGTGCCGAACGATCGAGCGCGAACGGTGCGACCAACCGCTATTACGCGTACCCAAAGGCCTCCGCCTCGTATCGCTTCCCCAACCTCCTCGGTGAGGGCACCGAGGTAAAGCTGCGCGGAGCGTACGGAGAAACCGGAAATCAGCCGTTGTTCGGCCAGAAGTTTACGCTGTTGAGCAACAGCGTGATCGGTGGTCAAATCGGCACGATTGTTGGGACGGCTGGTGGTACCTCCGGGGCTCCGGACATCCGGCCCGAACGCATAAAAGAGTTCGAGGCCGGAGTTGATGCAAACCTGTGGAATGGTCGGGCGACCGTAGAAATCACGGGTTACACCCGACACACCTATGACCTATTGCTCCAGGCGACCCCGGCGTCGTACACCGGCTACCAGACGCAGATCCTCAACGGCGGCGTGCTCTGGAACGAGGGAATTGAAATCGGTGCCGGGATCACCCCGGTGCAGAAAAAGAATCTGAACTGGGTGTTTCGCACGACCTTCACGTCGCTCAAGAACCGGGTGCAGGAACTGCCGGTGCCTCAGGTGTGCCAGCCCAATGCCGCGGTGTGCGGATTCCGTCCGCAGAACGCCGGCTTCGGCCTCGCATTCGGGGAGTTCTTCATCCAACAAGGCAAGCCGATCACGCAGATCCTGGGGACCGATACGAACGCCACCGGCGCGACCATCGTTCGTTACATGGGTCAGACGAACCCGAGGTTCAGGATGTCGTTCCTGAACGATGTGACGTACAAGCGGTTATCGGTCTCGATGCTATGGGATTGGCAGGCGGGCGGCGTCGCACAAAACCAGACCCTCTCTTTGTACGACTGCAACGGGCTTGCACCGGACCAGGCGACGCCCGCGGGACAGGCACGTTTTAATGCGTGCGCCGTGGGGATCGCTGTCCCGTTTGTGCAGTCCACCACATTCCTAAAGTTGCGAGAAGCCAGCCTTGCGGTGGACCTCCCGGAGCAGTGGGCCACTTTGTTCGGTGCGCGGACCGCGCGTCTGAGCGTAACGGGACGTAACCTGCTCCTGTTTACCGGATATTTCGGCTATGACCCAGAGGTGTCGAACTACGGCCAGCAGGCAATCGTCCGCAACATCGACCTTGGTCCGTATCCACCACAGCGCAGCTTCCTCTTCTCGATTACGGCGGGGTTCTGACCATGACCACCCAACTGACGATTCGTTCGGTGCATGCCGGGGCCCTGCGCGTGCTGCTGATGGCGAGTGTCACCGCGGGGCTATTCTTCACCGCGGGCTGCTCTGACTTCTTCAACGTTACCGACAAGAATCAACCGGTGCTCGACTCATTGTTGGCCAATCCCACCCGTCAGCGCGTCATGGGAGCCGCAATCGGTATCTTTGGAGCTTCCCGAGTCGGTATGCAGAGCTACATCTGGCGGCTGGGCTCAATGGGCCGAGAGGGCATCAACCTGTCAGGCAACAATCAACCGGACTACCAGGAACCGTTCTACGGACCACTGCAGGGCACGGGATTCGGCGGCAGCCAGTGGGCCGACCGCTACGCCGCCATTCTGGACATCAACATCTACCTCCAGGCGCTCGGGCTTTCGAAGGACTTTAGCGACCCTGAAAAGGCCGCTTCGCGTGGCATGGCAAACACCATGAAAGCGCTGAACTTTCTGTACGTGATCCTAACACGCGATAGCCTGGGTGCGCCGGTCGACGTCTACCACCCGCTCGGGTCGCCCCCCGCGCCGTTTCTCGCAAAGGACAGCGTGTATGGCGCCATCATCGGGTTGTTGGATTCCGCGCAGGCGGATTTGAACAGAGCGATTGCTGGAAGCAGCGGATTCCCGTTTTCGCCCCCTCCCGGCTTCAACGGGTTTGACACGCCTGCCACCTTCATTCAGTTCAACCGAGCTCTCGCGGCAAAAGCCCAGGTGATGCGTGCCACGGCCGGTGGTTGCAGGGGCACCCCGGACAATTGCTGGCGGGCAGCGCTGACGGCGCTCGGCGGCTCGTTCCTCTCGACGAGTCCTGCAGAATTCCAGAAGGGAGTGTATTTCGACTTTTCGAGCGCCGCGAATGACATTACAAACGATCTGTCCGAGCCATTGAACGGTAACACGTTCTTCTCGCTGGACTCAAACGTTGTGGATGCCGACACTCAACCGACCGGCGCCAAAGATCAGCGTGTGCTGGACAAGATCGCGGTGTCCCAGGACACGCAGCGGCTCGGCGGCATCCCCATCGTGGGCACGGCGAAATTCACCCTCTATTTCACCGTGGGAAAGCCGGATCCCGCACATGAGATTCCCATCGTTCGTGACGAGGAACTAGTGCTGCTGGACGCCGAGGCGCAGTGGTTCGCGACTACGGGAAGCAAGACGACTGCGCTTAGCGATCTCAACGCGGTCCGCGGGAACGCCGGCAAGCTTGCGCCAACGACATTGACCGTCCTGAGCCCCGACACGGCCTTCGTCACTGAGCTGCTTTACAACCGACGCTATTCTCTGCTCTGGGAACAGGGCACGCGTTGGCTCGACGCTCGTCGCTATGGTCGCCTTGCGACCCTCCCGATCTACGTGTTCGGGGGGAACGTCCCGAAGGTGATGCCGATTCCCGACGTGGATTGCAGCGCGCTCGGACTCGCGAGCAACTGTACGCCGACGTTGACGCCATAACGGACTGCGTGAGCAAGGATGGGCCAGGAGGCGGCAGGCGATCACAGCCTGCCGTCTCTTGTTTGTAAGGGTCCATCCGGCGAGTCGGTTTAGACAACGGGTGCCCCTCGCCTGTCGCTCAGAGCAGTCCGCTGCCATAATCGAGGCTGTCCTTCGGAGCAGTCATGCGTCCCCACCTGAAACGCTTGTCGGATGCCGCGCATGGGTCAGGCGCTCGCCAGCACGGTCGCGCGCGCGTCGTTATCGCCGACGATCACAGGATGTTCCTGGACGCCGTGAGTGGTTTGCTGACGCGCCGGGGGTTCGCCGTGGTGGGTGTCGCGGCGGATGGCGAGGAAGCCGTTCGGATTGTTACCGCGACGCAACCGGATGTCGCCATCCTGGACCTGATCATGCCCAGTCTCAACGGGCTGGACGCAGCACGAGCATTGCTGACGAGCGCCCACGAAACCGCGGTGGTGCTTGTCACTGGCAGCGGGGACCTGGGCTTCGTCCTCGAAGGTATGACACTCGGCGTGCGAGGATTCGTCGTGAAGACCGCCGCTGTCGAAGAGCTATTCGACGCCGTCAAGGCTGCAAGCTTGGGCGCAACCTACGTCAGCCCTGCCTTCGAAGAAGCCGTGAAGGCTGCGCTCCCGACCGCGCGAGTGGTTGGTGCGTCTCCCCTCACGCTGCGAGAACGTGAGGTGCTGCGCCTCATCGCCGAAGGGAAGACATCCAAACAGGTTGCGAGCGCCCTTCGCATTGCGGCGAAGACCGCGGATACACATCGCACGAGAATCATGAGAAAGCTAGATATCCACGACGTCGCGGGCCTCGTACGATATGCGATCCGCGAGCGGATCGCCTCGGCTTGAAAGTCTCGGCGTCTCTCATCAGGTAAACGCTGTACAGGGCTAGTAGGGCAAACACCCGATTCCCACTCCCGCGTAGTGTTTCGTAGTGTAGAACAAACAGGCGAATCCTCGTCCGATCACAGAGAGTCGGCGCGTGCTCCCGTCCCTAGTCCAACCGGCCGTCGTCGCCGGCGTCGTCGCGCTCTCGGCCGCGATGGCTGAGGTCGTTCATCGAGTACGGCTGTTCGCCGCCGCGCGCACGCCCGTGGTGTTCGTGGGTGAAACGGGCACCGGGAAGTCCTTCCTCGCTTCGAGTATCCACGAGCACAGCGGCCGCGTTGGTCAACTCGTGGATGTCACGGCGGGCGAGCTGCGGCCCGAGCTCGCGCGGGCATACATCTTTGGGCATGAGCGCGGCGCATTCACCGGCGCCGTCGGACGGCGTCCCGGTCTCCTCGAGCAAGCCCAGAATGGCACATTCCTGCTCGACGACTTCCATCTACTCGATGTCGACGTGCAGGGCGCGCTGCTCCGAGCCGTCGACGCGAGGCGCTACCGTGCTCTCGGCGCCCAGCGTGACGTCCCTCTCAACTGTGGATTGCTGTTTGGCGTGAGCGGAGACTTAGACACGCTTGTGACACAAGGGAAGGTTCTGCCCGATCTCCGCTATCGGCTGGGGTACTGTGTGATCCACCTCCCGCGCCTAGAGGAGCGACGCGAAGAAATAGCACCGCTGGCGCGGTTGTTCTTGGCACAGTGCCCTGATGAGAGTGGCGTACCGGACGGCCCGGCGGAGTTCGCGGCTGATGTGCTTCCGCTGCTCGAGAGCGCCGTCTATCCGGGGAACTTGAGAGAGTTGAAGGGGCGGATTCGAGCGGCCTATCTGCTCGCCCGGGGCGATCCCGAGATTCGCGTGGAGCACTTCGACGGACTCCGCCCGGATCGCCGCTCGTTCCCTCGGTGGGGTGAGCGGGCGGAACGAATTCGCGCGGTCCAATGGGCCTTGACGCGAACGGCAGGGCGCGTCGGAGCCGCCGCTCGATTGCTCGGTGTCAGCCGGAATACCGTCTCTGCCTTGCGCGGTGCCATCCAGAACAGCGCATGACCGCGAAGCAACGATTCACAAAGCGCTGCTCAACTTGTCCAGCGAATTGTGCATTCTGAGCACTCGATCCGTCACATAGGAGTAGCTCCTTCCTACGAGAAGATCTCCTGCACGCGGCACGCGCTGTGCGAGGGCGTCTTTCACAAATGACGAGCGCCTACGTTTCCAAGCTGCCTCTCGCCGAGTCGTTCGAGCCTGCTTACCTCGAGTACTGGCACATACTCCCGCTTGAGGTCGCGGGCGAGAGACTCCGGGTGGCCGCTGCGGCCGAGCCAGCCAGCGAGGTGCTCGAGGATCTGGAGATCACATTCGGCGTCCCCGTCGAGATCGTGCCTGTCTCACAGGACGAGCTGCTCGATGGGATCCGACGAACGTTCGCGGCAGCGGAATCGGTCGTCGAGCTCGTGAGGGACCTCGATGCAGCGTTCGAGATCGGCTCCGACACCGAGGACGAAGGGCTGGCGGACGCCCGCGACCTGGCTAATCAACCCCCGGTCATCCGCTTCGTGAACCTGCTGATCCGCGAAGCGCACGATGCCCGCGCGTCCGACATCCATCTCGAATCGACAAGGGAAGGTCTGGTTGCTCGTTTCCGCGTCGACGGTGTGCTCACCGAGGTACCCAACGCGCCGAAAGGTCTCCAAGCTGCGGTGGTATCACGGATCAAGCTCCTCGCATCGCTCGACATCGCTGAGCGGCGGGCGCCCCAGGACGGTCGCATCCGGGTGCGCCTCGAGGAGCGTGACCTCGATCTGCGTGTTTCAACGGTACCGACACTACACGGCGAGTCCGTGGTGTTGCGCCTGCTCGATCGCGGCGGGCGTCCGGTTGGGTTGGGCGAGCTAGGTATCGCGCCCGATACGCTGGAGGCTACCCGCCGGCTCGCCGAGAAGCCGCATGGGATTCTGCTCGCGACAGGACCGACTGGCAGCGGTAAGACCACGACGCTATATGCCGCTCTCGCAATGCGTCACCGTACTGCTGAGAAGATCATCACTGTCGAAGACCCCGTGGAGTACCACCTAGAAGGTGTCACGCAAGTGCCGGTGAACGTTAAAGCTGGAATGACGTTCTCGGGCGCACTCCGAAGCATCCTGCGCCAAGACCCCGACGTCCTGATGATCGGCGAGATGCGCGACGCTGAGACCGCGGCGATCGGCGTACAAGCCGCCCTCACCGGCCACCTCGTGTTCTCTACGCTGCACACCAACGATGCGGCGAGCGCCGTCACTCGGCTACTGGACCTAAGAGTCGAGCCCTATCTCATCGCCGCTACCCTGGAAGGCGTGCTCGCCCAGCGTCTGGTCCGACGAATCTGCCCGGAATGTCGCGAGCGCTATACGCCCGATGCGGGTGCGGTGGCGCTACTAGCGCACCAGCCGGTAGGTCGGCTCACGCTCGAGCGTGGGAAGGGCTGCTCGGCGTGCCGTCACACGGGCTACCGAGGGCGCACGGGCCTCTTCGAGCTCCTTGTGTTCTCTGATGAGATCACTGAAGCAATCCTGCGGAGTCCAAGTGCGGGCGCGCTGCGCGAGATGGCGAGGTCACAAGGAATGACGACCCTGCACGAGGACGGATGGCGGAAGGTACAGGCGGGAATAACCACCGTCGAAGAGGTGCTGCGTGTCTCTGACCTGTAAGGGCGACGAAACGACAGCGCGACGAAAGGCGGATGGAGGACAGGGTTCGGTCGGTTTCACTCTGATCGAATTGCTCGTCGTGATCACGGTGATCGCCATCCTCGCCGGGCTCGTGGCGCCGATGGTGTTCAGCCACGTGGGCGACGCAAAGATATCCGCGGCGCGCGCCCAGATCGAGCTGTTCGGGCTCGCGCTTGAGGCGTACCGACTCGACAACGATTACTACCCGTCCACTGCCCAAGGGCTCGAAGCGCTACGCACTAAGCCGTCTAGCGATCCCGAGCCGCGCAACTGGCGCGGGCCATACCTAAAGAAGGCCGTCCCGCTCGATCCTTGGGGCCGGCCCTACGTCTACAAGAGCCCTGGCGCCGTCAATCCCCTGACCTACGACCTCCTCAGCTACGGTCGCGATGGTCAGCCCGGTGGCTCGGCCGAGGACACCGACATCACGTCGTGGGAGAGCGCACGCCCATGATCCCGTTTCGATACATGGCCGCCCGCGCCGACGGCGGCATTGTCGACGGGATCGTCGAGGGGACGTCCGTGACCCAGGTGAGCAGCGAGATCAGCGATCGTGGGCTTTTTCCGCTATCGGTGGCCGCGTCTCGCGAACACGAAACGCCTCGCCGTTCCGCGGGCCGCCGCGACCTGGCAATCGTGTTTCAGAGCATTGCGTCCCTTGTCTCGGCGGGTGTCCCGCTCGAACGCGCCGTGGCATCGAGTGAGGCCCTCGCCCAAGGTGCGCTGCGTGAGGCGCTGGCTCACGCAAGGGCCCGACTGCAGCAAGGAGAGCGCCTCGCCCAGGCCCTTGGAGCGGCACAAGGCGTCGTTCCCGGGGTCGTTCTCGGCATGCTCCGCGCCGGTGAGCGGGGGAGTCAACTGCCGGTCGCGCTCGAGCAGGTGGCACGGCATCTCGAGCAGGAGGCCGAGCTAGTGGCGCGCATTCGCCAGGCGCTCGCCTACCCGCTGGTATTGGCCGTCGTGGGCGTCGTGTCGATACTCGTGATCGGCACCGTCATCGTGCCCCGGTTCGCCGAGCTGCTCGGCGACTTGGGGCAGGATCTGCCGCCAGCGACGCGTATCCTACTCGTTAGTTCGCGCCTGGTCACGTATTACTGGTTCCTTCTCATTCCTGCGCTCGCGGGAGTTGTCACGCTCGGAGTCGAGGCCCTGCGCCGTCCCGTGAGTCGGCGACGAATCGAGGATTCCCTGCTCCGAGCCCCCCTCATCGGACCCGTGCGCCTCGCGCTGGCTACCTCGCGCGTCGCGCGGGCCCTGGCAGGGACGCTCGCAGCCGGAATGCCACTACTTCCGGCGCTAGATGCAGCGCGACAGGCTGCAGGCGACCTGGCTGTGGCCGCTCGGCTCGAACGCGCGAGGGAGCGTGTGACGCAAGGCGCACCGCTGACCGCCTCGCTCGAACGAGAGGGCGCCCTCTCGACCAGTGCGCTCCAGCTCGTACAGGTCGGAGAGTCGAGTGGCCGCTTGGCCGACATGGCGCGCCGGGCGGGCGATCTGGCGGCACAGGAAGCGGAGCGGAGGCTCAAGGCGCTCGTGACTCTGGTCGAGCCCTTACTGATCGTAGCATTCGGCGGTCTCGTGGCCTTCGTGGCGGCGGCGTTGCTGCAGGCCGTGTACTCAATTCGGCCATGAAGAGAGAACGCGAGGCGTGTGGTGCGTCGTTGCCGCCGAGCGGGTTTACGCTCCTCGAGGTCAGTGTGGTCATTGTCGTCCTCGGGCTGATCATGGGTATGAGTGGACTGGCGCTCGTAAGCCTGCGCGTGCCTCGCGAGTCTGCAGCGACCCAGGAGCTCCGGCGTGCACGAGTTGAGGCGATCCGCACGGGCCGGGCGGTCGCCAGCCTTGGCAAACACCCATTACGCACACCGCATGTCTTGTTTCTCCCCGACGGCCGCGCTATCGGCGCCGGCGCCGACCCACTCACCGGAGCTCCCTTTGATTCCGCGCCCTGAACGAGGCGTTGCGCTGCTCGAGACGCTGGTCGCGCTCGCCATTCTGTCGGGCGCAGGGATCGCGCTGCTCGACCTCGTCACCGGGGGACTCCGAGCCGAGCGGCAAGCGCGTGAGCTCGAGCGGGTGCTCGCCGTTGAAGACCGCGTGCTCATGGCGCTGACCTTACTGAGTCGGGAGGAGCTCGACCGGCGGCTGGGCCGGCGCCCGATCGGCGAGCTCGTCGTCGACGTCGAGCGCCCCGAGCCCACGCTGTACCGGATCGCGGTGCTGCAGGCCCCTTCGCCCGAGACCGAGGACCTGGTGACGGTCGTCTATCGGAGGGAACTGACTAGTGTTCCGTGATCGTCGCGGGTTCACCTTGATCGAGGTCCTCGTCGCCCTCACCGTCGGGGTTACTGTCGTACTCGTCGCCCACCAGCTGTTCGCCGCCATCGTGGACCAGGGCAAGATGCTCACCGGCGTGCGGACCGCGCTCGACCGCGCGGCGAACGCTCGCCGTTGGCTCAGGGTGGCGTTTCTCTCGCTCGACGTTGGGACGGAAGGCACGGGCGGCTTCGACGGCCGACAGAACCACGCCACGTTCACGACTTGGCTCCTCACCCCCGACGGGTGGTTCGAGCGTCGCCAGGTCGAGCTTGGCCGCGAGCGCGACGCATTGGTGGCGACGATCACGCCCGGGTCGCCGATCCGGTTGATAGACAGTGTGACCGACGTCGAGCTGGATTATCTGTTCGAGCCTGGAGGGGAGTCGCGCTGGGTGAGGGAGTGGGTGAGCCCCGTGAGCGCGCCGTTGGCGGTAAGGATCCGGGTAAAGCGGTCGGAGAAGGCAGAAGGGCCGAAGCCGGTGACCGATACGCTCCTGCTTTTAGTCAAGGAGCGCGGATGACGCGGCGGCGTGGATTCGCCCTGCTGGCTGTCCTGTGGACGCTCACGGCCGTCACCGCATTCACGGGGTTGGCAATCGCAGCCGCCCGCCTGGGCAGCGCCACGACGCGGAACCGCGTGCTACTCAGTCGGGCAGCGTGGGCCCGCGAGGCGTGCGTGGAGATCATGGAGGCTCGCTACGGCCAAGATGCCTTTATTCGCGCCCTCGACACCATCGACCTGGGGCGCGGGACGTGGTGCCGCGCCACGCTCGAGGATCCGTCGATCAAGCTGAACGTCAACCTCGCCGACCGGCCGGCGCTCGCGACCGTGCTGCAAACGGTCGTGCGTCGCTCGGCGGCCGTCGACTCGCTCGTCGACGCCCTGCTCGAATGGCGCGACCCGGACCGCCAGCCTCGTCCCATCGGCGATGAGCCGGTCACCGCTCGCAATGGGCCTCTCGCCGACGTCTGGGAGCTCCGGTACGTCCGGGGATTCAGCGACTCACTTGTCGCTAGCCTCGCCCCCTTTCTTACTACGCGCGGCACCGGAGCGATCAACGTGACGGCTGCTCCCGCGCAGGTGCTGGCTGCACTCCCGGGAATGACGGACGAGACCGTCGGGGTCCTCATAACGCGTCGCCGCAGCGATCGAATCCCGAACGCCGATGCGCTGGTCGGGCTGCTCTCGGCCGGCGCTCGCACGACACTACTCGCGAGCTACCCTGAATTCGTGCGGGCCACCGTGTTCAGTCCGCCGCAGCTCGTCGCGGTCGTGGTCGGTGGCGTGCACGAAACGGCCCTAGTCGCCCGCGTGACGATCACCGCTGTGCCGGTGGAAGGTAGGCTCGCCGTTATCCGGAGGGAGGCTGAGTGATGGGCAGTCCAGGGACCACGCTCTGCCTCACCGTCGGCCGCTCCATCCTCCGCGCAGAGGCGATCGAGCATGACAAGGTCGTGTGGGCCGGCGAGGCGGGCTACGCCGAGGTAACGGAGCTCACGGATGCTATCGGCCTGCTCGCGTCCGAGGCGCCGCACGCCTGCCGTCGGCTGCTGGTGACGCTCGATCGTCCGCCGGTACAGCTACGCACTCTCCGCGATCTGCCGCCGGTGAAGCCAAGGCACCTCACCGCGCTCGTGGCCCAACAGGCCGGAAGGTACTTCCGGAAGAACGGTCTACCGCTCGTGACGGCCGCGGCGTGGGTCGGGAAGGGCGCGCCGGGTGTCGCGTGCGCGGCGGCGGTCGAAGAGCCTTTGGTCGAGGCGATTGCCGTAGGGGCGCGCGCCGCCGGACTTTGGCTCGAGGCAATCTCGCCGACAGACGCGGTGACCACGCTCTCACTCCTGCCGCGCTCGGAGCGGGAGAGTCGCGATCGCGCGGCCCGCACGCGCACGTTGCGACTTGGCTTGACCGCGGGCAGTCTGTGGCTTGCGGCCGCAGCCCTGTTCGCCAGCCGCCTGGTCTTGGAACGCCGCGTCGTCGAGCGCGAGCTCGCCGCCCTTCAGAAGCCCCTCGCCGCCGTGCTTGATGCGCGGCGCGAGTTACGCGACGCCGAGGTGATACTCAACGCCGTGACCGCCGCCGAGAGGGAGCGGGGACGTAGCCTCCGGATGCTGACCATTGTCACTGCCGCGCTGGCCGATTCGGGCGTGCTCACAAGTCTCTCCTGGAGCGCTGACGGGAGGGGCGTGCTCGTCGGCGCGGCTCGCCACGCGACCGATGTCGTGGCGCGACTCGACCGGACCGGTGCGATCGGGGCTGTGCGGCTCGGGGGTCCGGTGGTCCCGGATCAGGTCGCGGGAAGAGATTGGGAGCGGTTCTCGATCCTGTTCGGGGAGGAGGCGCGCGGGAAGGGAGGAGGGTCATGACGCACCGAGACCGGCGCGCCGTGGTCACTGGCGGCAGCGTGTTGGTCGCCGCCGTGCTCGTGTTGAGGGTGCTCCCATGGACCGTACGGTTGGCAGTGGCGGCCGAGTCCGGCTTGCGCGCGCGGGCCTCGCTTCTCGCGCGCGCCCGGGCCGACCTCGCGGACGCTGCCGTATTGCGCGACTCCGCCGCCACGCTGAGCCAGGGTCTTGTGGGGCTCGCTCCCAAGATCCTGAGCGGGGGCTCAGTGGCCGAGGCGGTCGCGGACCTCTCCGGCCGGGTCAACCTGGCGGCGTCGACCCATCAAGCCAAGCTGCACCGCGTGGATCCGCTGCCCGACTCTGCAGTCGTTGGTCGTCTGCACCGGGTCACACTACGCGCCGCGTTCGAGTGCGATGTGCGGGGACTCGTCGGAGTCTTGCTGGCGCTGGGCTTCGCGAAGGCTGCGCTCGCCGTGCGGGAGCTACGCGTCACCGCCGTTGATGTCGGATCAGCGGACAAGAATCCTGAGGTGCTGCGGGTCGAGCTCACCGTATCCGGCTGGTTCCTCGCCAGCAGGGAGGCGAAATGAAGGCTGCGCAGGCGAACGCCGGGCTGATCGTGGCTAGTGCAGCGGGCCTCGCCGTAGGTGTGCGTATCCTGGCGGCACCACTTGTTGGCGTTGCCGCGCCGCCGATGGCCGTGCTACGATCACCGGTCGAAGCGTCGCCTCCCCCCGTTGATGTCGACTTGCTCGCTGCAAGGCTCATCGCGCACGATCCGTTCCGTGTGACCCGGCGACCGAGTTCGATCGTCTACGACCCGGTGCGCCTCGCGCAGCCGACGACGCCTCCGCTTCCCAAGCCTGTGCTAACGCTCGTTGGAATCGTATGGGATCGCGGAAGGGACCCGACCGCGCTCGTCGAAGGGCTGCCCGGGGCGGAGAGCCCGTACCCGATGCGACTCGGCGAGGCCATTGGAGGGCTACGCGCGAAGCACATCAAGTCCGACCGTGTCGTTATCACGGGTTTCGACACGACGTGGACGCTGATGATGATAGAGCCATGGAAGTGAGGGCGCGGAAGGACGGGGCAGGATGGGGGAGGAGGCGGGAGGTTGTCGCGTTGATCGCTCTTGCCATCGCTGCGCCAATCCACATCGCAGCACAGGATACGACTGCAGTCCGAACCCTGAATGACAGCATCTCCGTGAGGTTCGTGGACGCGGATATCCGCGGCGTGATCCAGAGCCTGGGACGCTACCTCTCGAAGCCCGTGCTCGTGGGTGCGATCCAACCGGTGAAGGTTACCCTCGAGACGCCGACGCCGGTGCCGCGTGTCGGCGTCCGTGAACTGCTCAAGGGTTTGGTGGAATCTCAGAACCTCGATTTCACCGAGGATTCCACCTTCTTCCGTATTTCTGCCGGCCCTTCCCGCCCGCCACCACCTGGGGGGACTGGGGGCGGGACGGGCCCCCCGTACGGGGGAGGTGGCGGGACGGTTGAGCTCTTCGTCATCCGCTTGAAGCACGCTCGCGCTGCGGACGTGGCGGCGACGGTGAACCTCCTATTCGGCGCCGGGGGTGAGTTCTCCGGGCGATCGGGCTTGTCGACGCCGACGTTGTCCGACGAACTGCACCGCAACGTCGTCCCACCGACAAGCGCTGCGTCGCAAGCGCGGACTACGCCGACACCGCCACCCAGTGCCGCCAAGTCGGCGACGCTGGCCGGGCAGGTGAACATTGTCCCTGACGAACGGACGAACTCGCTTCTCGTGCGCGCCTCGGAGGCCGACTTCGGAATACTGCAACAGGCCGTCGACCAGCTCGACATCCGGCCTCTACAGGTACTGATCGAAGTGATGATCGTCGAGGTCCGGCGTGACCGGACCTTCTCCTTTGGCGCCGACCTCTTCCTACCGCCGCAGCCCGCCGATCACGGGAATGGCACCATCGACGCGTCGAGCATCGGCGCCGGCCTGGGCGACATCGTGATTCACCTGATGCATCTTGGCCATGCCGAGATCAACGCGACCTTGCGCGCGGCGGCCACGAAGGGCGACGTACAGATCGTGTCGCGTCCGGTGCTCCTGGCTTCGAACAACACGGAGGCCCGGCTGCTCGTCGGGTCCCAGGTGCCGTTCGTACAGGTGAGCCGTTCACTCCCGACCGAGACGCCGACGCGCGATCAGGTCGTTCAGTATCAGGATGTCGGGACCAAGCTCACGATTCGGCCAACGATCAACCAGGACGGGTACGTCTCGCTTCTGATTCAACAGGAGGTGAATCAGGCGACCACGGAGGTCCTGTTCGACGCGCCCGTGATCTCGACACGCGAGGCGGCAACGCAAGTGCTGGTGAGAGACGGGCAGACGATCGTACTCGGCGGACTCCGGGACAAGCAGAAAAGCGCCAATCAGTCCGGGATCCCGATTCTGTCACATATTCCGATTCTGGGCGGCCTCTTCGGGAGCGCCGACCGGAGCACGTCGGAGACGGAGTTGTATCTCTTCCTCACACCGCGAATTCTCAAGACCGACGCGGACGCGGACAGCGTAACAGCGCCGCGCATGCCCAAGGGAGTGGGGCGATGATTGTCGGCGTTTCGCCTGCGATCCGACGCGCCCTCGCGTTGGCGGAGCGGTATGCGCGCACGCGCTTGCCTGTACTCCTAGTTGGTGCAACGGGGACCGGCAAGGAGTTGTTTGCTCAGCACATCCACGAGCGCAGCGGCCGGCCGGGTCCGCTAGTCGACGTCAACTGCTGTGCGTTGCCACGCGACATGGTGGAGAGTCTGTTGTTCGGGCACCGGCGCGGCGCGTTCACAGGAGCGATCGATTCGACTGTGGGGCACGTCGAGCGTTCCGACGGCGGGACGCTCTTTCTCGATGAGCTCGGAAGTCTGGCTCCCGAAGCGCAAGGGAAGTTGTTGCGCGTACTAGAGACGGGTGACGTACAGCCTCTCGGTGCTTGTGGGAAGAGGCGGGTGGATTTGCGAGTCGTAAGCGCTGTCCAGGACGATGTCGACGCGGTGCTTAGAGGAGGCCAGTTCCGGTTGGACCTCTTTCAGCGCACGGCTGGTGTCGTCATAGAGCTACCACCGCTCTGGGCACGGCTGGAAGACGTCGTACCCCTAGCAGAACATTTCGCTGACTTGGTCAGCAAGCGGCTAGAGCCGGGTGCGGAGAAAGTGCTGCTCGGCCATCCCTGGCCAGGCAATGTGCGGGAACTGCGCCATGTGATCGAGCGGGCTAGCGAACTCGTGGCGAACGGCACCATCTCGCCCGACGCTCTGGCCGAGTCGATCGACCTTGGCACTCTTGAAGGTCAGGGCGGACTCAGACTCGGCGGAGTTGATCGTCGGCGCAAGGCGGCGGCCGAGCGCGCGCAGCTATTTTCCGTGTGCGAGGCGGAGAGAGGCAACGCAAGACGGATCGCTGACTCGCTGGGCATCCACCGCGCAACCCTCTTTCGCCGCCTCAAACGCGCTGGCATCTCCCTGCGGAGTGTGCAGGAGTCCTCGTAGACGCAAAGTCGCACCCCAGTCGCGCGACTCCTTGGCGACGGTGCGACTTTCCTCCGACCCGCTCAACCAGTAAGTCGTTGCGCCACAATCCCAACGCCAAAAAGGCCGTCGAGCACGGGGCCTGCCTTACGTCCGGGCGGCCCCCACGAGGAGTTCGCATGGTTCGCCGCGCGATAGTAGCCGTTCTGCTGTTAGGGCTCGCTTTCCACCTTGCACAACTGACGGTGCGGGGAGCGACGATCCTCAAGCCGCGATCACTGAGATGCGACCCCGTCCTCGGTCCCTTCTCGGTTTTAGTCACGCCGCCGACAGGGTCGGCGACGTGGGGGCCCGTAACAGGTGGTCACACCACGCCGTCGTTCACGGTGAAAAACACTAGCACCGTTTGCACCGATACCTATCATTTTAGTTCAACTGCGATCGCGCCGGTTTACGGCATAACCTTGTCCTCGGGCGGTGCGACGCTCCAACCCGGGGCAAGCACTACCGTGACGGCTACATACAGTGTCGGTGCGACAGGATCTGGCTACGTCAGCCTCACGGCGACAGGTCACGCAAGCAGCGGGGCCTCGTACCCCGTCAACGTCACTTCCAACGGTCCAGTAATCTCGCTTGCTCCCCACAATGGTGACTACCGGGACGTCACAAAGTGCGTCGCGAACTGCTTCGACGGCGTGGCTTCCTACGCGACGCCTCCCTACTACAGTTCGGACATGCCGCGTTCAGTCCGTCTGAACTACCGCAGCGCGCAAGCGCACGCCATGGGCTTGATCCAGCTGGACGCGGCGGACACCTCGTCGGTCAACCCTGTAAAGATGTCCATTCAGCTCCGTGCCTTCCCGCAAGGGCCCTTCGTCACGTTCACGAATGGCTCCACAGAAATGTTCTACACTTGGACATCACATCCGGCGGATGGAAACGTTAACCGCCTTGCCGCACAGTTTGATGCAAGCTCCCTTGTGACAGGCGCGTACAAGTACACGGCCTTGGTACGTAGCTACCGCTCGGACGGTAGCTTTCGTGAGAACGACGTCCCTGTTCGTATCCTGATCGTGAACGAGGCCAACAGTCCGTTTGGAGCCGGATGGTCGATCGCAGGATTTCAGCGGGGATACCTGCAGGCAGACAGCAGTGTAGTCATTACCGAGGGCAATGGTTCAATTGCGTACTTCGTGCCAGGTACGACGTCGTGCAACGGTACGATTTGCACTACCTCCTATTCCTCGCCGAAGGGTGACTTCACGACGTTCTGGAAATCAACGGGAGGCAATTGCGTCACGCCGCCCTGTCCCACATACCAACGTGCTTATCCGGGCGGATCGACCATTGGGTTTGATGCGAACCTAAACGTGATCGCGTTGGGAGGGTTCCTATGGGTTGGCAAGGACTTTCGGAAGGTTCATATAGGCATGTCAAGGGAGGACCTTAATAATTTGCCCAACGTGGTCATGTATTTCCCCAGCGCTACGTTCGGATACAACGCCTCAAACTTGCTTGTAGCGATCGCGGATTCGACCGGGAAGGCGGACTCGCTTGGATACGACGCGAGCAGCCACTTACGATGGATCAAGGACCCTGGTGGTCGCGTGGACTCCATTACCATCGACGGCTCTGGAAACCTTGTCACCATTAAAGACCAGGTCGGGGGGCTGCCCTTCCATGGAACCTACGACAGCTCGCATCGCCTTGTCGGTTGGACCGACCGTCGAGGTGGCACTTGGGGCGTCGCGTACGATTTTGCTGGAAAGCTCGCGGCAGATACGTCGCCGCAAGTCACAGTGAATGGACAGTCGGTTCGACCAGTCCTGAGGTATGCTTCGCTCGAGAGAGCCGTGCTGATCGACACGGCCACTCATCAGGGAAGCTCGTCGAACCCGGGCCCAAACGTGGACACGGCTGGTGTCCGCACGACGGTAACTAATCCTCGGGGCTATGCCACCACGTACGCGCTCAATCCCTTCGGAGCAGTCACCCTGATGCAAGAGCCGCTCGGACGGACCACGGCGTTCACCCTTGACTCCAATTCAGCCGTGGTCCGAATTGTCTCGCCGTCGGGACATGTAGTAAAGAACACCTGGAGTGGACCAGACCTCACGAAGACCGTAGACAGCACCACAGGCCGAACGATCAATTACTCCTACAGTGGGCATCAGCTCATTTCGGTCTCGGGCAACGTCGACTCACTAGTCAACCACTGGACGGGTTTGAAACTTGACAGCACGCATACGGGCGGAGCCGGCTGGACCAAGTTTACCTACGGGTCCGACGGTAGAGTCTGTGGCACTGTCGATCCAGCCGGGCATTCGGGAACCTGCTACTTCACCTCCACGAGCGGATTTCAGAATACGGATTCGATCAAGTACACACTCGGAACAGTCGGCTACCGGTACGACGGACATGGTCAGCGGGTGATGACGATCGATCAGGTGAACGACACGACGCAGACTGTGTACGACGTGATCGGGCGCATCGCTCAGACGATCGGACCGCTTCACGATACGACGCGATTCTCATATGAGGATAGCATCCACCTGACTCGCGTCCAGGATGCGAAGGGGCAGGTCTACCACATGTGGCCAAACGGCCTGGGCTGGGTCGACTCAACCGCTGACCCTGCGGGCAGGGTGGATCACTACCAATACGATCTGGACGGCAACAAGACCAGCTGGACCAACCGGAACGGTCGTACCGTCACGTACACGTACGATGCACTGGACCAACCGGCCTCGGTGGTTGCCGATGGCAAGACAACCGCCTTCTTCTATGATCCTACTGGGCATTATCAGGTCGCCAGCGACAGCGAGAGCGTAGACACGTTGCGGTTTGACAGCGCCGATCGTCCATGGGTCGCGATCAGTTGCCGCGTGCTCGTTAGTGCGAACACACCGCAGTGCTTCCGAGACAGCGCAGCCTACGAGATTCGGGATGTCGACACGCTCGCTGTACTCACTGCGCCGAGCGTTTGGGGGGGGACACAGTTTCTTGTGGGTCATCACTATGATGTGCACATGTTGCTCGACTCCCTGATGCCGGGCCACCTGGACACGCAGACAGGGCAGGCTATCACCTTCATCTACAGCGCCGAAGCGATGGACAGTATCCGGACGCTGACGGGACTGAACAATCTCACCGCAACGCACAGCTATCCGTGGACGCACCGCACCGACCAAGTGCAGTTCAGCGATCCGACGGTCACGGGTGCTCTCGGGACCGCGTACTACTTCGATAACGCCGGACGTTTGGCGACGCGCTATCATGGGTCCCTGGCCAATCCGGACACGAGCCGCAGCTTCTCCTACGGTCCACGAGGCGACCTTGTCCAGTACGCCGATTCCAACCGCCAGGGCTCCTCGTGCGTCTTTGTGTGTGGGGGATACCACTGCATCAGCTCGACCACGTTCATCGGCTCGACAACCTACACTTACGATTCCGTAGAGAATCGCAAAGATCCCTCGGCGTCGAACGGCGGCATCGGGTCAGCTAATCGCCTTCTGCGGTGGCAGACCTTCCGGATGGACTACGATGCAGCCGGGAATATGGTCGCAAAGCGCGCGCTGAGCGCACTCGATACCACGAAGGTCTTGCGCACGGACTCATTGTTCTGGAGTGCCCTCGGGCGTCTCGATAGTGTGCGGACGCGCGATAGTACGGGTACTCTAAGCGGACGGGTTGGTTTCGGTTATGACGGCTGGGGACGGCGTGTGCGCAAATCGACTGCGAACGGCACCAACCGCTATCTGTGGGACGGCCAGTCGCTGCTCGCCCAACTCGATACACTAGGCAACCGTGTCGCCGGGTATACGTACTATCCAGAGATGGACAACGTCGCGACCGTGCTCCGTCACGATCGCGGGGATAGCACATACTACTATGTCCAAGACTACTCCCGGAACGCCCTCGCGTTGCTGGCGCACACCAACGCGGGTACAACGATCGATAACCAATATCGGTACGATGCTTTCGGGACCGTGCAGGGGAACGGCAGCAGCACGATTCCGAACTCTATCATGTTTGCCGGACGGGAATACGACGCGGAAACTCAGCTCTATTACGATCGCGCCCGCTACCTCGATCCGGCTCTGGGCCGTTTCGTGTCTGAAGACCCAATCGGCCTTAGCGGTGGAATTAACCTATACGCATTCGTACGGAACGACCCTGTCAACGGGTGGGATCCGAGCGGGACGTGTACCTGGAAGGAACCTGTGCAGTTCGCGCTCGAACACCTGGCGATAGGCGGACTGATCGTAGGGTTGGACGCCGCATTTCATAAGCCGCGACGCTATGCGCTTTACGCTGCCCTCCTAGTTGGGCTGATACACGAGGGGCCCTGGTGGGACAAGGACCTGACGGACGCGAGCCAGTGCGCGCCTTGGAACGGCCTCGTAGACATCGGACTCTTCATGGTCGTTCCCGCGATCTATGCCGTCTGGCCGCATTCCGACGCCTTCTCCGCGTTTACGGGCGCAGCGTCAGTGCCCGGCGACCTCGTGGGCGGCGGGAATCCGTTCCCCAACTCTTTCCCGCCCGGGATACCGAACGTTATCCCAGTTCTCCCTCCTTCCTTCTTCCCAGGCGGGTTCCCTCCCGGCTGGGGCCCCACATTGTGAGTTGGGGGACGATAGGTGGATGAGCGGCCAGAACCGGTCCGGCGTCAAGAAAGCTTGGGCGGCAAGCTCGCTTGGGCGCCGGACCGTCGATCGAAACCAACGTTGGCGCTTGCGAGCGGTGTCGTCGGCGATGTTCTGGCGAAACCCCCACCCGCGCTCAGCACCCGAAGGGGATCCCCGGGGTACATCAGGCTGATTACCGAAGAGCCCACGTCGCGGGTACGCATTTCCGGACGAGCAGGTTTCCCTTTTTCGTGACGGGTTACCGTGCTGCGCTACGGCGCATCGTTCCCGTCACCGGGGGAGGGTAAGGACACGATCGGTCGCCGGCTAGTCCTGATCGGCGTTCTGGCGTTCGCGAGCGTTGTCTCCGCGTACGGGCAGGCCGATAGACACGGGTTCTGGATTAGAGTCGGCTTGGGGGTCGGGTCGGCGAGCTTTTCCTGCGACACTTGTAGCGGTAGCCCACGACTAGGAGGTTGGGCCGTTGCTTTCGCAGTTGGAGGGACGCCCAATCCACATCTGCAACTCGGCGCAGAGTGGCGTCAGTGGTTGCATGAGTTGAAGTCAGCACCAACCCCAGTAATTGGCACGGGGACCCTCTTGGTGTCCTACTACCCACGCAACAGCGGCGGGCCCTTCGTTGACGGGGGAGCCGGGCTTTCCTACTACGTACTGGGAAAGGGAACGGGGGACCCTATTGTGCCAATTTCACGAGATACCATCTACCACTCAGGCACGGGGTGGGGGTTCACGCTCGGTGCGGGCTGGGAAGTCCCGATCGGGGGTTGGGGGAGTGCTCTCAGGCCGCGCGTGGGGTTCTGCCACGGCGCCCCAGGTACCATCCACTCGCCCGACGGCGCAGGTGTAGCCACTGGATGGAGGCAGAACTTGCTTTCCGTAGAACTCGGATTGTCTGCCCGCCCGTAGCCAAGGTGTGGTCCTGCGGGGTTTCGCTGATCGTAGGCTGGTCAGTGGCTTTTGGCATAGCCGGCTCGAGAAAAGGCGGGCGACGGCCTGGCGTCCGTGATCGAGCTGGCGCGACGCATCGAGCAAGACCCGCCCAGGGCGCGGATGACTCCGCGCCCCGTTGTGTTTCGGGATCGTCGCTCAGACTTCCTTGTAGATCGATCCTCCCACTGCTCCCGCCACCGGAAACGCGATGAGCGCCACGCACGTGCCAATCGTCATCACCCGCTGTGGCATCGTTCCCATCGGCGCTTGGCTGATCGCCTGCAGCAGACCCGCGAAAACCCACAACGCGAGTCCCGCGATGACCGCGGTCTTCGGACCCGGGCCGTAGCGCGGCCGGATCGCCGCGTAGAGCCACAGGAGCCCGATCCCGTAGAGGAAGTCGACCAGCACGAAGATCGGGATCGCCTGGTCCATCGCGCCCGCTGGCTTGCCCATCGCGGTCATCGCCGCCGCGATGTCCGGCTTGAGCCAGACGCCGTAGGTCAGGAAGTCCACGATGTTCAACACCACCCCCGCGAGCAGCCCGCCCAGGATCACCCGACCCCAGTTGATCTTGCCCATTGCACACTCCGGAGAGAGGGACCCTCTACACTACGGCACGATCAGCACCGCCACCATCCCGCCCATCCCGTCCGAAACCGTCGCGACGCCGCTCGGCACGACCCAGTCCGACCCGTCGACCAGCAGGTTGAAATGATAGACGCCTCGGTTGAGGCGCAGCGCGGCCTCCCACACGTCGTCACCCAGCGTGCGCAATGCCAACGGCTGCCACGCATTCCAATCGCCGGCGATCGCCACTTGCTTGGCGCCCGGCATCCGGAACTGCACCACCTGACTGTCGCCACGCACTTCGGGAGTAAGCGGGATGAGCGGCGCGGTTGGAGGGGCGTAAATCGGCCGCGGGGTCCCGTGCAGGCGCACGCCGAGGGTCACGAAACCGGCACGGGGGAGATCCTGGTACGGGTCGTTCAAGTAGCTGCCGCCCCCGAGCTCGATCGACACGCGACGGCTCACGTACACCTGGACGAGTGCGCTACCCGCGGCCTTGGATTCCGGCCCACCCGCCAGCCGCCCGGCGAGCCACACCGAGGCGACCACGCGCCGGCGCTCCACGGTCGCACCCGCTCCGACGTCCGTGAACCAGCCGTCGGGAAAGTGCGTCGGTTCCGCGAGCAGTTGCAGCTCGGTGGAGGTGTTTGCCGCCTCCTCCCCGAGCCGCCACCACGCCCGCGCTCGCGTGTGAAGGGCCACCACCGGCAGCGCGCCGCTGATCATCCCGGTCGAAGGCCCCGCGCCCAGACCCAGCCCCCAGTTCGAGCGCGTCCACAGCACCTCGCCGACGCCGTGCGCCGCGGCCGTCGATCCGCCCCCGTTACTCAGCGTGGTGCCGGCGAACGTCGCTTCGCCGGCGATCCGCAGCCCGCGCGGGAGCTGGGCGACCACGCCCCAGAGACTCGCCCGGGCCTGACTGGACCACGCGAACGGCAGGGATGCTACTGCTCCGGATCCTTCGGCCACGAATGACGTCGAGGAGTAGCGCAGACCGGGGGACACGACGGCCGAGCCGAAACTCGACCCGCCGGCGTATCGCACCGTGCCAACACCTAGGCCGAAAGACGCATCGGTCTGGGCGGCCCCCGCGCCCGGTGCCGCACCAAGACCGGTGACCGCGAGCCACGCGATGACGGCATATTTCACGCGAGCAAAGCTAGGGAAAAACGAGCAGGGGCGCAGCATGGCTGCGCCCCTGTGTCGCGTTATCTATCTAGTAGTGCCCTCTAGGGTCGGTGGTTGCCCGACTGACCGCCCTTGTGAGCGGGAACCGCCGGAGTGGCCGGCTTGGCCGGGATGGTCGGGCCGGCGCCGTGACCAGGAACCGCCGGCGTCGCCGGAACCGCTGGGGTCGCGGCGTTCGGATTGCGCGTCCCCGGGGCCGCCGGAGGCGTCACGACATCGCCGCGCCGACGCGTCGCGCGGTGCGCGGCGCCCTGCGAATGCAGCGCGACCATCGCCTTCCCCTGGTCAGACGCATGGTCATTCGGGATTTGCGGCGTTTGCGCGGCAACGGTCGGCAGCCCAAGGGCCGCTACGACACCAAGAACAGTGCGAATCATGCGAACTCCTTGATAGCGTGACCCCGCCCCGGCCAACTACGCGCCAGGAGTAGACCGTTCGCTCGACTGCGGGCAACCTCCATCAGCCACCCGGATACGGAACGGTTGGCCAAGTCCGCGAACTGCGCCGCCGCGCTCCAGGCATAGGAGAATGTCTCGGCGACGATCTCTTCGGCTTCCCCCGGGTGCATCAGAATCGCAAAGGCGAGCGCGTATACGCTCGTGCTGTGACGCTCGCAAAGGGTCCGCAGGGCGTCCACATCGCCAGGGGCGATGCTGCTCAGTAGGTGGCGATCTGCCATCGGGGCAGTCTTCTCGGGCATTTACGCGTTCCCCCTTCGCCATAGAAGAGAGCGGCCGGCGCGCTCAGGTAACGCTTCCAACCGAAGTCCGCCTGGGGCAGCGCGTTACCTGGGTTCCGGCTTGACACTCTTTAGCTGGGACCGGTTGCCCGCGTCGCCCCTGTCCTCTAGCATGAGCAGCACAAACATCCGGCGGGGGGTCGGTTGGGTCTTGAGGCCGAAGCATCGGACGCGGAGGTCGTGCGGGCGGTGCTGGCGGGGGACATCGACCGGTACGCAGTGTTAGTCCGGCGCTATCGGGACCGCTACGCACGCTACGCCGCGCGCATGCTGGGGTCGCGCGACATCGCCGAGGACGCGGTGCAGGATGCGTTGGTCCGCGCGTTCGACCGGTTGGCTGACTGCCGCGACCCGAGCAAGTTCGCCGGATGGCTGTTCCTGATCCTGCGCAACCGCTGTTTCGCGGAGCGCCGGCGGCGACAGCGGGAGCGGCCGCTCACTCCGGGAGATGACGGATTCGCGGCCCCGGACCGGCCGGACGGCGCGTACGACCAGTTGGAGCGCCAGACGGCGTTGGAGCGGTCGCTAGGGCATCTGACCGCGGAGCAGCGAGAGGTTTTCGTGTTGAAGCATGTCGAGGGAATGGCATACGAGGAGATCGCGCAGATCACGGGCGCGACTGTCGCATCGCTCAAGATGCGGATGCATCGCGCGTATGATCGGTTGCGAGACCTGATGAAGGGACACCTATAGATGGCCGGTTACCACCCGCTGGTGAAGCAAGTGCTGGACGGAGAGCTCTCGCTCTCCGACCTGCCTCGAGACCTCCGCGCGGAAGGCGAGGAGGCCGTCCGCCTGATTCAGGCGGCGAATCCCGCTCCCGTAACGCTGTCGCCGGCGGTCGAGCAGCGGGTCATGGCCGCGGTTCGCGCGCACGCGTCTTCACCCGCTCGGCGGGCATGGCGCTGGCTCCATGCGCCGCGCGACGTCGAGCTGCGAGTGCGCGTTCGGCCCTGGGTGGTCTGGAGCGGTGCGCTCGCCGCGGCGGCGGCGTTAGCAACCCTGGTGGTGCGCCCCCGCCCCGCCGCCTCCCCGACCCCGGGCACTCAAGTCGCCTCCCGAGACTCCGTGTTCGTCCGGTTCGTGCTGTACGCGCCCGGCGCACGGCGCGTCGCCGTCGCAGGGACGTTCAATCAGTGGGATCAGAGCGCCGCTCCGCTCGTGCCGGCAGGTACGAGCGGCGTGTGGACGACGAC
>DASQIB010000127.1:0-10043 GCA_035631795.1 Gemmatimonadales bacterium | reverse complement strand
GCCGATGACGTCGTTCCAGTCCGCGGGATTGCGGTTCTCGAAGTACGCGCCCGTGCGCGGGGCCACCCACTCGCCGGCGATGAAGTTCTTGAAGTTCTCGGGCATGGGATGTCCGGTGTCCGATGTCAGGTGTCTGGTGTCCGGTGTGCTAGCGGGGCTGCGGAACGTCGGGGCAGAGCCATGGGGCTGCCGGTTTGGCGCCGACGCGCGGCAGCACTTCCCGCGTCATCAGGAGGACGCCCCAGATGATGAGGACTTGCGAGATGACGTGGGCAAATCCGAGCCGTCGCCGCCACGACGAGACGCTGGCCCACACGCCAGCGGCGATGACCGTCGTCACGCCCAGGAGGTAGAACATCACCCGCAACCCGCACCCGTGGGAGTAGGGCCAGACGCCCGGCGCGACCCCGATGCCGATTAACACGCCGAGGCCGACCTTCAGCCACGTCCCGAGGCGGCCCGCTGCCCCATAGACCGCGCCGGTCCCGGTGACGGGGCTGGGGCTCAGGGCCTGGCGCCGGAGGGTCGGCTCGCCCCCGCCCCCTCGGCCGAGCGTGGGGTCGGCGTTCGGCAGCTTCTTCAGCAGCCGGTCGACCTCCGCCATCTCTTTGTCCCAATCTCGTTCCTTCTCGACCACTACCCCCCCCCTCGGGCGAGCCCGTAGCGCTCGATTTTCTTGTAGAGGTTGCTGCGCGGCATCTCCAATGTGCGCGCCGTCTCCGACACATTCCAGTCGTTCTCTTTCAGCTTCGCCAAAATGTAAGTGCGCTCCGCCACCTGTTTGAACTCCTCGAAGGTCGCGGCACGCATCCACGGCGCGTTCATGACGTCCGCCGCGCCCACTCCCCGCGCCGCTCCCCCTCCTCCCCCCGCGCCCCCGTCGACCGATCCGACCCCGGCCACGCGCTCGACGTCTTCCACGGTCACGACGGGCCCGGGCGCAAGGATCAGGAGTCGCTCGATGGCGTTCCTGAGCTCGCGAATGTTGCCCGGCCAGTCGTGCGCGGCGAGCCGTTTCACGGCTTCCGGATCGAACCGCTTGGCCGGGAGCCCCCCACCCCCGCCACCGGGCCCCATCTGGGCGACGAAGTGCTCGACCAGCTGGGGAACGTCGGCGCGGCGCGCGCGCAACGGCGGGACGTCGATGGGGACGACGTTCAGGCGATAGAGCAGGTCCTCCCGGAAGCGGCCGGCGGCGATCTCCGCTTGCAGGTCCTTGTTGGTCGCGGCCACGACGCGCACGTCCACCTCGAGCGTCTTCCCCGATCCCACCCGGGAGATGACGCCCTCTTCCAGCGCGCGCAGGACCTTCGCCTGGGCCGAGAGGCTCATGTCGCCGATCTCGTCGAGGAACAACGTCCCACCGTCGGCGAGCTCGAACTTTCCCGCCCGGTCGGCGAACGCGCCGGTGAAGCTTCCCTTCATGTGCCCGAAGAGCTCGCTCTCGATCAGCTCGGTGGGGATTGCCGCACAATTGACTTCCACGAACGGCCCGCGCGCCCGCGTCGACAGCGTGTGGATCGCACGGGCGACGAGCTCCTTGCCGGTACCGTTCTCCCCGGTGATGAGCACGCGGGCGGCGGTCGGCGCCACCTTCTCGATACGCTCGATCACGTGCTTCACGCCGCGGCTCGACCCCACGATCTCGTACTGTGCGTGCACCTCCGCCTTGAGGCGCACGTTCTCGCTGGTCAGATCGAGATGCTGCAGGGCGTTCCGCAGCGTGAGCAGGATGCGATCGGTGTCGAGCGGCTTCTCGAGGAAATCGTAGGCGCCGAGCTGGGTGGCCTCGACCGCCGTCTGGATCGTCCCATGGCCGGAGATCATGACGACCTGCGCACGGGCGTCGAGCTCGCGCAGCTTGCGCAGCGTCTCGAGCCCGTCCATCCCCTGCATCTTCACATCCAGGAAGACGAGATGCGGGCGGAATTCGGCATACCGGATTAGCGCTTCCGATCCCGACCCGCACGCCTGCACCTCGATCTCTTCGTACTCGAGCACCTGCTGCAACGCCTCGCGAATGCCTTTTTCATCGTCCACCACGAGGACGCGCCGATTCACAGGCTCCTCCGCCGGCGCCGGTACAGGACGACCCCGGTGGGATGGATCGCCACGTCGACGAAGGTCGGGGACACACGCAGCGGCACCGCCCCGGTCGAGTCCGCGCCGGCCACTCGCTGGGCCAGCTGCTTCACGACGGGTCCCGGAAACGGGAAACCGCGGAGCGACAGCTCTTGCACCGTGAAGTGGGCGATCCCGGGCCGGTCGATGCGGAGCGGCCCGGCGATCCGGAGCGGCTCCATGGGATTGAGCATGCCGGCGAGCGGGCCGATCGCGTCCGGTGGGATGACGCGGGTGTCGAGGCGGCAGTACACGGCGACAGTCCCCTCGAGGAGCTCCACACGAAGCGAGTCGAAGCTCTTCCGCACCGACCAGTCGATGCCGCTCCCGATCATCGAAGCGATTTCATTGGGCGACAGGATAACCGAGTCGGGGCCGACGGGTTTCTTGAGCTTGTCGTACTTGGTCTGACTCGAGGAAAGGGCCTTTGGGGTCGGCGCCCCGACCGCCGTGTCCGACACCGGCGGGAGGGCCGTGCGCCGCGGCCCGAGCCAGCGGGAGGCCGCATGGAGGATCGGCTCCCGGAACCACCAAGCCACGAGCGCCATCGCGAAGACGACGGCGAGCAGCGCGAGCCGAAAGAGCCCCCTAAGGCAACCGTTCACGGTGTCTCACGTGGTACACCGCACCTCCCGATTGGAGCGTGCTCTGCATCAGATCGACGGACTCCACGAGCGCCGTCTCCGCAAAGGTGAGCGGCGCGAGCGCCGCCTCCAGACCGCCAAAGGCCGCCGGCCGGGCATCGCGCGTGGCGCGTCCCAGAGTGACATGGGGGCGGAACGCCCGGGCCTCCGTCGGGAAGCCGAGCGGGGCGAACGCCCGCTCCACGTGGTCCTGCAGGATCTCGAGCGCCGGCTCGGGCGCGATGCCGACCCAGATCACGCGAGGCCTCCGGAGGTCCGGAAATGCGCCGAAGCCGCCGAGCGCGAGCGGCAGCGCCTGCGCGCCAGCGACGGCCCGGCCCAGCGCGTCCCGGAGCTCGGTGTCCCGTTCATCTTCCACGTCACCGAGAAACTTGAGCGTAACGTGGATGCCTTCCCCGCGCACCCACTTGACGGGTAGTCCCCGTTCGCGGAGCGGCGCCGTTGCAGCCCACAACGCGTCGCGAACCGGCGGTGGAAGGTTGAGTGCGACGAACAGCCTCACGCTCGATTGACGGGGGCGAGCAGGCTGCCGCGCCTGTAGCCGCGTGGATCGATCTCCACGCGCGCGAATCCCAAGGCCAGAAGGCGCTCCTGCACGAGCGGGAACCGATCGGTCATCCAGGCAATCCACGCTGCCTCCACCTCGATCCGCGCGCGGTCGCCGTGGTGGCGTACGCGTAGATCGCCGGTGACACCCAGCTCACGCAGGTATGCTTCGGCGCGCTCCACTTGTCCAAGCCGTCGCGGGGTGATCGACAGCCCATAGGCGATCCGGCTCGACAGACAGGGTGCGGCGGGCGCGTTCCAGACGGGCAGCCCGAGCTCCCGGGCGGCGCCTCTCACGTCGGCTTTGGTCAAACCGGCCTCGGCGAGCGGCGAGCGTACACCGGCGGCCCGCCCCGCCGCATATCCCGGCCGATGCTCGCCGAGATCGTCGGCGTTCGTACCGTCGCACACGACGGCCAGTCCGCAAGCTCGAGCCACGGGGACGAGCTGCCGCCACAACTCGGTCTTGCAGAAAAAACACCGGTTCGTGGGATTCGCGAGGTACCTGGGATCCTCGAGCTCGTGCGTCTCGAGCTCCCGGAGCGGCAGATCGAATTGCTCCGCGACAGCCCGGGCGGCCGCCCACTGGGGTGCGGGGTACGAGGCGCTCCGACCGCTCACCGCCAACATCTTCTCCCTGCCCAGCTCCTGGCGCAGCACGACCGCTACGAGTGCGGAGTCGACGCCACCCGAATAGCCCACCAGGGCCGACGAGTAGGTGCGGACCAACGCCCGCAAGCGCGCGAGAGGGTTCGACATGGCGAAATACTAATGACTTAGATTGTCTCCATCAAAGGACAATTCCCCCATCAAAACCGGATAGTTCGTAGGCAGGAAACCTGCTAGGCTTATGATACGTTCACCACAAGCACCGAACGTTGACGTCTAGTAGGTCGCAAACCTACCGAGGCTCCGAAATGGCGCACAAGACCGAGTTGGATGCCGTCGATCGCAAGATTCTGCGCGTGCTCGCGACCGACGGCCGCTCGAGCTATCAGGCCCTCGCCGACGAAGTCGGGCTCTCACGGCCCGCTGTCATGGAGCGCGTGAAGCGACTCGAGGAAGCGGGATACATCGGCGGTTACGGGGCGCGCGTGGATCGCGCGAAGGCCGGGTTTCCGGTGACGGCGTTCGTCGCTGTACGCTACGGAAATTCCGACTACGTCGGCGACGAGCCGCGGATGCGCGAGATGGAGAAGCACCCGGGCGTCCTCGAGTGTCACCACGTGGCGGGCGAAGACTGCTACATCCTGAAGGTGGCGGCGCCCGACCTCGAGAGCCTGCAGGGCCTGTTGCGCGACCTGCGCGGCCCCGCGCGACAGGCCCGGATGGACACCCGCACCACGATCGTCCTGAGCACGTTGTTCGAGAAGCCGGGGTTCGTCCCGGTGGAGCTCGACTGATGGCCGGGCTGCGCGGGAGAGCGCTCTTTGCATACCTCGTGGTGTGCGTGGTCTGGGGCTCGACCTATCTGGCGATCCGGGTCGGCGTGGGGGTGTTGCCTCCGTTCCTCTTTGCAGGTCTCCGCTTCGTCATCGCCGGATTGCTGCTCCTCACGGTCGCGCTCGCGCTGGGCGATTCCCTGCCCCGGCGGGCGGTGGACTGGCGGACGCAGGCGACCGTCGGCGTGCTGCTCCTCGCGGGCGGCAATGCGTTCGTGGTATGGGCCGAGCAGTACATCGCGTCGGGAATCGCGAGCATCTTCGTGGTCACGGTCGCGCTGTGGATGGCGTTCTTCGACGCGATCGTCCCGGGCGGCTCGGGCGATTTGAACTGGCGCGTCGTGGCGGGACTGCTCCTGGGCTTCCTCGGCACCACGCTCCTGGTGGGCGCGAGCCCGGCGGAGATCCTCCGCGCCGATCTGCGGGGGCCCATCGCACTCACCTGCGCCAGCGCCTCCTGGTCGATCGGTTCCGTGTACGGCAAGCGGCACAAGACGGAGACGAGCCCCTACGTCGGGGCGGCCATCCAGATGGTGGTGGGCGGCACCGCGACGGCCCTCGTCGGCACCCTACTCGGCGAATGGAGCCGCTGGCACCTCACCGGCCGCGGCGTCGGCGCGCTCGCCTATCTCGTCGTCTTCGGCTCGATCATCGGCTACAGCGCGTACACGTACGCCCTCCGCAACGCCTCGGCGACCATCGTCGGGACTTACGCGTACGTGAACCCGGTGATCGCCGTGTTGCTCGGATGGCTGCTGCTGCGCGAGCCGGTGACCGCCCGGACGTTCGTGGCCATGGCGCTGATCATCGGCGCAGTCGTATGGATCCAGCTCTTCAGTCGGACCGCCAAACAGTCGGACCGTCGGACTGAAGGCGCAGCTACGGTCGGACCGTCCGACAGTCCAACTATCCGACAAGCAGCCTCCTGAGGAGTGTCTCATGGACAGCGTTAACCTGGCCCAAAAGCTCCGCTCGTTCCACGATCTGTGGAGCCCGAAGATCGTCGGCGAGCTCAACGATCACTATGTGAAGCTGGTCAAGCTGAAGGGTGAGTTCGTGTGGCACCATCACGAAGCGGAGGACGAGCTCTTCTTAGTCGTGAAGGGGCGGTTGCAGCTCAGGTTTCGTGATCGCGACGTCTGGTTGCACGAGGGGGAATTCGCGATCGTGCCGCGGGGCGTGGAGCATCTGCCGATCGCGCCGGAGGAGACGCACGTACTGCTGCTCGAACCCAAGTCCACGCTCAACACGGGGAATGTCCGCAATGAACGGACTGTCAGCGAGCTCGAGCGCATCTAAGCGTCCGCTGATCGCGCGGTACTGGCACGGCGCCGTGCCGGCCGCGAAGGGCGAGGCTTACGCCCAGTATCTTCGCCGCACCGGCGTCAAAGAGTGTCGCGCCACGCCGGGGAACCGCGGCGTCGAGGTACTGCGGCGCACGGTCGGAGCGGAGACGCACTTCGTCTTCATTTCGTACTGGGACTCGATGGACGCGGTTCGGACCTTCGCGGGCGACGACCCGGAGCGCGCTCACTACTACCCAGAGGACCGCGACTACCTCCTCGAGCTCGAGCCCACCGTCACGCATTACGAGGTGCTGGAGCAGTAACGGGCGTCAGTCGTCCACCGGGCTGTGCGCGTCGGGGGCGACCGACGGCGCCCGCAGACCCGGCTTTCCCTCCTCCGTGTACTTGAACCCCCGCGTCGTGTGGTAGGCCAGGTCGATGTCCGGGCATTCGGCGAACTCGGTGAGAATGTCCTCCCAGATGGCGTGCTCCGTGCCGCGGCGCTTGCGGGGCTCGATCAGATAGCGGATGGTCAGCTGTACACCGTAATCGACGACGTTCGTGTACACGATCGGCGTGAGTTTCCGGTAATTGATGAGGTATTGCTGCGAGGCGGCGAGGAGCTCCTGCTCCGCCTGGGCGGTGAGATGCTCCGCGTGCTTGACGGCGATCTTGCCCAGGATGTGCTTGGCCTTCCGCCAGTCGCTCTCGAACGTGACCACGACGGGGACTTCGTTCCAGATGTAGCGGAATCCCTTGTTGTAGTTCGCGACCGGATCGGTGAACACCTTTCCGTTCGGGACATGGATGATCCGGCCGGTCGATTGATCGGCCTGTACCCACCCGCCGATCTCGTTGAGGGTGAACTGGAACACGCCGAGATCGATCACGTCCCCGGCGTGCTCGCCGATCTGGACCCGATCGCCCACCTCGAAGGGGCGCCGCCACATGATGAACGCCCAGCCGGCGAGGTTCGAGACGGGCTCCTTGAGCGCGATGGCGAGGCCGGCGGAGAGCAGACCGAAGAACGTGGCGAGCGCCTGGACCCCGGCGAACCACATGCGGCCGACGATCGCGATGCCGGCCACCATGAAGACGTAGGTGAGGCTCTTCCGCCAGCGGTAGCGGCTCCAGGGATCGTGCACCCGCCGGTACACCAACGCCAGGATGAGCTTCTGCAGCACCCACAACCCGGCCACAGTCCCGAGGGTGGCGAAGATTCGCAGCTGCAGCTCGGGGCTGATGCCGAGATGGGTTTGCACCCAGTCGATCATGGCGTGTGGTTGAGTGGCGGCAGAAGGATAGGGGGCGGCCCGGCACCGCGCCAGTTGTCGGGGTATACTTCTCCATGATGCATGCGCGCCTCGCAGGCCCCCTCCTCCTCGCGGCGATCGTCGCCGGCGTAGGGGCGTGTCATCACCGCGTCGCCGAGCCGATCAATCCTCAGGCCGAGGTGGCGGTCACGGTGGACAATCAGAATTTCCTCGACATGAACGTGTACTTGATCCGTGGCAGCCAGCGCATCCGGCTCGGCATGGTGCCTGGGCTCTCGAAGCAGATTCTCATGGTGCGGCCGGACGTGATCGGGTACGGCACGGAGCTGCAATTCGAGGTACACCCGATCGGCGGCCGGGGGAACCCGATCAGCGAGACGATTTCGGTGAAGCCTGGCGACGTCATCAACATCACGATCCCGCCGACCTAGTCATCTTCCCCGCGAGCTCCTTCACGAGCTTCGCGCACACACTCGCCGTCACGCCGCTCGGATCGAGCTCGGGATTGAGCTCGACCACGTCCGCGCCCACGATCGGCACGCTCACGCCATGGAGCACGGTCAGCACGTCGCGGACGCTCAGGCCTCCGGGCTCGCGATGCGACACGCCCGGCGCAAAGGCTGGGTCGAACGCATCGGTGTCGATCGAGACGTACACGGGATGGCGCAGCCTAGGACGCCGTCCGACGCTCCACGCCCGCATGTCGATCACCTCCACCCCATAACGCTCGGCCTGCGTGCGCTGGACCGCGTTCATGGTGCGGATGCCGACCTGCACCAGCTGATCGGCCAGCTTCTCCTCGAGCACGCGGGCGAAGGGACACGCGTGCGAGAATCGGTCGCCTTCGAACTCGGGATAGAGATCAGGGTGCGCGTCGAAATGGAGAATGCTGAGGTGGGGGTGGAACCAGCGCACGGCGCGGACCACCGGATAGCTGATCGAATGGTCGCCGCCGAGCACGATCGGGCGGCCGCCCGATTCGAGGAGCGTGTGGACCGACGCTTCGATCTTCGCCCGCGCGTCCGCGCCGCTGGTGAGCGGCACGTCGCCCGCGTCCGCGAGCGCCCCCGTCGCCGAGAGGTCGATACCGGTCTCCGTCCACGGATTTCCCGCCGCGGAATGCAGCGCCTGGCGGATTACCGGCGGGGCGGCCGCCGGGCCCTTCCGGAACGACGAGCTGCCATCGTAGGGAAGGCCGAGGAGCGTGGGCGTGCCGCCGCGGCTGTTGGACATGAAGAGATCGGCGTTACTGAGGCGTAACCGGCGTACCGTCGGACCAGGTGGGCACCTTCACGATCAGCTCCGAGTGCCCCGCGCCTTCCCTGTGAATCTGAATGACGCTCACCTGCGACTCCGGCGCGAGACCAAGCTGGTCCGGCGCGACGTTCGGCAGCATGAGCATCACGTGCGGTGCCCAGGCCCCGACGCGGACTCCGGCGGAATCCGGCGACGAGAACAACACCTGGTGCGGCGACATCATGTAGGCGAGGGACGGCTTGGCCGGCCTGCGGAGCTCCCCGCTGGCGTATGCGGCGGTCACGCTGCCCTGGACAAGGGCTTCCGACAGACCCTGCGCGCGCAGCGACCCTTCCATCATCTCCCGACGCAGCGACGTCCGCGCGCCCTCCTGGTCGTAGCAGATCGGATAGCGGCTCCCTTCGTGCAGGTCGCGGGCGACCAGGCACGCGCACCCGTTGGTGCCGCTGCGCACCTTTACGTAATTCGTGCCGCGGAGGACGTAGACGTCGGCGTGAGCCGAGATCTCGGCCGGCGCCGCGCTGATCGCGAGAGCGATTTCGTCAGCTTCGGGTAACGGGCGCGGGGGAACGGGATATCCGGATGACGGTGGGCGCTGGGCACGCAGCGGGCAGAGTGTCAATACAGCGAGCAAGCCGCAAGGACCGACCGACGTGAGTCGCATCTCGCAATGCTCGCTCCGGACCGTTGCTCAGGCAAGAGCTGCTGAGCCTTCATCCCAGCCCCCGCCGGTCGAGACTGCGGTACTGAATCGCTTCGCTCACGTGTTTGGGCTCCAGGTCGGCCGCTCCGTCGAGATCGGCGATGGTCCGGGCGATCTTGAGGATCCGATGGTACGCCCGTGCCGACAGGGCGAGACGGGTGATCGCCGTCCGCAGCAGCGCGTCCGCCCCGTCCGAGATGCGACAACAGGTGCGGATATCGCGAGCCGACATGTGCGCGTTCGCGTAGACTCCGGGCCGCGCCGCGAAGCGCTCGCGCTGGACCGCCCGCGCCCGGTCCACCCGCTCCCGCACCACTTCACTCGGCTCGCCGCCGCCCTGGTCCGCGAGCGCCCGGTACTTGACCGCGGGCACCTCGAGGTGGATGTCGATCCGGTCGAGTAACGGGCCCGAGACCCGGGCTAGATAGCGCTCCACGCCGAGTGGCCCACACACGCAATTGTGCTGGGGATCGCCGAAGTAGCCGCACGGACACGGGTTCATCGCCGCCGCGAGCATGAAGCGGGCGGGATACGTGAGGCTCATCGCGGCGCGGGCGATGGTGACGACACCGTCTTCCATCGGTTGCCGCAGCACCTCGAGCACGTTCTTGCGGAATTCGGGAAGCTCATCGAGGAACAACACGCCGCCATGCGCGAGGCTGACCTCGCCCGGCCGGGGGTAGGAGCCTCCGCCGATCAATCCCGCGTCCGAGATCGTGTGATGCGGCGCGCGAAAGGGCCGCCGGGCAACGAGCGATTCACCGAGCGGC
>DASQIB010000126.1:0-27655 GCA_035631795.1 Gemmatimonadales bacterium | reverse complement strand
CCGAAGGCCGTGGCCGTCGTCCGTGGCTCGCTGGTCGATAAGGCGCTCGCGGTGGGCACGATTCAGCCCCGAGTGGAGGTGAGCGTCAAGTCGATGCTCTCCGGGGTGGTGGGGCAACGCTTCGCGGGCGTCGGCGACTGGGTCAAGAAGGGCCAGCCGCTGCTCGAGATCTCCCCCAACCCGACGCCCCTCGAAATCGTGGAGCTGCGCCGCACCGCGGAGCTGCGGCAGATCGAGCTCAAGAACCTGGAACGTGAACTGGGGCGAGAGCAGCAGTTGCGTAGCCAGAACCTGATCTCACCCGCCGACCTGGAGACGGCGCAGCAGCGGGTCGACGAAGCGCGCTCGCAGTCCTCGTTGGCGCAGGAGCGGCTCGCGTTGCAGGAAGGCGGTAAGGTGGAAGGCGGCGGCGAGCAAGTGGAGACGGTGGTCCGCGCGCCGATCGACGGTTACATCCTCGACGACTCCATTGAGATCGGCGACGCCGTGGTGCCGCTCACCCCCTATCAAGGGGGCACGGTGCTGATGCGGATGGCCGCCATGAAGGACCTCATCTTCCGCGGCACGGTCGACGAGATCGACGTGGGCCGGCTCCAGCCGGGCATGCCGGTGACGATCAAGATCGGCGCGCTGCCCAACGCGATCGTGAAGGGACGGCTCGACAAGATCTGGCTCAAGGCGCACAAGGAAGAACAGGCGACGGTGTTTCCGGTCGAGATCGTCTTGACCGACGTGGAAGGGGCCACGCTGCGGGCCGGATACTCGGCCAATGCGGAGGTGATCATCGCCCGACGCGACAACGTTCTCTATATCCCAGAGCGACTGATCACCCAACGGCACGACTCGAGCTTCGTGACCATCCGTGACGGCACAGGCAAGACCCAGGAGCGCCACATCACGACGGGCCTGTCCGACGCCGTCAATATCGAAGTCCTGGAGGGGCTGCAGGCCGGTGATTCGATCGTAGAGCCACCGCCACGCGAGATCACTTGACGTGTGGCGCGAGTTCGTCGCCGACCTGAAGGCCCAGAAGCTCCGCACCGGCCTCACCGTGCTCGGCATCGCGTGGGGTACCGTAGCCGTCGTCGTGCTACTGGCCTTCGGCGTCGGCCTCGAGCGCCAGACGAAGAAGCGGTTTCACGGCCTGGGTGACCGTATCGTCATCCTCTGGGGCGGACGCACCACCAAGCCGTTCGCCGGCTTTGGAGATGGCCGCCCGATCCGGCTGCGGGTGGAAGACGTGCAAACGCTCGCTCAGGAAGTGGGCGAGATCGCTCAGATCAGTCCGGAGTTCATCAACACCAACGCGCGCGTCCGGCGTGGCGTGAAGGCGGCCGCACCCGCCATCACGGGCATCCTCCCCGTCTACGGCGTGATGCGCAACATCATCCCCGAGGCGGGAGGGCGCTTCATCAACGATCGCGATGTCGCCGACCGCCGCCGCGTGGCGGTGTTGGGCGACGAGCTCGCCCAGCTGCTGTTCGGGGACCAGGCAGCCGTAGGACAGCAGGTGCTGCTGGATGATGCGCCCTTCACCGTGATTGGCGTGATGCGCCCCAAGCTGCAGAATTCCTCGTATCAGCAGCGCGACAAGGACCGGATCTTCATTCCCGCGACGACGCACCACGCACTGTTCGGCGATCGTTTCCTGAACGACATCGTCTACCGCACGAAGGCTCCCGAGGTGACCAAGCTCGCCGAGCGGCGCGTGTACGAGACCCTGGGGCTGAAGTACAAGTTCGACCCCAGCGACAAGGACGCCCTGTCGTTCTGGGACACCAGCGAATGGGAGACGCGCTTCGATCAGATGTTCATCGCTTTCAACGTCTTCTTCGCCATCGTGGGCACGTTCACATTGGTCGTCGGCGGCATCGGGGTGGCGAACATCATGTACATCGTCGTGCGGGAGCGCACTCGCGAAGTGGGCGTGCGACGTGCGGTCGGGGCCACGCGCGGCGACATCATGCGCCAGTTCTTCGCCGAGGCGCTGCTGATCGTCGCGATGGGCGCGACGCTCGGTTTGCTGCTGTCGCTTGGTCTGGTCCTGGGGCTGGGCGGCCTGCCGATCAAGGAGTTCGTCGGCGTCCCCACCATTTCGCCTCCGGTGCTGGCCGCGACGCTGGTGTTGCTCGCCCTCGTGGCCTTCGCCGCCGGCCTGATGCCCGCGCGCCGGGCGGCCGCGCTCGACCCCGTGGACGCGTTACGGAGCTAGGCGTGTTCCGCATCCTGCTCGAGGACTTCATCGGCGACTTGAAAGTGCAGCGCACCCGAGCCCTGCTCACGTTCCTCGCGGTGACCTGGGGAACCCTCGCGGTGGTGCTGCTGCTCGCCTTTGGCGAGGGCTTGAAGCGAACGATCCGCGACGGCCTGCTGGGTGCAGGCGAGCGCATCTTCATGATCTACGGCGGGGAGACGAGCAAGACGTTCGCCGGGTTGCCGCAAGGACGGCGCATCCGGCTGGTGGAGGAGGACCTGGACTTGATCGAGCGCGCGATCCCGGACATCGACCGGGGGAGCATCGCGTACGGGCGCTGGGGGACCGCGTTCCAGCTGGGAAAGACGCGCACCAACGCCTACCTCGAAGGTGCCGGGCCCGATCACCAGGCGATGCGCCACATGGATCCGGCATCGGGCGGGCGCTTCATCAACGGGGTGGACGTCGCGCAGAAACGGCGTGTGCTGTTCCTCGGCAACGAGCTGGCGGACCGAATCTTCGGTAAGGGCGTAGATCCGGTCGGGAAGGTCGTGGTCGTCGATGGCTTGCCGTTCACCGTCGTCGGGATCCTCAAGAAGAAATTCCAGGACTCGAGCAACAATGGACCCGACGCGGAGCGGGCCGTCGTTCCTTACTCCACGTTTCGCACCATCTATGGGTTACGGTTCGTGAGTCACCTGATCGTACAGCCGCACGACGCGTCGCGCGGGCCGCTCGTCAAATCGGATCTCTACCGTGTGCTGGGTCGGAAGTATCGCTTCGACCCTACGGACGAGCGGGCGCTGAGCATGTGGGACTTCATCGCGGACGAAAAAGAGACCAGTGCGGTTGGCCTCGGCATCCAGATCTTCATGGGGCTGGTGGGCGCTTTCACGCTCCTGATCGCCGGTGTCGGCGTGGCCAACATCATGTACGTGGTCGTGAAGGAGCGGACGCAGGAGATCGGCATCAAGCGGGCACTCGGCGCCCGGCGGCGACACATCATGGCGCAGTTCTTGTTCGAGGCCATGGCGATCGCCGTGTCGGGCGGCCTCGTGGGCCTCGCCGTCGCCACGCTCATCGTGCTCGGCGTCGACGCCATCCCGACCGAGGGGAATCCCGCCATGCAGTACATCCTCAGCCCCAAGCTCTCGTGGCCGATCGCGCTCATCTGCGTGAGTATCCTGATCGCCGTGGGGCTTGCGGCCGGCTTCCTGCCGGCACGGCGGGCGGCCGCCGTCGATCCGGTGGAGTCGCTGCGATACGAGTAGGACTAGTCCCCGAAGTTCGCCAACCGGACGAGCTGGATGTCCGGTACTTTCGCGAGCTCGTCGAGCACGCCGTTGGTGAGGGGCTGATCCAGTGTGATCGCCGCGAGCGCGTCGTGGCCCGGGAAGGGCACGCGCGCCTGGTTGTAGCTCCCGATATTGATTCCCGCTCCGCCGAGCAGCGTGCCCACCCGCCCGATCACGCCCGGGACATCGCGATTTCGGATGATGAGCATCCACCCCTCCGGGGCGACGTCAATGTGATAGTCATCGATCCGGATGACGCGCCCGTGGCCGTTCCCGAGTACCGCGCCCGCGACACGGGCCCGCCCGCGCGCCGCCTCGAGCGTGACGCCGACCGTGGTCTCGAAGCCGGGCTCGGCCGTTCCCGTTCGACGGGCATGCCGAATCCCACGCTCTTCGGCGATGAGCAACGCGTTGACGAGACTCACCGGCTCGACCTTCATCGCCGAGAGCAGTCCTTCGACGGTCGCCATCAACACGGGGCGCGGCGCCGCTTCGTCCTTGCCCCCGTAATCCACTTCGACGGACCTGACCGGCCCATCCACGAGCGCCAGGGCGAGGCGGCCCAGCCGGCGGGCCAGATCGAGCAAGGGCCCGAGCCTCCGCAAGAGCTCCCCCGAGATGCCCGGGACGTTGATCGCGAAGGAGAGATCGCCGTCGAGCAGCGCGTCGCGGACGGCGCCGCAGATCTCCACGCTCACGCGCTCCTGCGCTTCGGCCGTGGACGCGGCGAGGTGTGGCGTGAGGATCACCCGTTCGAGCTTTCGGAGCGGGGCGTCGGCTGGCAGCGGCTCCACGGCGAACACGTCGATCGCGGCACCGCCGATCCGCTTCTCGCCAATCGCGTCCGCCAGGGCGGCCTCGTCCACGAGCTCACCGCGCGCCGTGTTGACGAGCACCGCCGTCGGTTTCATGAGCTTCAGCCGAGCCGCGTTGATGAGATGATGGGTCTGCTCCGTGTGGGCGACGTGGAGTGTGACGACGTCCGCCTGGCGCAGGAGCTGCTCGAGCGGCAACAGCTTGAGCTGGAGCTCGGCGGCACGCTCGGGGGAGAGATATGGATCGTGCCCGACGACCTGCATGCCGAACGCGCGCGCGAGCTGCGCTACGTGACCGCCGATCCGGCCCAGTCCCACGATTCCGATCGTCTTACCGCGGAGCTCCGTGCCCTCGAACCGCTTCCGATCCCACTCGCCCCGGCGCATTGCCTCGGCGGCCCACGGGATATGACGGGCTTGCGCGAGCAGGAGGCCCATGGCGTGCTCGGCGGCGCTCACGGTGTTGGCGCCCGGCGCGTTCATCACGGCGATCCCGCGCCGCGTCGCCGCGGGCACGTCGATGTTGTCGACCCCCGTCCCCGCGCGCGCGATCACCCGCAGATTGGGCCCGCGGGTGAGCAGGTCCGCGGTCACCCGGGTCTCGCTGCGGACGATGAGCGCTTGCGCGGACGCCAGCGCTCGTTCGAGCTCGTCGCGTGGTTTGCCGGCGCAGTTCGCGACCTCGATGCCCGGAGTGGCTGCCAGCAGCTTGAGCCCCGTTTCGGCGACCTTGTCCGCCACGACCACGCGGTAGGCTTGGGAGGACGTCACGCCAGGAGGCCGCTCACCAGCGCCAGGAGTTCTTCGAGTCCGCCGACGGTGTGGTCGCCCATGTGCCCGATACGGATGGTCGACTCCTTGAGCGGTCCATAGCCGGAGCCGATGGTCCAGCCGGCCTGTTTGAGGCCGCTGACGATTTCCTTGGCGGTCTTGCCTTGCGGCACGTTCAGGCAGGAGACCGTCCAGCTGCGGCGCCCGTGGCGCGGCAAGTAGGCCACGCCGTGCCGCTCGCTCCACTCTTCGACCCGGCGCCGCATCGCCTCGTGGCGCCGCCACCGCGCTTCCACGCCGCCTTCGCGCTCGATGCGTACCAGCTGGGCCTGGAGCGCGAAAAGAAGGGGGATCGCCGGGGTGTTGGTCGGTTGATGCTTGCTCGTGGCCTCGAGGAAGCTGATGAGGTCGAAATACAGCCCGCGTGCGGGAAGCGTCTTGGCCCGCTCGCGCATGCGGTCCGATGCCACGGCGAGCGCCAGGCCGGGCGGCAGCGCGAGCGCTTTCTGCGAGCCGGTAAGCACGAAATCGAGCTGCCATTCGTCGGTTTCCACGGGAGAGCCCGCGAGAGACGTGACGGCGTCGACGAGGAACAGGACGTCGTCGAACTCGCGCACGACGGCGGCCAGCGCCGCCACGTCCTGAAGCACCCCGGTCGATGTCTCCGAGTGCACCACGGTGACCGCGTCGACGGGGGTGCGGCGGAGCGCGTCGCGCAGCATGTCGGGCTCGACGGCGCAGCCAAGGGGCACATCGAGGCGGATGCATTCCTTGCCACAGGCGCGCACGAGGCTCGCGAACCGCTCGCTGAAGGAGCCGTTCACGAGCGACAGGGCCTTGTGCCGCACGCCGTTACGGACGGCCATCTCCATGAATCCGGTCGCGGATGTCGTGCCGACCAGGACGGGATGTGAGGTGCGGAACAGCCGGCCCAGCGGGGCATCCAGCCCCGCGAGGAGCTGCTCCATCGCGCCCGAGCGATGACCGATCATCGGGCGCTGCATGGCCGCGAGGACCTCGGGGTGAACGTCCGTGGGCCCGGGCAGAAAAAACCGCCCGAAGGCGGGCGGCGCGACGGGCGGGGAGACCGTCATGCGGTGGCGCGGACGAGCTGTTCGACGAGCCCCTCCTCCACCACTTCCTTGGTCTTCACGAGTCGGACGCCCTCGTCTCCCCAGTCCTTCAAGAGCTGCTCGGAGACGTCCTTGTCGATCCCTTTCACCGCATCCGTGACGACAAACAGCCGCGTCCGTGGACGACGCTCGAGCAGTCCCTCGATCGCCGCCTTGTCGCACACATCGGTCGCTACGCCGTAGAGAACGATGTCGGCGGGCGCGAGCGCCTCGAGCACCGTCATGACGTTCGGGTTGGTGAACACGTCGAACCGATGCTTGTGAAAGAGAATGTCTCCCTTGTGCCCCCGTACGCGCTCGGCGAGCGTCTTGGTATCGGCTCGTTCCGGCTCGATCACCAAGGGATCGCGGAGGCCCGTTTCCGGGATTTTCTTCTGGCCTGGGGTGCCGTGCATGCAGTGGGGGGGGAAGGTGGTTGCCCAGTCGGGCGAGTCGGAGATCTCGGGGTGCGCAGAGGTGTGGTCATCCGCGCTCGCCACGATACGAAGGCCGTTGGCGTGCGCGTAATCCGTGAGACGCTTCAGATTCCCGATGATGCGCTCCGCGTCCGGCACGTACAGCTTGCCGTCGGCGTGCATGAAATCGTACTGGGTATCGACGTCCCAGAAAATGACTGGTGGCATGATCCTCTCCCGATCGCGCTGCGTCTCGCAATTTCCACGTGCGTCGCGAAGGCTGTCAACCGGCGTCAAAAACCCGCGGCCGCGTCCCGCGCCGTGCGGTACTCGAAGGAGCGGGCAAATCGTTGTGCCACGCCGAGTCGCTGAACCTGCCGTCCCTCCCGCACACCGGCCGCAACGGGGGGAGGAAGATCGAGGGAGGCGAGCGCGGCGAGGATGCGCCCTCGCTCGGCGCTGAGGCCATACGTCGGTTCACGGTTGTTGAAGACCCATCCATAGGAGATCGCCTGCACGGCTTCGAGCCGAATCGCGGGAACGAGCGCTGTGTCACGCGCCCACGACTCGAGGGTGGGCAAGCCGTCGGTCAGCGATCCGGCGGCGGCCATCCACCGCCGTACGGCACGCAACTCGTACAGGTCCGAATCCGCGCGAGCCAACGCGACCATGGGGTCATGCACGATCCGCCGCGCCAACGGCGGAACGGTGGCGAGAAACCGCAGCCCGTCGCGCAACACCCGCGCACCGACGAGATCATGTGCCAAGTCAGGCTCGCGCTCGAGCCCCCGACCGATCGCAATGACCTCCCGCTCCGCCCTCGCCGCCTCGTCCATCTGGAGTGGCGGGGTGAGTCCGCGGCGCGCTCGCGCATGCAGGGCGCGCGTGACGGAGATGATCAGATTCGCGTCCGCCTGTGTCAGGAGGCGGACGGTATCAGACGGCCCGGGCCGCTCACCGTACGCCGCCGCGCGGCCGAGCAGGACATCCACGGCGCGCCAGTCGGCGGCTTTCATCCACTCGCGGCGAGCGTCCGAACCGACGGGGAACGTGTCCCCATAGGGCAGCGCCCGGAAGCCTTCGAGCGGCTGCTCCATCCGCATCACCACCAGCGCCGCTTTCCAGAAGGTGCCGTAGGTCGGGTCGGTGGCACGTCCTCGGGGGGCGGCGACGCGGACGCGAAATCCCTCAAGCGAATCGCGGGCTGCCGAGGCCTGGGCACGCGTGTAGTAGAGTTGGTCGTGCGGTTGGTCGAACTCGGATCGCGGCACGAACAGCAGGGCGATCACAATGAGGACCACAAACACGCCTGCACACCCGAAGCCGGTGAAGATGAGCTTTTTGTGGATCGAGCCCTGCACGGCGGCCTCGCCTCCGAACGCGAGGCGCAATCTGTCAGAGGGTCAGGACAACCGCAATCTCATCGCAGCAGGTCTGCCGCGGACACTTCGCGCAATCCGCCCACACCTTGAGCGGAAAGTGCTCCCGCTCCGCGGGCGCGAAGCCGAGTCTAAGAAAGAAGGTGGGCTTGCGGGTGAGGGCCAGGACTTCGGTCAGGCCGTGTGCCCGGGCCTCGAGCACGAGGGCCTCGATCAGTGCGCGACCGAGCCCCGCCCCCTGCCAGTCGGGCCGCACCGCAAGCCCGGCGACCTCGCCGAGTCGCTCTGAATAGATCTTGAGCGACCCGCAGGCGACGACTTCACCCGGGGGGGCCTCCGCCACCACGTACTCCTTGATGTGACGGCACAGGTCGTAATGCGAGCGTGGCAGGAGGTCCCCGGTCGCGATGAACGGAGCCATGAGCGACTCGAGCTGCGGGACGTCGGCGAGGATTGCCCCCCGGACGACTGCACTGGGGAGTGGGGAGCGGGGAGCGGTTCCCTCCGGCGAGATGCGGAGAATCGTGCTCACGCCAGCACCTCTTCTAAAATCCCGACGCCACGCTCCAACTCCGCCTCTGTGATGACCAGCGGCGGAATGATCCGGATCACCTCTGGCCCCGCGGTGAGCACGAGCAAGCCGTGCTCACGTGCCGCCGTGACGAACGGCGCCGCCGGCTCCGACAGCTCGAGCCCCCACAGGAGCCCCCGCCCGCGCACGGCCTTGACGCGGCGAGCCGCGCCGGCGAGCCGCCCGAGCCGGGCGCCCAACCAGTCGCCCTTACGCCGTACGCTCGCGAGGAACTCGGGATCTGCGATGGTGCGCAGCACGTCGAGCGCCACGCCCGCCACGAGCGGCCCACCGCCGAACGTCGTGGCGTGGTCGCCGGGCTTGAGCGCCGCGGCGACTGCGCTCGTGACGAGCACGGCGCCCATCGGGAGCCCACCGGCGAGCGGCTTCGCCAGCGTCAGGACGTCGGGGACGACGCCCATCTGCTGGTAGGCGAACAACGTCCCGGTTCGGCCGAGGCCGCATTGGACCTCATCGAAAATCACCGCCACGCCGCGCGAATCGCACAGCTCGCGCACGAAGGCAAGCCACTCGGCGTCGAGCGGCCGGACACCGCCTTCACCCTGCACCGGCTCGACGATGACCGCCGCCGTGCGAGACGCCGACACCGCGTGATCCACGGCCGCCCACTCCTCCCGCGGAACGATGCGGATGCCGGGTACGAGCGGCTCGAACGGTTTCCGGTAGTCCGGGCGGTCGGTCGCGGCGAGGGTCGCGAACAGACGCCCGTGAAAGGACCCGGAGAACGCGACGATGTCGCTCTTCCCGGACCATTTGCGGGCGAACTTGAACGCCGCCTCGTTCGCCTCGGCGCCCGAGTTACAGAAGAAGGCGCGATCGGCGAACGAGCGGGCTACCAGCTCTTCGGCGAGCCGCTCTCCCGGTTCGGTCCGATAGAGATTGGAGACGTGGACCAGCCCGTGGCCCAGGGCCCGTTCGATGGCACGTCGGATGACCGGGTGATCGTAGCCCAGGGCGTTCACGCCGATCCCCGCCACGAAGTCGAGGTAGCGCGTCCCGTCCTGGGCGACGAGCTCGGCCCCGTGGCCGCCCACCAGCATCGGGCCGACCCGGGCATAGACGTCGAGCAGCGCCGGCGCCGGGGCGGGGGCGGAAGCCGCCGGCATCGTGGGGGTGGCGGTCACGCGGGTTGCGGCGCGGTAGCGAGGATCCGCGTCCCCGCGCGAGGGTCGGTCAGAACGTGGAGGTCGCCGATCCGCACGGCGCGCGCGCCGGCGCGAAGCGCCGCGGTCGCCGCGCGCAGCTTCGCGGCCATGCCATCGGCGGCCGCTCCCGTCTCGATCAACGAGTCGACGTCTCCGCCGTCGAGGACCGGCTGTACGAGGCCGTCGGCCTGTACGCCGGGAACGTCCGAGACCAGCAGCAGCTCGGTGGCGCGGAGCGCGCCGGCAATTGCCGCCGCCGCGTCGTCCGCGTTGACATTGCGGGGCGGCGCGGCACCGTCCCCGGCCTCGGGAGCCATGGGGGCGATCACGGGTGTGAGGCCGGCCAGCAAGAAGCTCTCGAGGAGAGCGGCGCGGACCCGCGCGATCTCGCCCACGTGCCCGAGATCCGTCGGTCCCGGGCGGGCGGTGAGGAGACCCCCGTCCACGCCCGACAACCCGACGGCATCGAGGCCGGCCGCGCGCAACGCGGCGACGACTCGGCGATTCACCGGGCCAGCCAGCACGAGCTCGACCACTTCCGCGATCTCGGGCGTCGTGACGCGCAGTCCATCCCGCCGCTCGACGGGCAGGCCGAGCCGCTCCGACCAGGCGCTCACGGCGCGGCCCCCGCCGTGCACCACCACGACCGGGTCGAGCGGCACGAGCGCTCGCGCGCACGCCTCGAGCCACGCAGGCCGATCGAGCTCGTTGCCGCCGAGCTTGACGACCCGGACGCTCAGCACGCGAGCCCCGTGGTCTCGGTGAGGCCGAGCATCACGTTCATGTTCTGGACCGCCTGCCCCGCGGCGCCCTTCACGAGATTGTCGATCGCGGTGATCACGGTGAGCCGTGGCCGGCGCACGTTCGCCACCGTGGCCACCCCGATCGCGACGCGGTTTCGGTGGACGACGTCCTTGAGTGAAGGCAACGCGCCGTGCATCACCACCACGCAGGGCTCGTCGTGATACACGGACTCGTAGATTCCTTCGGCCGTGGCACGGTCCAGCACGCGCGTGAGCGGCACGTGGATCGTCTCGAGGATCCCGCGCTTGACCGGAAGCAGGTGGGGTGTGAAGACGAGGTCGCCGGTGAAGTCGCTCTCCCGGGCCAGCGTGTTGCGCAGCTCCGGTAGATGGCGATGCTCGTTGCCGACCGCGTAGGCGCGGAAGTCCTCGGCGACTTCGCCGAACAGCAGCTCCTGCTTGGGGGCGCGGCCCGCGCCGGTGACGCCCGACGCGGCGTCGATCACGACTTCCCGCGATTGATCGATCAGCCCTCGCTGCGCGAGTGGGAGCAAGGCGAGCAAGGCGGCCGTCGGGTAGCACCCGGGGTTGGCGACGAGCTCCGCCGCCGCGAGGCGCGGGCGCGTGACCTCGGTCAACCCGTAGACCGCTTCCGGCGACAATCGGAAATCGGCCGAGAGGTCCACGGCCCGCTTGCCGGCGGCCCGTGCTTCGTGCACGTAGCGCGCCGACACGCCGTGCGGGAGCGCCGACAGGACGACCTCCGCCTTCGGGAGCGGCGCATCCGCGATGCGGACGAGCTCGATGCCCTCGTGGCGCTGGCCGGCGGCGGACTCGGCGGTGGCGAATGCGATCGTGGCCCCGGGATGTCGGGCGAGGAGGCGCAGCAGCTCCTGACCGACGTATCCCGAGGCCCCGAGCACGCCAACCGGGACGCGTGAATTAATATTCATCGAAACGGAAGAATATTCATACCCGCTCCCGAGTGCAAGAGCCGCGGCCGCTGGCGCCCCCGTGCCGATGTGCGTAGCCTTCTCGCCCCCGACACCAGCGGAGTGCATGTCATGGTTCGCGCGCTCACGGCTCTCGTCCTCGCGCTCGCGCTCGCACCGCAGGCAGGCGCGCAGGCGCCCCCTCGCGCCACCGCCCGACTCTTCACACCGGACGACGTGCTCCGCATTCGGGACGTGAGCGAGCCCAGGATCTCCCCCGAGGGCGATTGGGTGGCCTATACCGTCTCGAGCGCCGACACCGCCCAGGACCAGAATCACCAGGCGATCTGGATGACGAGCTGGGACGGGACGCGGACGGTCCGGCTCACCAACTCGAAGCAAGGCGAGACCACGCCCGGCTGGAGCCCAGACGGCCGCTGGCTGGCGTTCCTCTCGAGTCGCGATGACGAGCACACGCAGCTCTGGTTGCTCGACCGCCGGGGTGGCGAGGGTCGGAAAGTCACGACGCTGCAGAGCGACGTAGACGATTATGTGTGGGCGCCGGACGGCCGGCGCGTCGCGGTGGTGGCGGAGGACCCCGATACCAGCAAGCCCAAGACGCCGGCTCCGATCGTGATCGACCGGTTCCAGTTCAAGCAAGACGAGTCGGGGTACCTCGGCAAGCGACGCCACCATCTGTACCTCGTCGACATCGAGACGGGCAAGGCGACTCCGCTCACCTCCGGCGCCTACGACGACCTGTTGCCCGCGTGGTCACCCGACGGGAAGTCGCTCGCGTTCGTGAGCAAGCGGCGCCCCGACCCCGACCGCGACAACAACTGGGACGTGTACGTGATCGACGCCGTGCCGGGCGCAACGCCGAAGCAGGTCACGACATTCGAAGGGCCCGACAACGATCCCGACTACGAGAGTCGCCCCGCGTGGAGCCCGGACGGCCGCTCGATTGCGTACCTGCAGGGCGGGCCGCTCAAGCTGATCTATTACGCCGTCCAGAAGCTCGCCGTCGTGTCGGCTGCGGGTGGCGCTCCGCGCATCCTCACCGCCACCCTCGACCGGAGCGTGGCGAGCCCTGCCTGGTCCGCCGACGGCTCGTCCATCTACTTCCTGCTCGAAGACGATCGCACCGTGCAGCTCGCGCGGGTCCCCGCGAGTGGCGGAGCCGTTGAACGTCTGGTGGCGGGGGCCCGCGTGGTGAGCGCCGTTACCACGGGCAGGGACGGAAAGATCGCCGTACTCGTCTCCAGCCCGCTGGCGCCCGCGGAAGTCTTTGCCGTCGACGGAACCACGTTGCGGCCGCTCTCCCACCAGAACGACGAGTGGCTCTCGCAGGTGAAGCTGGGCGCCGTGGAACCGATCAGCTTCAAGAGCAGGGACGGCACGCCGGTCAACGGCTTCCTCGTCAAACCCGCCGACTTCACGCCCGGGAAGCGCTACCCCACCATCCTCCGGATCCACGGCGGGCCGGTGTCGCAGTATCAGTCCGAATTCGACTTCCAGCTTCAGACGCTCGCGGGGCACGGCTACGTGGTGGTCGTGGCGAACCCGCGAGGCAGCTCGGGCAGGGGGGAGCGTTATTCGGCGGCGATCTACGCGGATTGGGGAAACAAGGACGCGCAGGACGTGCTGGCCGCGGTCGACTATGCGGTCGCCCAGGGCGTGGCGGATTCGGCGCGGTTGGGCGTGGGAGGGTGGAGCTACGGCGCGATTCTCACCAACTACGTCATCGCGCAGGACCGTCGCTTCAAGGTGGCGACGAGCGGCGCCGGCATTTCGAACATCCTCGCCGGATACGGCACCGACCAATACGTGCGCGAGTACGAGGCTGAGCTCGGCGTCCCCTGGAAGACGATGGATACCTGGGTCAAGCTGTCATTCCCCTTCCTGCACGCGGACCGGATCGTCACGCCCACCCTGTTCCTGGGCGGTGACAAGGACTTCAATGTGCCGCTGCTCAACTCGGAGCAGATGTACCAGGCCCTGCGCAGCCTCGGCGTGACGACGGAGCTCGTGATCTATCCCGGACAACGTCACGGGATCAACAAGCCGAGCTACCGGAAGGATCGGATGGAGCGGTATTTGGCGTGGTATGACAGGTTTCTGATGAAGTGATGCAGGGGCGCCGCATGCGGCGGCCCTACTCGACGCGTTCCAGGCGGGAATTCGGCCGGTACGATCGGCCGACCTTCGCGACCGGCTTGCCCTCGACCCGAACCACGTCCGCGGTGAAGTCGAACCGTCCCTGGAACAGGCTCGAGCCCACGCCGTACATGTCCACGGGCACGCCTTCCTCCTCGAAGTGCCGAATCTTTTCGACCGTAAAGCCGCCCGAGACGACGATCTTCACGTGCTGGAAGCCCTCCTTGTCCAGCGCCCGGCGGACGTTCCACACGAGCCGCGGCGTCACGCCGGTGGGCTTGAACGTACCCATCTGGGGGATGACCGATTTGTCGACGAGAGTTTCCGACGTGTCGATCCGCACCCCCCAGAGCCGTGGGCCCAGGGCGCGTGCCACCTTGAGAGAAGTTCCCACGCAATCATTCTCGAAGTCCACGAGGGTGATGAGCCGGACGCCGGCATCGGTCAGGTCGGCGAACTTCTGCGAGGCGAGGACGGTGTCGCCGCCATAGGCGGCGATGAGCGCGTGGGGAACGGTGCCCACGCCCTCGGAGCCCCACCAGGATGCCTGCGCGTCGGTCGAGACGCCGATCGCGCCCGCGATGTGCGCGGCGTAGCCGTCACCAGTCTGCACGAGCCAATGGTCGTGTCGCGCGGGGAAAAACATCACCTGCTTGGGGCTCGCGGCCTCCACGACCCGGCGGGTGTTCGTTCCGACCTTGGTGCGGCGGGCGAGCACGCCGAGGTACAGGGTCTCCAGGTGCGCGAACGCGTCGTACGGACCCTCGATCAAGAGCACGGTCTCCCACGGCTCGATCTTGTCGCCGTCGTACAGCGCCCGCACGTCGAGCTCGGACCACTCCATGCTGCACAGCTTGAGGATGGCGATCGCCTCATCGATCCCGCCGAGGAACGCGTGCGACTTTCCGAACACCTGCATGGTGACGCAGGGACGATGGCCGTCCTTGAGGAGCAGCTCGCGGGTGCGGACGAAGTACTTGTCGGAGTAATAGCCCTCCCGCATCCGTTCGACCGGAAGGTGAAAAATCGAGGGATCGAGGCGCGGCCTCCGCGGCATCGCTGGATAATACCGCTCAGCGCACGGCAGGCCAGGCGAACGTTGCGACGAGCGTGTCCCCGCCCGTGAGGGCGACGCGGCGCGCGATGTTGTCGGGCCGGCCGCAGCGGAGCCGGGCCGGCTCGGTGGATCCGGGGATGACCAGGCGCAGGCAGACCATGTCGACGCCCACCGCCAGGGCGCTGTCGCGGCCGGTGCGGGGAGGGTCGGGGCGCTCCAACGTCACGTCGAAGTCGAAGGTCTCGCCGCCGAGCGTGAAGCGGACCCGACGACCCGTGGTTTCGGGAACGAGATCCACCACCCGTACCGTCGAGGCCGTGTCGCCCCGCACCAGGCTCATGCGAACGGTAACCCTCCGCGGCGGGACCACCGCCCGCGCCTCGAACGCGATGGTGCTGTCCACGATGGTCACTTCTTCGCTCGCGCGTGTTTCCCCCGCAGCGAACTCGCGCGTGAGCGTGACCTCCACCCAGACGGCGCGCCGCTGGTTCACGCTCTCGGGCCCGAAGGGATAGAGCCGGGCCGTGCCTCCCCACGGGACACGGGTCCACCGCCGGTAGGTGTCTTCTTCCCACAACGGCAGGCCCCGCCGCGAGCGACCCGCCTCCTGCCGGGCGAAGAACATGCCCGCGACGTTCACCGTATCGACGTCCGGGAGCGTGCCGAGCAAGCCATCGAGCTCGGTCCGGTCGGTCCGGAGCGACAGCCGAAGGTCGGTCTCCGGCGGCCCGCTCACGACGGCGGTGGCGAGCACGGCCGTCTCGGCCGATGCCCGCTCGACCACGCGCAGATGATAGGTCACACGGTAGTTCGGTGTCTGGGCCCGGGTGGGGGACGGTGGGCTCGGTCCTACGCCCACAGCGGCTGCCGACAGCGCCAGGCTACTGCGCCACGAAAATCGCACGCGTGGCCTCGAGCGAGTCGGCTCCCGGACCGCCCCAACGGACATGTCCAAACCAACCCGCCGCCGCGCCCGCGAGCAGGCTCGTCGTCATCCAGAAGGCGAGCGTGCGCCCGCGGATCCTCGGGCGGGGCACCGTGCGCGCATGTGGCTCGCCGGCCGACCGGGCGAACGCTACCCGCATCTCGAGGTGGCTGACGCGCGCCTCGGCGCAGTGCCGGCACGACGCGAGATGGCGCGCCAGCGCCGCGCGCTCCTGGAGACTCAGCTCACCGTCCAGCTCCAGGTCGATCTGACGTACCCAGTCTTGATGCATCAGGGCACCTCCTCTCGCACGCGGTAGCGTAACGCCCGGCGCTGCATCCACCGCACGGCCAGCGCGTCCGCCAGGGCGTGAAACGCGCGGTTCCACATCCCATACTTCGTGCGGCCGAACCGCCGCGGCCTGTGCCGCACCGGCACCTCGGCCACGGTCCCCCCCCGCAGGCGGACAAGGGTAGGCAGAAAGCGGTGCATGCCGTTGAACAAGGGCAGCGCCCGAACCGCGTCGGCGCGGAACGCCTTGAGCGAGCAGCCGGTGTCGCGGATCGACTCGCGGTTCAACCGGTTGCGCACGCCGTTCGCGATGCTGCTCTGCAACCGCTTCCATCCGCTGTCCCGCCGGTTCACGCGGTACCCTGCGACGGCGGCGGCGCCGCTGCGCTCCAGCTCGGCGACCACGGCCGGGATGTCGGTCGGGTCGTTCTGGAGGTCGGCGTCCAGTGTGACGATGACGCGGCCCCGCGCGGCCTCGAACCCCGCCGCGAACGCGGCCGTCTGCCCCGCGTTCGACACGAACGAGACGATGTGCAGCTCGGGGTGGCGCGACTTGAGCGCCTTGAGCACGTCGAGCGATCCGTCGGTCGATCCGTCGTCCACCGCAACGATCTCGTATCGGCGTCCCGCCAGCGCCCCGGTGATCTCCTCGACCAGGAGCGGCAGGCTCTCGCGCTCGTTGTACACCGGCACCACGAGGGAGAGCTCAACGGGGACGGACATACTGGAGCTCGGGTGCCTCCGGGTAGCGTTGGAGCAGGCGGTCGATGAGCGCCTCCGCCTTCACGGGGTCGCGCTGGTGCGTACGATAAATCTCGGCGAGCCGGATGCCGGCGAGCACCACCCGATGGGGCGGCGGCGGGGGATCGCTGTGGACCAGGTGCTCGAGCATTTCGGTCTCCTGGTCGATCGTGATCATGGTCCCGCCCGGCATGGCCCCGCCCGTGAGCGCACTGGTCATGAAGCGGCCGAGGGGCTCGAGCAGGGTTCCGAACAGGCCGTCGAAGAAGCTCCACGCCGCCCACAGGGTCAGGACCAGCGTCACGAGCCGCCATTCGATGTGCCGGGTACTGATCGAGACCGCCACGAGCGCCACGCAGCCGAGCGCCAGGGCCGCACCCAGGATGCCGCGCATCACCCCGCGCAGGCTCGGCGGATCTGCGAAGTCCACGGCGGAACGTTAGGGTGGGCGTGCGGGGGGAGCAAGTTGACAGCGCGCGCCGCGACCATAAACGTAGGCACTCACATTCTCCGGGAGCCGGCGCGTGGAGCTGCGCTTCGTTCGCCTCGCCCTCGCGCTCGCCGCAACGGCCTCTCCGGCGCTCGCGGCACAACGCTACTGGCGCGCCAATTTCTACCCCTACCTCGCCTACACTCCGTCCGACGGCCTGCTGGGAGCGCTCCATTACGGGCGTTACAGCCCGCTTGGCTTTGTCGAGCGGCCGGAGCCGAACCGCGCGTCGTTGAACCTGGATGCCGGCGCGAGCACCCAGGGGAGCTATGGCATCGTCGCGGACGCCCGAGCGCCGGCGTGGCGAGACGGCTGGCGGGCCGCGTTGACCTTGGGCATCCGACGCGACAACCGGCTCGGCTATTACGGCTTGGGCAACGACACCAGGTATTCGGTCGACAGCGTCAACACCGTGGGGGCGTACTTCTATCGTGTGAGCCGCCGGCGCTCGTTCGCGCGGGCAACGGTGGAGCGCCGGGTCGTTGGACCGCTCCGGCTCCTCGTGGGGGGCTCGGTCACTCGAACCGACTTTCGGGCCCTGCCGGGCCCCTCGGTATTCCGGTCGGACCTGGCGGCGGGGAGGGTGGACCCCGCCACCGTGCCCTTTACGGACAAGGTCGCCCGGGTGGGAGTCGTCCTGGACACGCGGGAGAGCGAGGTCGATCCCCATGCGGGCATCTTCGTGGAGGCGTTGTTCGCGAGCGGCACCGGCTACACCCGCACGACGGGTGATGCACGGCTGCAGGTGCGCCCGGTGCGGCGGCTCGTGCTCGCGGGACGACTGGCCGCCGAGGGGATGGGCGGCAATCCGCCGGTCGCCGTGCAACAGGAGATGGAATCGAGCGAACGACCCTTCGTGGCCGTGGGTGGCTACTACTCGCTGCGCGCGTTCTACGACGGACGCTTTACGGGACGCGGCAAACTGCTCGGCGGTTTAGAAGCCCGCTACGCGGTGTTCGCGGTGGGCGACGCGGTGGAGCTGAAGGTGGTGGCGTTTTACGATGCGGGGCGCGTGTTCGGACCTGGTGAGGCAGTGCGCCTCACCACCACCGATCTGCACCGGAGCGGCGGCGGCGAGGTCGCCCTGCGCTTGCTCCGCAATTCATTGCTCGTGATGGGCTACGGCCACTCGAGCGAGGGTGGCCAGTTTCTGTTCGGGAGCACGTGGAGCTATTGAGAAGCAGATATCTCCCGGATCTCCACCCCGCGCTTCGCCAGCTCGCTCACGTACTCGCCAAACGGCACCGCCTCGTCCGGCGTGTGCACACCCTTCATCGTGATCCGGCCGTCCACCTGCATCATTCCGGTGATCGCCAGCGAGTAACCCGTCGTCCGCATCATCGCGCTGATGCCGTGCGCCTCGTCCGCATAATCGAGCAGCTGCCAGGCAACCCGCTTGCCATTCTTGCCACGCACCTCCACGCGGAGCGCCACGAGATCGCGCCCTTCGGGCTTCGTGAGCTTGGGTGACACGGCCGCGATGAACGCGTCGCGCGGCACGATCTCCTTCCCCTTCACTTTTATCGGCTTCGCGTCCAGGAGCCCGAGCTCGCGGATCGGGCGCATGATCGCGATGTGGCCGGGGTAGCGGAGCGTCTTGTACTCCATGGTGCGCACCTTGCCCTCGTACGCCCACGGCAAGGTCGAGATGCCCCCGCCCGTATGGAACGCCTCGAGCTCGCCTACGGGCGGAGGGAATGTGACCGCCTCGAGCTCGGACAACGCGTCCACGCGGGTCGGCTTGCCCTCTCGCAGAACCCACGAGGGCGTCGTGTAGTAATCGAGCGCCCCTTCGAGTGAGTAGACGATCTGGTAGTTGAGTGGGGGCTCGGGATGCTGCGGGAGCCCGCCGACGTAGATCTTCACCGCCTCGGCATGCCCTACGCGCCGGATGCCCTCGGACGCCAGGATGTTCACCATCCCTGGGGCGAGCCCGCAGTCCGGGATCACGGACACGCCGCGCCGGGTCGCGTCCTCGTCGAGCTTCTTCTGCTTGAACACGATCTCCGTGTTGCCACCCAAGTCCGCACCATGAATACCGGCTTCCACGGCGGCGCGGGACACGTCGAGGTTGAAGTAGTACGGGGCCGCGTTCTGCACGGCGTCGTGACCGCCCATCGCCGCCCGCAATGCGGCGCTATCCTGCACGTCCAGCTTGAGAAGCGTCAGCCGCTTCCCGACGAAGGCCTTGAGAAAGCCCGCGACGCGCTCCGGTTTCAGGTCCGCGACGGTGACGTGAGCAACGTCGGGCTGTTGCAGCAGATCATAGGCGCAGGCCGACCCTTGAAGTCCGGCCCCCAACACCAGCATGCGCATTGCGGAAAGGCCTCCGGATGGAAATCGCGGGCAACAGAGCGGCGGGAAACCTAGCGGGGACCGAGAGCGGACGGAACCCTCGTGTGCTCCCACCGGAGCCCCGCTCCGCGACAACAAGACGCAGCCGCTTCGCGGGGCCCGGTGGAAGCACATGCCAGCCCGGCCGACGCATTAGATTCGCGCCCGATGGCCCAGGCCGATCTCACCCGGGAGCGTCTGGTCCGCGCCGCGCTCGAGCTGTTCACGACGCAGGGCTACCACGAGACCACCACACCCCTCATCGCCAAAAAGGCGGGTGTCGCCGAAGGCACCATGTACCGGCACTTCACCGGCAAGCAGCACTTCTTCAACGAGCTATACCGAGCCGCCGCTCGCTGGGCCACCAAGCTGGTGCGGGACGCCGATGCGCTTAAGGTTGGTCCCCGCCAGAAGCTCGCCGAGCTCGCCCGGGAGCTCGTCACGGGCGCCGCGCGCGAGCCCGCCGTCGCGCGGCTGTTTTTCGTGCAGCGCCACGACAATCTGCTGGACGACGAGAGCCGGAAGGCCGGGCGCGACTTTCGGCTGAGCCTCGAAAGCCTGATCGCGCAGGGGAAGGCAGACGGGTCGGTGAAGCCCGGCGCGGCCGAGGTGTGGGCCGGCGTGTGGCTCGGCGTGGTGACCCTGGCCATCGATCATGTCTCGGCGAAGGAGTGGCTGGAGGGGCACGCGGGGATCAAGTTGACGACGGACGGGGCCTGGGACGCTATAGCTGCGACGGAAAGAAAGGCGGCGGAGTGAGCTGCGAGGATAAGAGAAGCGACGGCCGGTCCTTCCGTCGGATTCCCATCCGTCGGTTTCCCATCCGTCGCCTTATTTCCGTCGCAGTTCAAAGAGCTCTATCTCCGGCGGCGTAAACACCCGAATCGGCACGCCCACCACACCGATGCCGCGGCTCACGTACAGCTGGCTGCTCCCCCGCTGGAAGTGTCCCATGACGTATTTCGTGATCATGCGCCCGGCCGACCAGCCGATCAGCGGCAGATAGAGCTGGCCACCGTGGATGTGCCCCGCCAGCATGAGCGGAATGCCGCGGGGCATAGCGGCGTCCCAGGCGCCGGGGCGGTGGGCGAGCAGCACCCGGAACGCCTGGCTGGCGAGCGGCGCCGCCCGCAGCGCCGCGTCCACGTCCACCGGCTGTGGATCGTCGAACTTCCAGTTACGGGGGTCGTCGATTCCCAGGAGCGCAAGTACGGCGCTGTTGCGCTCGACCACGTGGCAGCCGTTTTGTACGAAGACCTGGCCCGCGTCGCGGCACCCGCGAATCACCTCCGTCTCACCCGTATAGCGATCGTGATTGCCCAACACCGTCACAACGCCGAGCGGTGCGGAGAGGTCGCGGAACGCGCGCACGTAGGGCGGAATGTAGTCGCGCGAGATGTCGATCATGTCTCCGGTCTGGACGATCAGCTCTGGTCGCAGGGCGTTCACCTGCGCGACGATCTCCTGCATCACGTCTTCACCGAGATGGATGCCGGCGTGCAGGTCGGAAAGGTGGAGCAGGCGGAGGCCATCCAATCCCGCGGGAAGGTCGGGGAACCAGAGCGTGCGGCGAGTGACCGTGGGGAGCCGGTAGGCGCTCCAGATGCCGTGCGCGGAGAGGGCGGTGCCGGCGGCGGCGTAGGTGTAGGTGGCGCGGGCGAGAAAGCGGCGGCGAGAGAGCAGGGAGCCGGGAGCGGGGAGCGGGTCCGCCCCGGATGATGGCGTCCGCTTGCGCCGGGAGAGTACGGCTCCCAGCTCCCTGCTCCCCCAGACGATCAGTTTCAGCACGAGGTAGACGGTCACCAGCGCGCAATAGATCCAACCCACCAGCTGCCACGCGATCCACGGGCCGGTGAAAGGGATGCGCCCAATGCTCCACATGCTTCCCCCGAACAGAACGCGGGCGCCGACCGCGAGCCAGGGGATGTTGAGCGCGCTGAAGACGACGGCCAAGGCGCGCCGCACAAACCGCGCCCGAGCCGGTCGAGCAGGGTCCGGCAGCCGCTCCCGCAGGTACAGATAGATCAGCACCTGGGGCGCAAGGAACAGAAGCAGATAGATTAGCCGCGTGGCCGTCCCCACTCGGTCAAGGCTCCTCTCCTGGCTGCTCGCGGCTGCGCTGCTGCCGCACGCGCTGGCCGGCCAGCAGCTCAGCGCCACTGAGCGCGCCGTGGCGGTCTCCACCATCTGGGCCGAGGCGCGTTACAACTACGCGTACTGGGACCGGGTGCGCGCGGACTGGGATTCGGCGCTCGCCGCGAACCTGAAGCTCGCCGCCGAACCGCAGTCCGACCTGCTCTTCTACCGCCGGCTGCGGCGTCTGGTGGCGCTGCTCGCCGACGGCCAGGCCGCCATCATCGCCCCCCCGCACCTGCGATCGCGCATCGCGCGTCCGCCGTTGCTGCTCGAGAGCGTCGAGCGACGGCCGTTCATCGTCGACTATGCGGAGAACGACGAGATGCGCGTCGCCCGGCCCGACCGGCTCTCCGAGATCATCGCCGTTCAAGGAATCCCCGCGGAGACGTGGATTCGGGACTCGGTCCTGCCGGAGACCTCCGGGGCTACTCCGATGGATCGCTGGCTTCGGGCCGTCGCCTGGATGCTCGACGGCGAGAAGGGCACGTCGCTCCATCTCCTCGTTCGCCTCCCGGGCGGCGAGCCGCGTGGGCTGAGCGTGACGCGCAGCCTGTCTCTCAACGATCGTTGGCCGCTCGACCCGCCTCCGTTCGCCACGGATACACTGCCCGGAGGGATCGCCGTCGTGCGCATCGCGTCGTTCGCGGACGCCGAGGCGGTGCGCCAGCTCGATCTGGCCTTCCCGGACTTCGGGCGGGTGCAGGCGATGGTGCTCGATCTCCGGCGTGCCGCCGCGGGCAAGACGGAATACGCTTACCAGATCCTGGCGCGTCTGTCGGACCATCCCTTCCCCACGGTGCGCTGGAAAACACCCGAATACCGGGCGGGGTTCCGTACGTGGAACCTCGCCGACTCGGCCTTTACGTGGTACGGCCTGGACTACGGAACGGTTGCGCCTCGCACCGAGCGACCGGCGTACGGTGGCCCCATCGCCGTGCTGGTCTCGAGCGGGACGTCGGGTGCGGCGGAAGACCTGATTGCGGTGTTCCGGGCGGCGGGGCGCGGCGTGATCATCGGCGAGCCTTCCGCGGGGAGCCCGGGCGACGTCGCGACCTTCGCGCTGCCGAAGAGTTGGGGCGTCCAGTTTTCCGTAACGCGCCACCAGGCTCCCGATGGCACCGAGTTCGCCGGCATCGGAATCAAGCCCGACATCCTCGTGTCACGGACGGTGAACGACCTGCTCGCGGGGAACGATGCCGCGCTCGAGAGGGCGAGCGAATACTTGAAAGGACGGTAGAGGACGGTAGAGGACGGTAGAGGTTGTAGAGGTTGTAGAGGTCGTAGCGGTGGGTAGAGGGTCGCGCGCACAACCTCTACCGACCTCTAACACTTCTACCGACCTCTACCGTCCTCTATTCCAGCTTCTCCCTCAAGAACCCCACCACTGCCTTCCACGCGCTATCCGCCACTTCCGGCTTCTCGCGCGTCCGCAAGAACCCGTGGCCCACACCGGGATAGACATCGTAGCGGTACTTCTTGTGATAGGTCCGGACGGCGGCCTCGACGTCCGAAAGGCCCGCGTCGATGCGGGCGTCGTTCTCCGCGTAGACGCCGAGACCGGCAGCGCGGATGCGCGCGATCGCCATCGCGTCAGGGCTCTGGCCGTAGCAGACCACGAACGCGCGAAGCGAGGGGTTGTTCGTCGCATAGCGGAAGCTCTGCCCCCCGCCCCAGCAGAAGCCGATCACGCCGATGCCGTCGCGGCGGGTGGCCTTGAGTTGCTTCACGTACGCGACCGTCGCGTCGAGATCCTGGGTGACCGTGTCGGGGTTGAGCGAGGCGATGAGTTTGCGCGCATCGTCCGTCGAGGCGGGCGTGCCGCCCCGGCGCGACAGGAGGTCCGGCGCGATACCGACGAACCCGTCCCGGGCGAGCTGCTCCGTGGTCTGCCGCACGAAGTCCGACATGCCGAAAATTTCGTGGATCACGACCACGGCCGGCGCGCGATCTTTGCGCTCCGGATAGGAGAGGTACGCGGTGATCGTGTCGTGGCCGGAGGCGAACTTCACGTACTCGGAGTGGATATCGGAGACGAGGAGGACGGTGGAGGATCGTGGAGGATGGTGAGGGCCGAGCGCCACCACGATGACCGCGGCCGCCAGAATTGCCTTCGTCATGACGTTCCCCTCCCGTTCGCGTACACACCCATCAGCGCCGACTCCCCTGGTGGCATCTGGTCGCGGCTCTCTACGGCCTGCTCCGCCGCCTGTTCCACTTCGGCCGTGACGGCGGTCTCGATCTCCTCGAGTCGCGCCGCGGCGACACCGTCCTCCTTCAGGTACTCCTCGTACAGTCCGATCGGGTCCCGCTGCCCCCACGTCGTGAACAACTCACTGGGCAAGGTCTCCCGCGCTTCCCGCTCGTCGTGCGTCGCGTGCCCTCCCATTCGGAACGTCTCCGCGACGAGCAAGGCCGGCCCTTCCCCTCGGCGGCAGCGATCCGCGGCGAGCTTTGTGGCGGCGTAGGCATCGAGCACGTTATTGCCGTCGAACGTGCCCGTTCCTCCAGTGATCCCGTAGCTCGCCGCCCAGTCGTGAAAGTCGTGAGCCAGGTGATGCTGCTCCAGTCGCGTGCCGAGCGCCACCTGATTGTTTTGCACGATGAAGATCACGGGCAGCTTCTGAACGGCGGCGAAGTTCGTGCCCTCGTGCGCGGCCGCCGTCTTGGTGGATCCGTCCCCCACCCAGGTGAGGGCGACACGCGGCTCCCCCCGCAGCTTGAACGTCAGGCCGATACCCGCGATCACCGGGACCATATCCCCGACGTGCGAGATCGGCTGCAGCACGCCCTGGGCCCAGGCTCCGACATGCAGGTCCCGGCCGCGCGACGGGGAATCGTCGCTGCCGAGGTAGGCCCGCAGCATGTCGGCGACCGGCAGGCCCAGCTCGCAGCACGCGGCCGCGTTGCGGATCATGGGCGCCACGATGTCGCGGCCTCGCTCGAGCGCGTGGACCGGTCCGACGGTCGTAGCCTCCTCCCCCGTACCCAGCCAGGCCTTCGAGATCACGCCGGTGCGTACCCAGCGCTTGAGCTGGATGTCGTGGAGACGGGCGCGCAGGAGGCCGGCGTAGAGGGCGAGCTTGGTGGCGTCCGCGAGGCGCGAGACGACGGCCGCGCGCTCGGCGTCACGCTCGAGCGTCGCGCCAAATGCCCGAACGAGCGCAGGATCGGGGTGCCAGTCGACGTACTCGGGCGGATCGAACGCGGGAAAGCGTCTTATTTCAACCGCTCCTTGATCTTCGAGAGGAAGCCGCCTTCACCTGAAGCGCCTCCCCTCCCACCCGCGACGCCCGCCAGCGCGGCGGCGAAATCGAGCGCCGTATCGTAGCGGTTGTCGGGATTCGATTCCATCGCCCGCGCCAATGCCTTCTCCAGCGGCTCGGGGGCGTCCGCGCGGAGCTGCCGCAGCTTCAGCGGCTGCCCGCGCAGCCTGGCGATCATCATCTCCTGCGCGTTGCGCCCCTGGAACGGCAGCTTGCCGGTGAACATCTCGAAGGCCACGATCCCGAGCGCATAGATGTCGGAGCGCGCGTCGAGCTGCTTGCCGCGGATCTGCTCCGGGCTCATGAACTCGGGCGTCCCGAGGATGATGCCGGTGGCCGTGAGCTTCGCGAGCTGCCCCTCCGCTCGGCGCTCCTTGGCCAGACCGAAGTCCATCACCACAGCCCGCTCGGAGCCGCCGTCCTCGACCACGATCATGATGTTCTCCGGCTTCAAGTCGCGGTGAACGATCTGCAGCTCGTGCGCGTGGTGCAGGCCGGCGCAGACTTGCTGCAGGACGGGCACACCGACTTCGACCGCCATCGGGCCGCCGCGCACCTCGCGGTCGGACAAGAGCTCGCCCTTGAGGAAGGGCATGACGAGGTAGATCAGCCCGTCCTCGGATTCTCCCAGGCGGAGGATGCGGCACACATTGGGATGCTCGAGGCGCATGGCCAACCCCGCCTCGCGACGCAGACGCTCGACGGAACTCCGGTCGGTCGCGAGCTTCGGGGACAGGACCTTGATCGCCACGTCGTGGCCCGTCGCCACCTCGCGTGCGAGGTAGACGTACGACATCCCGCCCTCTCCGAGCTTCTTTTGCACCTGGTAGCGGGAATCGAGCACCTGGCCGGAGAGCGAAGAGGCGCGGTCGAGCCCGGGTTTCGCCTTCGACGGCGTGCGGACCGCGGTACCGCCGCCGGAGGCGGCCGGGGAGGCCGGTGGAGCGGGTCGGGCCTGGACTTCCACGAGCATGCTCCCGTCGCGGGGACAGAACCGGGCGGTATCGCCGTACACCGATCCACACTTGGGACAACGGCGCTCGCTCATTGCCGAACCAAGTTGCGGCCTTCGTTCTTGGCGCGATAGAGGGCCTGGTCGGCCAGTGCCACAAAGCTGTCGGCGCCGCTGACCCGGTCGTCGGGGAAGGACGCCAGCCCGATCGAGATCGTCAGATTGAGCGGATCTTCACCCGGATCGGCGAAGTCGTGGTGCATGACGCGCCGGCGCAGCCGTTCGGCGAAGATGGCGGAGCCGTGGAGGGCCGTCTCGGGCATCACGACGACGAACTCCTCGCCGCCGTATCGGGCGACGAGGTCCACCGAGCGCGCTTCGCGCCGCAGGATCTCCCCCACCTGGCGCAGCACGGAGTCCCCGGCGATGTGGCCCCGCGTGTCGTTCACCAGCTTGAAGCGATCGATGTCGGCGAGCAGGATGGTGAGCGCCAGATTGTAGCGCCGGGCGCGGTCGAGCTCCGCTTCGAGCTCCTCCGACAGCGCGCGGCGATTGAGGCAGCCGGTGAGGGCGTCGGTCGCGGCCAGCTTCTCGAGACGCTTCTTGTCCGACACCGCGGTCTCGAAGTCGTACGCCTTCTCGATCGCCGCCACGGCGGTCCGAATCACGGTCTCGGAGAACTGTGCGTCGGCGCGCGTGAGCGGCGGATCCTCTCCGGTGGTGCGGAGGAAGAACACGCCGAGCTGCTGGTCCTTCATGGAGAACGGCAGCGCCACGGCGGAGCGGGTAGGCACGGAGATCTGCTCTCGCTGCCACCGCAAGCGTTCGTCGTGGTACAGCGGATCGGAGGCCACGTCCTCGACCAGCACCGATCGGCCCGTCGTGATGGCGCGCTGGATCTCCGGGTAGCGGGCCAGCTCGATCTGCAGGTTGCGGAGCATCGGGTTCTCGTACGCCGCCACCACCACACCGAGCTGGTCTCCCGGCTTGGCGAGCACCATGGAGCACTTCGAGATCTGCAGCACCCGCGCGACGCGCCGCACGAGGATGTGATAGATCTCGTCCGGCTTGAGTGAATCGGTCACCTCGTGCAGGATGTCGACGATGGCCGCGCGGCTCTGCGCCTCGTCGCGCGCGTGGGCCAGCTCCTGCGCGGAGCGGATGTGCGCCTTGACGCGCGCCAGGAGCTCGCGGACCCGGAACGGCTTGGAGATGAAATCGGCGGCGCCCAGGCCGAGCGCCTTGACGGTGGCTTCCTCGGGGGGCATCGACGAGATCATCAGGACCGGCACGTCTCGGAATCGCTCGTCGGACTTCATTTTGGCGAGCAGCTGCAGCCCGTCGACCTTCGGCATCATAATGTCGAGGAGCAGCAGATTGGGCCGCTCCTCCTCGAGCTTCCCGATCAGGCCTTCGCCACCGGGCGCGGTGACCACCTCGTAGCCATTTTCCTTGAGGATCCAGCTCAGGGTGCGGACGAGCGACTGGTCGTCGTCGGCGACGAGGATCTTCGCGAGGCCGGACTCGGGGGGGGCCATCGTCTCTCAGTCCTCGAGCAGCGCGGGGTCGACGTTGCCGCCGCTCACCACCAGCACCGTGGGTGGAGCGGGGTGAATCGCGCCCGAGCGCACCGCTGCCGTGGTAGCGGCTCCGGACGGCTCGACCGTCAACTGGCAGTCGCGCCAGAGAAACTGCACGGCCTCCCGGAGCGCGGCATCCTCCACAAGGGCCACGCCTTTCAGGCGGGCGCGCTCCGTCACGAGCTGCGCGAAGGGAATAGCGCCGACACTGAGCGTGATCAGCCCATCGGCGAGGCTCGCGGTACGATCGAGCCGCACCGGATGCCCGGCCTCGAGCGAGCGCTTGAGCTTGGGCGCCCCGCTGGGCTCGACGCCCCAGACGGAGGCCCGGCTGT
>DASQIB010000125.1:0-2369 GCA_035631795.1 Gemmatimonadales bacterium | reverse complement strand
CGCCCGTCCGTTCGCGGGCTTGCGGGTCGTGCTGGTCGCCGCCTTCAACCGTCGGTACCACCGCAGCGCTCTGTCCCTCGCTTCCGCACTGGAGTCCCTCGGCTGCGAAGTGCAACGCTGCGAGGAGCGGTGGCGCGGATTTGACCGGGTTTTCCGCCGTCCCCTCGCTGGCCGACTTGCCGCGCGACTGCGCCGGACGCCCGTCGACGTCGTGCTGGTCTTCAAGGTGACTCGGCTCGAGCCGGAGGCTGTGCGCGAAATCAAGGCCCGGTTCCGGGCGCGCTGGGCCAACTGGTTTCCCGACGATCCCCACCAACTCGAGACGTCGCTCGGCCTGGGACCTGCGTACGACTGCTTTTTCACGCACGACAGCTCGAGTCTCGAACACCACCGTGCTGCAGGCGCCCGGGCCCACTACCTGCCATTTGGGTGTGACCCGGAGTACCTCCGGCCCAAGCCCGCGGGCGCGCCCTGGACGTCGCCGCTGGCATTCGTCGGATCGCGGGACCAGGTACGTGAGGAGACGCTCGGGCAGCTCGGCGACTTGGGTCTGACGATCTGGGGACCGGGCTGGTCACGCGGCCCGGTGTACGGTGACGACTTCGTGCGAGTGCTCTCGAATGCCGTCGTCGGCCTGAACGTGCACCAGCAGTTCGGGGCGCGAGGCGACCCGACGCGCTACGGCACGGGCGCCAACATGCGGGTGTTCGAACTGGCCGCCGTGGGAACGCCCCAGCTCTCGGACGCAAAGGCGGACATCGCGCGCCATTTCACGCCCGATCGGGAGATCGTGCTCTACAAGACGGTGGCTGAGCTGAGGGAGCGCGCCCGCGCACTCTTCGCCGACGAACACCTGCGCCGGAGTCTGGCCATCGCGGCCCGCGAGCGCGCCGCGCGAGAGCACACCTGGCGGCACCGCCTGGAAGAGCTGCTGACCGTCACGCTGCGATAGGCCGGCCCGCCGGCAACGCGCCCGACCCGAGGAGCGCGCCGTACATCCGCACATAGGCCTCCGCCATGACGAGATGGGTGAAGGCCTGCTCGGCCCGGGCCCGGCACGCCGCTGGGTCGCGCGTATGGATCGTGGCGGCCGCGGCGATCATCTCGTCCATGGAGTCGCACAAGGCGCCCACGTCCGGCGTGATCAGCTCCGGAAGCGCTCCGCGGCGCGTGCCGAGCACGGGCGTGCCGGAGAGCAAAGCCTCGACGGTCACGAGGCCGAACGGCTCGTCCCACTCCGCCGGATTCCAGAGGCACCGGGCGCGCGCGAGCAACGCGGCCTTCGTCGTCCCGTCGACCTCGCCCACGTACTTGATCGATCCCGTGAAGCTGGGCCGCCAGCCGCCCGCGACGATCAGCGGATGGCCGGTGTGCTTCGCGGCCTCCACCGCCCAGTGGTAGCCCTTCGCGCTGTGCAGCTTGCCCAGGAACAGATCGTACTGCGTGCTCCGCTTCGGGTAGCGGCGGAACATGTAGTCCGCCGGATCGAGCCCGTTATAGACGAAGGTCTCGCTTCCGTGCCGACGCGCGTGATCCTGCGAGAGGAAAATGGCGTGGGGATACGGTTGCGATCCGGGCTTCAGGTTGCGGTGGACGGTCTGCACGAACGGAAAAGCCGCGACGCCGTTTTTCAGTGGGAAGTGGGCATGGACGATGTCGGCGTCGCTCGGAACGTAGGGCGCGAGACCCGCGGCGTCGCCGAACTTCCGTGGGGGGACCTCCACGACTCTTGTCGATGGGACGCGGGTTCCGGGAGGCGCCAGCAACGTGACGCGATGCCCCAGCGCTGTAAGGCCGTGGACGAGCGCCACGACGACGCGCTGGGGGCCGCCGTAACCCTTCGCCGGCAACGGCTGATGGGAGGCGACGACGACGTGCATGCGTCCAACAAGATAAATCACTAGCTTCGGACCATGCGAGACCGGGCGCTCACGATCCTGCAGCTCACACATCAAGGGTTTGGGTCGGGCTCGACGGTGATGATCGCGAACCTGAGCCGGCAGCTCGCGTTGCGCGGCCATCGCGTCCTCGTGGGATGCCCCGCCGGCACGATGCTGGCCGCCCTCGCCCGAGACGCGCAACTGGATGTGGTGCCGCTCGACTTCCGTCGGTTGGGGCCGCTGTCCCGTGCCCTCCATGCCGTGCTCGTCCGCGAACGCGTGGACGTGGTGAATTCGAACGCCACCGGCGATCGCCGTGCCCTCACGTGGCTGCGCTGGCGGCGACGGCTCCCGGGCCCATTCGTCGTGACCCGCCACACCATGCCGCTCACGTCGCCGGCCGAGCTCCTCGCCGTGGGGCTCTCGGCTGACCGCACGATTGCCGTGAGCCGGGCAGTGGCCCGGGCTCTCCGTCGACGCTGCCATCCG
>DASQIB010000124.1:0-8307 GCA_035631795.1 Gemmatimonadales bacterium | reverse complement strand
GCTCGCAGCGCAGGCCGGGTTTTCGAGCGGCGATCAAACCGTCATCGCCGCCGCCATCTCCGAGATCGCGCGTAACATCCTCAACTACGCGAAGCGCGGAGAAGTCGTCCTCAGCGTCGTGACCAACGGCGACCGCCAGGGCGTGATCGTCGTGGCCCGCGATCAGGGGCCCGGCATCCCCGACGTGCAGCGTGCCCTCGAAGACGGCTATTCGACCTCGGGCGGGCTCGGCCTGGGCCTGCCCGGCGCCCGGCGCTTGATGGACGACTTCGAGGTCACCTCGAGTGTGGGCGCGGGGACGACGGTGACGATGAAGAAGTGGCGGCGCATGAATGCCTGAAACCGACGTCGCCACCCTGCTCGATTGGGGCGTCGCGGCCGTGGCGCTCCCCGGCGAGGCGGAATCGGGCGATCTCCATCTTGTGCGGGCGGTCGCGGGTGGCGCGCTGGTAGCGGTGGTGGACGGACTCGGTCACGGCGCGGAGGCCGCGTCGGCGGCGCGGACGGCCGTGGCCGCGCTCGGGCCGCACGCGCACGAGTCTCCGGTCTCTCTATTCGAGCACTGCAACAAGGCGCTGAAAGGAACGCGCGGGGTGGTGATGAGCCTCGCGCTGATCCGGCGCGCGGAGGCGTCGATGAGCTGGCTCGGCGTGGGGAACGTCGAGGGCATGTTGGTGCGCGCCGATGGCGCCGGCCACGGCACCCCCGCGCGCAGCGCCCTGGTGACCCGCGGGGGCATCGTCGGCTCGGAGCTCCCCCGGCTGCAGCCGCAGCAGCATCACCTCGCCGCCGGCGACCTCCTCATCCTCGCGACCGACGGCATTCGGGAAGGTTTCGTCGAGGGACTACCCGGCGATGCGACGCCGCAACAGCTGGCCGACTATATCCTCGCGCGGCACCGCAAGGGCACAGATGATGCGCTCGTCCTCGTCGCTCGGTACCGCGGCGGTGCCGGGACGGCTCGATGATGCAACCCCTGCCGCCGACTCCCTCTCCCCGGCCGTTCGGGATGGCGCACTCGCCGCCGTCGGCGGTGCCGCGCAAGGAGGACGTGACACTCTTGCGGATACTCGTGGTGCCCGGCGAAGGCACCGGTGCCGCCGGGCTGCTGCAAAATCTGCGACAATGGGCGGACGACGGCCACCTCGAGATTGAAACGGTTCCAGATCTCCCGCGCGCGGTTCGCCAGCTCGCGGCGAGCGGCTGGGACGTGGTCCTCGCCGTGCTGGGCGATCATGCCGACGACGATTTGACCTGGTGGGTCGACACCCTACGGGCTGCCACCGGAAATCCTCGGCTCATCGCCGCGGCGCAGGCGCCGTCGATGGGGCTCGTGCTCCGCGCGGAGCAGTCGGGCGTGCTCGAAGTGCTGTCCTTGCCGCTTCGGCGGGACGAGCTGATGCAAGCGTTCGGCCGGCTGCGGGCGGTGGCGACCGAATCGGCGATCCCGCTGCCGGAAGTCGAGCCCGACGTGGTCGGACAATACGCGCTCGTCGGGCAGAGCCCGGCCATGCTCGATGTGTACAAGCAGCTCGCGCGCGTCGCGGGGAGCACGGCCACCGTGCTGGTCGAGGGGGAGTCCGGAACGGGGAAGGAAGTCGTGGCCCGCGCGATCCACGTCCACGGACCCAAAGCCACCGGGGGGTTCGTGGCGGTCAACTGCGCGGCCATCCCCGAGAATCTGCTGGAGAGCGAGCTGTTCGGGCACGAGAAGGGCGCCTTCACCGGCGCGGTCACGCGAAAGATCGGTCGCTTCGAGCAGGCCACCCGGGGCACGTTGTTCCTGGACGAGATCGCCGACATGAGTCTCGCGCTGCAGGCCAAAATCCTGCGGGCGGTGCAGGAGCGCGAAATCGAGCGCGTCGGCGGCACGGAAACGATTCCCGTCGACGTCCGCCTCATCGCGGCCACCAACCGCGACCTCAAGGAAGCGATCAAGCAGGGGCGGTTCCGCGAGGATCTCTATTACCGGCTGGCCGTCTTCACCATCCGTCTCCCCAAGCTCGCGGATCGGGGAGACGATCTCCTCCTGCTCACCGCGTACTTCGTGCGGCTGTTCGGCGAGCGGTACAAGAAGAACATGCGCGCCATCTCCGATCGGGCGCTGGAGCTGCTGCGTGGCCACGCGTGGGTCGGGAACGTCCGCGAGCTCCGCAACGTGATCGAGCGGGCAGTGATCGTCGCGAACGACGACACGCTCCGGGTGGAGCACCTGCCCGATGAGCTGCGGGGAGAAGCGGTAGCGCTCGCCGACCGGCCCGCGGGTGGCCAGCTCACGTTGGCGCAGGTGGAAGCGCGGCACATCGCCAAAGTCCTCGCCCAAACGGCCGGACAGATCGGCGCGGCGGCCGAGATCCTCGGGATTCACCGCAATACGCTCACCCGCAAGATGAAGGAGTACGGGCTGTGACCGGCCCACCGCCGGTGCGCGTCGAGAAGGCCCTCGGGCTCCTGCCCGAGCTCGAGACGCTCGACCCCTTGCGGGCCCTGCTCGTCTCGATCGCCCGCCCGGACGCGAATTCTGTGTGGTCGAGCTCCGGGCCGTACCTGACGCTGGGGAAGCGGGGCGTGCAGCCGGAGGAGCTGCGACGGCGCTTGCCGCAGGTCTTCCATCGGGTCGTCGGGTACCTGCAGGCGTTGTACCGCGAGTATGTGGACGCGCTCGAATGCCAGCAGGCGGCCGACCCCGCGGGCGTCGTGGCCGCCTTGTTGCGGGGAGGGCGCCTCGACGAGCGCCTCGGCCGTTTCACGCACGCGCGTGTGTGGTACGCGCATGCGCTCGCCGTCGCCGAGACGCTGCAGGATCGGCGGCCCGAGGTAGAATCGTTGCGCGCGCTCGGGTACGTCTGCCTCTCGCTCGCGCAGCACGGGGATGGCGCCAAGGCTTTCCAGCGGTCGCTCGCACTCGCCGAGGCGGAGTTCGACCAAGCCGGGGCGACCGCGGCCTGCGAGGGCCTGGCCGACGCGGCCCTCGCCCAGGGACAGTTGTCGGGCGCGTACGCCTGGTACAGCCGCGGGCTGCGGCTCGCCGAAGCTGCGGGCGACGCCGTGCGGGCCGGGCGCCTAGAGTGCCAGCTTGGCGTGGTGGCGCGCCGCCAGGGAGATCTCGCGGCGGCGGGCGAGTTTCTGCGTCGTGCCCGCGAACGTCTCGAGCCCGCCGGCAGCGCGGATGAGATGGCGCGCGTGCTCAACGAGCAGGGACGGCTCGACGCGAAGCTCGGTCGCCACGCCTCCGCCTCGGCGGCATACCGCGAAGGGTTGGCCTGGGCGCAACGCAACGCGGCGAATCCCGGCACCGAGTTGTCGATTCGCCTGAATCTCGCGGAGCTCGATCTCGAGGGCGGGCGCCTGGTCGAAGCCGAGGCGGAGCTGCGGCGCGCCGAGCAGGTCGCGATCGCCGGCGACCTGATGCTGCGGCTCGCGCAGGTCTACGTTCTGATGGGCCGGTTACGCGGCATGCAGGAGGACGAAACGGGGTTCGTCTTCTTCGAACAGGCGCTGGAGCTCGCACAAGCCCTCGACCGGTCCGTGGCGACGCAGGCGCAGGTGTCCTTCGAGTACGGGCTGTTCCGCAATCGCCTCGGCCAGCAGGACGAAGCGCGCGCCTACCTCGAGCAAGCCCGCCAGCTGTACGACTCACTGGGCGAAGCTGCGGCGCGCGAGCGCGCCGACGCCGAGCTGCGCCGGCTCACGGCCTAGACCCCGTCAGTTGTTCGTCAGGGGATTCTTGCTCCGGCCCGTGTCGGGCTTGGCCGCCCCCTTCTTCTTCTGCTGCTGCTTCTGAGGCTGGGACGGCGCGGCGCCGGTCTTGGACTGTGTCGCCGCCGGGTGGCTCCGGGAGGCCCGGGACTGGTCCGAGCCGCGCTTGCTGCAGGCGACCAGGCCGAGGAGCAGCGCGGCCGCCAGGATCGTCCTCGTCATACCGCCCTCCGAGAGAGGTTCCGGCTCCAATATACGATACGGACCCCCTCGCAAGGTCATCCGGCGTCCCGGAGCAGGGGCCGCGTGAGGCAGGTGGGCCCGCCGCCCCCCTTGAGACAGATCTCCCGCCCGGGGAATTCATCGACCTCCACGCCGGCGCGCTCGAGCCGCCGCCGGGTCTCGGGATTGCCGGCGATCATCACCGCGCGACGAGGCGCGATGGCGAGCACGTTACAGCCGAGCGTCTCGAACTCCGCGCCGGCCACCTCGACCAGCTCGATGCCACGCGCGAGCAAGGCCTCGCGGAACGGCACCGGCAGGAGCGGCGCGTGGACGAGCCAGAGGTCTTTGTCGATCGGGCTCACCATCGACATCAGGTGAAACACGTCCTCCGGACCGCGCCAATGGGGCAGGGGCACCACGATCAGGTCGTCCACCGCATCCGCCAGGAGCGCGCGTAGCTGCCGGACGCCCTCGTCGTTGGTGCGGTAGCCGCGTCCCACCACCAGTGTTCTCTCGTCGATCCAGCACACATCGCCGCCCTCGAGCGTGCCGGCGCCGCCGATCCGCCCATGAATCGGCAGGCCGGCCGAACGGAAGAAGGCTTCCTGCGCGCCCGGCTCGGTGCGGCGCTGCGGCTTGCCCATGTTGCAGAGGATGACGCCCCGGTCGCACACGAGCGACGCGTCGCGAACGTACAAGGAGTCGAGTCCCACCGCGGCGTCGGACGGCAGGCACGTCACCTCGATACCCGCCTTCGTGAGCAACGCCAGAAAGCGCTCGGACTCGCGCTCGGCGGCGGCGAGGTCCGGCGGGGCCGTGTACCGGAGGTCGCGCCACTGTCGCTCGACGAGGGCGTCGGTTCCAAACGCCTCGTGCGCGCGTTTCACCGCGACGCGGCGGAGCCTGCCGGTGTCCGATTGTCCTCCGACTACCCGCGCCATCGCTGGCCGTCGCGTGAAGGTCGCAGCAAGTTTATCCCCGTTCCCGCCCCGTGTCATTCCATTGAGGAGACGCTCATGACCAATCGGTCGATGGATCGCCGCAGCTTTGTCGAGTACCTCGCCGTGAGCGGGGCCGTTGCCATATCGACGCCTGGGATCCCCGGGCTCGCCCCCGCGGTCAGCCGGACGGCTCCGCCATTCGACCTCGAGGAAGTGACCATCAGCGCGCTGCAGGCGGGGATGACGTCGGGCAAGTACACGGCGAAGGGCCTTGCGACGGCCTACCTCCAGCGGATCGACGAGCTGGACAAGAAGGGCCCCGCGCTCCGCGCGGTCCTCGAGACCAACCCGGACGCGCTCGCGCAGGCTACCGCGCTCGACGCGGAGCGGAAGGCCAAGGGTCCGCGTGGACCCCTGCACGGCATCCCGGTGCTCGTCAAGGACAACGTGGCGACGAAGGATCGGATGCAAAGCACGGCAGGGTCGCTCGCGCTCGTGGGCGTGTCGCCACCGCGCGACGCCTTCATCGTCGACCGCCTGCGCGCCGCCGGCGCGGTGATCCTCGGCAAGGCGAATCTGTCGGAGTGGGCCAACTTCCGGTCGACGCACTCGTCGAGCGGCTGGAGCGGGCGGGGTGGACAGTGCCGCAACCCCTACGCGCTCGATCGGACGCCCTCGGGCTCGAGCTCGGGCTCGGGCGTCGCGGTCTCCGCGAATCTCTGCGCCGTGGCGATCGGCACGGAGACCGACGGATCGATCGTCTCGCCGTCCACGTGCTGCGGCATCGTCGGGATCAAGCCGACCCTCGGCCTCGTGAGTCGATCGGGCATCATCCCGATCGCCCACAGCCAGGATACCGCAGGCCCGATGGCCCGCACGGTGGCGGACGCGGCCACGCTCCTGGGCGTGCTCACGGGCGTCGATTCCCGGGACGACGCCACCGCCGCGAGCGCCGGGCAGTCGCGCAGTGACTACGGCTCGTTCCTCGACCCGACCGGGCTCAAGGGCGCCCGGCTGGGGGTCTGCCGCTCCCACTACATGGGCTACAGCCCGGCCACCGATGCGCTCATGGAAACCGCGATGGACGTCCTCAAGCGCGCGGGCGCCGTCATCGTCGATCCGGCGGATATCGCCACGGCGGGCCAGACGGACGACTCGGAGTTCGCGGTGCTCCTGTACGAGTTCAAGACGGATCTCAACCGGTATCTTGCCGATTGGGCACCGGGCAATGGCCCCAAGACGCTCGCGGATCTGATCGACTTCAACGAGCACGCCAGGGACAAGGAGCTGGTCTACTTCGGTCAGGAGATCTTCGTCCAGGCGCAGGCCAAGGGTCCGCTCACGGACCAGGATTACCTCAAGGCGCTCGACAAGGATCACCTGCTGATGCGCACGCAGGGGATCGACGCGGTGATGACGGACCAAAAGCTCGACGCGTTGATCGCGCCGACGGGCGGCCCCGCCTCGCTCATCGATCTCGTGAACGGCGACGGTGGCGGGGGCGGCAGCTTCTCGAGTCCCGCCGCGGTGGCGGGCTACCCGCACGTGACGGTCCCGATGGGCTACGTGCGCGGGCTGCCGGTCGGGCTCTCGTTCGTAGGCCGGCCGTGGAGCGAAGGGCTGCTCATCAAGCTCGCCTACGCCTACGAGCAGGCGACCAAGGCGCGCCGGCCGCCCAAATTCCTCGCGACCGCCGATCTGTCGGTGACCTAGCGGACGGTCGCGAAGATGGCTTTCGGGATCGTGACGTGGACGCCGACGGCGCCGTCCACGAGCTCGGTGACGTGCACGTCGGCAGCCACGCTCGTGAGGCGGTAGGCCTCCATCTTCGTGAGGCCGCGCGTGGCCGCGAGGAAGTCGATCATCTCCTGGATCGCGACGCGCGTCGCCGTCGTTAGGTTCGAGTCGGTCCCCATCGTCATGAACACGGACGGCGTCTCGGCGCGGGGCCAGGTGAGGTGCAGGTCCTTCCGCACCACGAGCTGCACCCGTCCCATGAGGGAGGTCTCGATCGCGGTCTGATCCACCTCACCGTCGCCCTGGGCGGCGTGCCCGTCCCCGATCTCGAACAGCGCGCCCGGCGCGAACACGGGGATGTAGAGCGTCGTGCCCGCGATCAGGTCCTTATTGTCGAGGTTACCGGCGTGGCGCCCCGGCGGATTACTGCTCACGCGCCCCGCCTCGGGGGGCGGCGCCACGCCGATGCTTCCGAAGAAGGGGTGGAGTGGAATCTCGATGCCAGGCGCGAAATGGGCGATCCTGTGCTCCCGGTCGAGCGGGATGATGCGCGTCGTTGGATCCGTGCAATTCTCGGGCAGGAACCCCCGACACCCGTTGTACCCGTACGGCAGGGCGAGGCGGACGTCCAGGATGCGCACCTCGAGCACGTCGCCCGGCTCAGCGCCCTCCACGTAGATCGGCCCCGTGAGAATGTGTCCGCCCGGGCCACGGTCGGTCACCTGCGAGACGATGTCGCGCAACGACTGCTGCACGTCGCCCCGCGCCACGCCCGCCGCTTCGAGGCGATCGGGAGTCGACGTGATCAACGTTTCGACGTCCACGACGTCACCGGACGCGATCCGGAGGACGGGTGCGGCCGCGGCGCTGTAGTACCCCCACGCCACGGTGGCCGGGGTCGCCGGCAGGTGGTGCTCCTGCGGGGCGACCGGCGCGGGTGGATGGCAGGACAGAACGGCGAGCGCGAAAACGAAAACGCGACCGGCGCTGGCGCTCATCGCCGGCCGGGCGCGCCCTGCAGCTCGCGATGCCGAAAGCACGTCACGAGGTGATCGTTCACCATGCCGACCGCCTGCATGAAGGCATAGCAGATGGTGGGCCCGACGAAGCGAAACCCGCGCTCTACGAGCGCGTCGCTCATCGCGTCCGACTCCCGGCTGCGGGCGGGGAGGTCGCGCAGGGTGCGGCGGCGATACTGCTTGGGTACGCCACCCACGAAGCTCCAGAGAAAGGCACCGAACTTGCCTTCCTTCTCTTGGAACTCGAGGAACGCGCGCGCGTTGCCGATGGCCGCCATCACCTTCTGCCGATTCCGCACGATGCCCGGGTCCTTCAAGAGTTGCCGGATCTTACGGCCGTCGTAGTGGGCCATGCGATTCGGGTCGAACCGATCGAACGCCTCGAGAAAGCGCGCGCGTTTGTGGAGGATCACGCGCCACGAGAGCCCGGCCTGGAAGCCATCCAGGACGAGCTTCCCGAAGAGGTCGCGATCGTCGTGGAGCGGCACGCCCCATTCTTCGTCGTGGTAGGCGAGCATCAGCGGGTCGTCGCCGCTGGCCCAGCAGCGCTTGATCATGGCTCGCGAATTTTGCACGGGGCGGGCTCGCCCGGCTAGAATTGCCGCCATGAAATACCTGCACGTCACCGAGCTGCCTGGCGGGGAGCGGTACGCGGCGTCGCTGCGCGACGCCGCCATGCCTATGCC
>DASQIB010000123.1:0-15869 GCA_035631795.1 Gemmatimonadales bacterium | reverse complement strand
GCCGTGCTGTCCGGTCCGAGCCGCAGGCCGGTCCATCGCTCCTGGGACGGATTGCGCGGCGGAAGGAAGAGCACGGTCTCGCCGCCCGGCGCGAGGAGCAGCCACGCGTCCTGGGTCTCGAGCTCGGTGAGGTAGAAGAACGTGTTGGTCTGGCGGAAGTCGTTGTCCTGGATGACTTCGCGCTCGATGTTCCGCTCGTGCCCCGCGGGAACGAGGATCACGCCGCGGCCGATGCGCGCGGTCAACGCGCGGCGTCGCGCCGCGACGCTCGCCGTGTCTACCGGCCTGCCCATGCCCGGCAGCTCGGGCACGGGCGTCCACGCGCCGATGGGCGGCGCCGCGGGCGTCGGTCGCGCCTGCGCGGCGGCGATGCTCGCGAGCGTGGTGACCACGCCGACGCACAGAGCGGATCGCATGGGCTCCGAAGCTACCGCGCGCCCGTGCGCGCGGCAACTTGACGCCGCCTCCGCCGGGGCCGCAAACTATGCCATGCCTGCACCCGCCGCCTCCACCTCCGCCGACGCGGAGCGCCTCGGGGCGCGCGTAGCCGAGCTCGAGCGCGAGCGGAAGCACCTGCTCGCCGTCATCGAGATTCTGAAAGAAGTCTCCACATCACTCCACTTCATCGACATTCTCCAGGCAATCGCCCGCAAGCTGGGCGAAGCGTTCGGGCTCGACCGCTGCTCGATCTTCCTGGCCGAGCGCGGTGGGCGCTCGGTCCGCCTGGTCGCGTCCTATGAAGACCCCACGATTCGCAACTACGTGGTCGACCTGGAGCGCTACCCCGAGCTCAAGCGCGCGATGCTGAGCGGCGAGACGGTCTTCATTCCGGACGCCGCGACGGATCCCAGCCTGAAGCACGTCAAGGGCGAGATGATCAACCGACGCGTCAAATCCATCACGGTGGTGCCGATCACGTGGCGGGGGGTGGCCATCGGCGCGATTTTCCTGCGCACGTTCCGGGACGGCCCGACCTTTTCGGACGAGGACGTGCGGTTCGTTCAGGTGGTCGCGGCCCTCACCGCCCAGGCCCTGCGGAACGCCCATCGCTACGAACGTCTCGAGCAGCGACAGCACGAAACGGGCGAGAGCCTGCGCCGGATGGAGCTCGAGCGGGTGGCCTTGCTCTCGTTCCTGCGGCGGCTGTTCGCGGCGTTCGGCGAGCGCGAGGGTGCCTGGGCGGAGGGCCTGCTCCCGCGCGCCAGCGCCGAGGAGCTCGATCGCCTGGTCGGCGTCGCGATGGCCGTCATCCAAGAAGAAGCCAAAGGGCGGTGAAGGGCGGGGGCACAGCCGCGCGGGCCGCCGAGCTGCGGCGGCTGCTGGAGCGCGCGAGCCACGCTTACTACGTACTCGACAAGCCGGAGATCTCGGACGCCGAGTACGATCGCCTGTTCCACGATCTCCAGGAGCTCGAGGCGAAGCACCCCGAGCTCCGCGCGCCGGACAGCCCGACCTACCGCGTGGGTGCCGAGCCCGCGACCGCCTTCAAGAAACACCGCCACGTCGTCCCGATGCTCTCCCTCGCCAACGCCTTCAACGAGACCGAGCTGACCGAATGGGAGGATCGCAACGCCCGCCTGGTCCCGGAGGTCCGGACGGCCGGCTACACCCTCGAAGTGAAGATCGACGGCGCCGCGGTGAGTCTCACGTACGAGGGCGGAATCCTGGTGACCGGCGCGACGCGCGGGAACGGCGTGGAGGGCGAAGACGTCACCGCCAACCTTCGGACGGTCCTGGACGTGCCGCTCCGGCTCAAGGGCAAGGGCTGGCCGAAGCGCATGGAGGTTCGCGGCGAGGTTTACTTCTCACGATCGCGATTCGCCGCGCTCAACCGCGAGCGGGAGCAGGCCGGGGAGCCGCCGTTCGCGAATCCGCGCAACTCCGCCGCGGGATCCCTGCGCCAGCTCGACCCCAAGATGACCCGCGGGCGGGGCCTGCGCATCTTCTGCTTTCACATCGAAGCCCCGGGCCAGAAGCTGCCCATCGATACGCAGCATGACCTGCTGGAGCAGCTCGGGGTATGGGGGTTCCCCGTGGAGCCGCACCACGCGCTCGTCCCCGATCTCGCTCAGGCGCACCAGGAAATCCTCAAGCTGGGACAACTGTTCCCGACGCTCGACTATGGAGCGGACGGCGTGGTGGTGAAAGTGAACCCGCTGAGCCTGCACGCCGAGCTCGGCACCGTGGGCGACCGGGAGCCGCGCTGGGCGATCGCCCGCAAGTTCGCGCCCGAGGTCCAGATCACCAAGCTCCTCGAGATTCGCATCAATGTCGGGCGGACCGGCGCGCTCAATCCGTATGCCGTGCTCGAGCCGGTCGAGATCGGGGGTGTGACCGTGTCTACCGCCACGCTCCACAACTTCGATCTCATCGAGGCGAAGGACATCCGGGAGGGCGACTGGGTCGAGGTCACGCGCGCCGGCGAAGTCATCCCGCAGGTGCTCGGCCCGGTGCGGGAGCGCCGCACGGGCAAGGAGCGGAAGTTCAAGCGCCCCGAACGTTGTCCCGTGTGCCACTCCAAGGTCGAGTACCCGACCGACGAGGTAATGGCGTATTGCTCGAACATCTCCTGCCCCGGGCGCATCCTCGAGAGCATCGTGTACTTCGCCGCCGTGATGGACATTCGGGGCCTCGGCTATGAGCGCGTGCGCACCCTCCTCGACGCCAAGCTCATCAAGGACGTCGCCGATCTCTACGAGCTGGCGCCCCTGCAGCTCCTGAGCCTGGAAGGGTTCGCGGAGAAGTCGGCGCAGCAGCTCGTGGACGCGATTCAGGCGTCCAAGAACCAGCCGCTCTCCACTCTTCTCAATGCACTCGGCATCCGGCACGTCGGGGCCGGGGCGGCCAAGCTGCTCGCCCGCCAGTTCGGCACCATGAAAGCGTTGCGCAATGCGTCGGTCGAGCAGATCGGGGCCATTCGAGGGGTCGGCGACGCGATCGCGCAAGCCGTGGCGGGCTTCTTCGATGAAACGAAGAACCGCAAGCTTCTCGAGCGGCTCGACAAGCTCGGCCTCAACTTCAAAGAGCCCACCGTGTCAGAGGGCAAGGGCCCGCTGGCGGGCCAAGTGTACGTCGTCACCGGCACCCTACCGTCCCTGTCCCGCGCCAAGGCGATCCAGCTCATCGAGGCGGCCGGCGGTCACGTGGTCGACAACGTGTCCCGGAAGACCACGGCCCTGGTGGTCGGGGCGGACGCGGGGTCGAAACTGGAGCGCGCCAAGACGCTCGGCGTCCAGATCATCGACGAGGCCGAACTCTTGCGCCGCGCTCGCGCCAAACCCTAACTTGCCGTCCGAGATATGAGTCCTTCCGCGCCCTCAACGACCGATGCGCTCACCATCGGCCGTGCCGCCCTGCGCCAACTTCGTGTCAGCCTCCTCCGGGACGCTCCCGACCACGCCGTCCCGATCCTGCAGGAGGTGGGGTTCGCCGCCGGCGAGGGCGTCTTTGACGCATTCTGCGCCTGGCTCCCGGGCGAGACGGGCGTCGCCCACCCCGACGATCTCGATGCGGGACGCTTCAACGACGCGCTGGGCTCGTTCTTCCAGGCCATCGGCTGGGGCTCGATGACCGTCGCGCCGCTCGGCAACGCGGCGCTCGTCGTGGACTCGAGTGACTGGGCGGAGGCCGAGCCGGGCAGCGCCGAGACGCCGATGTGCTTCTTCACGTCGGGGATGCTGTCGGACTTCCTGGGCCGTCTCTCCGGGGAGCCGGTAGCCGTGATGGAAGTGGAGTGCCGCTCACGCAACGACGGGCGGTGTCGCTTTCTATCGGGATCGCCGGATACGCTGAATGCGGTGTACGAGCAGATGTCGCAAGGGCGCACGTACGCCGAGGCCCTCGAGGGCTAGGTGTCGGCGGAGGCCGTCGAAGCACAAATCACAGACATCGTCAACCGCGAGACGACAGCCTGGGACACCCAGGACGCCGGCCTCCTCGTGTCCTGCTTCCATCCCGCGATGGTATGGCCCTGGCCGCCAACCCCGCGGTCGCACGACCCCATGACGTGGGTGATGGTCTGGGGCCGGTTCAACGCCGAACGGTGGAGTCGTGGGTGGCAGGAGCTGTTCGATACGCATTCGCTGGTGCACAACAAGCGCGAGATCCAACGCATCGTCGTGTCCGCCGAGGGCGACGGCGCCTTCGCGGTCGTGGACATCGACACGCTCTGGCGGCACAAGCAGACGGGTGTCGAGCTACGGTGGAAGGGACGGACCTGCAAGATCTACTCGCAGGTGGGGACGCAATGGAAGATGATCGCGCAGACGGGCGTGTTGGAATACTAGGTTATCCTCCACTCACCTCCGAGCAACGCTCACTCCCTCGAGCAGCACCGACGGCGCCCAGCGCGAGCCCGCCCAGCGGGCGTCGTTCCCGAAGTCGCCGACGCGGTTCCAGAGCTCGTAGGCGTTTCCCGCGACCGCCGCGTCCTTCACCCGCCCGGTGATCTCACCGCGCTCGACGCGATAGGCCAATGCCACGGGGTGGCTGAACGCTCCGCCAATCACATTGCCCTGCCCCACCCCGATGAGCTCGTCGACCAGAAGTCCGTCTTGAACGTCGCCCAGCAATCCGCCACCGAGCTCGCCCACGGTTCCTCCGGAAACCGGGTCCCCGACGCCGATCACCAGATTGGTGTATCCCGGCACCGGCTTCCCGAAGATCCCCCGCTCTCCATTCCCGGTACTCTGTGTCCGCGCGCGCGCGGCGGTTTCGAGATCATAAATGAATCCGCGCACGACGCCCCGCTCCACGAGCGGCGTGCGCCGTGAGACGACGCACTCGTCGTCGATCGGACGCGAGCTTGGCCGACCCGCCCGGAGTGGGTCGTCGGCGAGCGAAAACCGGGCGTCGAACGCCCGCTCCCCAACCTTCCCTCCGAGCGGCGAAATGCCCTGCAGCACGGCCTTGCCCGACAATGCCTGCGTGACCGGCAACATCAGGGGCGAGAGGCCCGACGGCGTGAACACGACCGGCAGCGCGCCTTCGGGCGGCTCGACGATTCGCAGAGCACGGTCGAGTCGGGTGTTGACCGATGCGACCAGGGCCGCCAACACGTCGTCGCCCGGGAAGTCCGCGGTCTCGGCCGAGTCCCCCACCGCCAAGACGTCATCCCCGGCGATGCGCCACACGTCCACACTGACCGCGACGCCGCTCGAGGCGTACTCGGCCGCGCCGCCGCCGGTATTCGCGACGCGCACGCGAGCGGTCTCGCGGTCGATGGCGACGTTGACTTGGCAGCCCTCGCGCTCGAGCCGCTCGAGCAGCGAGCGGCCCATTACGATCAATGCGTCCAGGCTGGCGCCCGCCGCGCGATCGAAGAACGTCGAGATGCTCGGGAGTGAGCTCGGGGGGGAGGCGGGAAACCCGAGGTCGATCTCCTCCCCGAGCTCGGCGGAGGCGAGCGCGCGCGTCACGAGGTCGTCGGGGGCGACGTCGGCCGCGGTGGTGCCCGCGACGCCCACTCGCCCACGGTGGCGCACACGGAGGTTGGCGCCCGCTTCTTCGGTCGCGCCGGCGGCCTTGAGCCGGCCCCACTCGAAGGCCACGGACGTCCGCTCCACGCGACGCCAGAGCGCGTCCGCGCCGCCATCGGCCCGGCGCCGGGCGACCTCGAGCAGGCGCTCGATCACGCCGGCACGTCGCCGCCGACCAGCGCTTCCTCGATCCGCACGTGCGGCGCGCCCTCCGTCACCGGCAGCGGCGACTGCCCCGCCTTGCCGCAGCCGCCACCCATCTGGTTCCACCGGAAATCGCCGGCGATGTGGTCGATGCGGTCGAGTGTCTGGAACAGGTTGCCGGCGAGCACCACGTCCTTGACGAGCTCCGCGACGTGCCCATCGCGGATCATGCGGCCGTAGGCGGCGGTGAACGAGAAATTCTCGAGCATCGTCTGACCGCCGAACGCGCCGCAGGCATAGACGCCGAGCGTCACGTCGTGAATCAGGTCCTCGAAGGTGCCCCTGCCGTTCCCGATATACGTGTTGGTCATCCGGACGATCGGCGGATGGCGAAACGACAGGGCACGCGCGTTGCCTGAGGGTCGTTCGCCCATGGCGGCCGCCGTTTCGCGTGAGTGCAGGCGGCCGACGAGAATGCCTTCACGGATGAGCGCCGTGTCCTGCGTCGGCGTGCCCTCGTCGTCAAACGGCAACGTCCCCCGAAGACCCGGGGCGGCACCGTTGTCGCCCACGTTCAAGACTCGCTTCCCGAAGCGGCGGCCGAGCGTCATCATCTCGCGGGCCTGCGGGTTCTCATAGACGAAGTCCGCCTCGGAGAGGTGCCCGAACGCTTCGTGGATGAACACCCCCGCGAGCTCCGGGTCGAGAATGACGGGGTAGGTCCCGCCGCGGACCATGGGCGCGTCGAGCAGCGCCACGGCGCGCTCTGCCGCGGCCCGGAAGCCGGACTCGTGATCCTGCGCGGACTTCCAGCCCCGGCGCAGGCCGATCGACTCGAGTCCTTTTTCGATGGTGCCGTCGCGGCGTGCCACCGCGGTTCCGGACAGAGTCACCTCGGGCCGCAGCTCGTGCAGCGCGGCGCCTTGCGAGTTCGCGTACCAGTATTCGCTCACCTCGTCGCGATAGATGGCGAGCGTATCGACGATCCGGTCGCTCACCCCGAGCATCGCGCCGTTGTAGGCTTCGATCAGGCGCTTCTTGTCCGCCAGGGCCACCCCCCGCACATCCCCGTCGAGATCGAGCGCCGCGTCGGCACGTTGCGGAGCGACGTCGGCGAGGCGGATGGGAGGGTCGACGGACACCGCGCGCGACAGCTCTCCCGCCCGCGCGACCATCGACTCGAGCTGGTCGAGGGATGTGAACGACGCGACGCCCCACCCCCGACCGGCGTGCAGGGCGCGTACGAACCCCCCCTGGTCCTCGCTGGCGGTCGCCGATTCGAGGCGCCGCCCCCGGTAGGTGACGGCGGTGCTCCAGGTGCGTTCGATGCGGATTTCGGTGTAGTCGGCGCGAGAGCGTTGCAGCGCCGCGGCCAGCCGATCGATCAACCGCCGAGTTCCTTGAGCTTCGCGGCGTAGTCGGGCCGGATGACGATCTCCCCGTCGATGATGACCTCGCGGTCCCACGGGAGGATGATGAAGTTCTCGGTTTCGAGCGCGGCGAAGTCAGGTTGGAAGGGTCCCGTGCGAAACGAGACGGCGGTCTTCACGTCGGCGGGCTTGAGCTCGCGCACGGCGTTCAGGGCGAGCTTCATGGTGGCGCCCGTGTCGCACGTCTCGTCCACGATCAACACGCGCCGGCCCGTGACGAGCCGCGGCGGAGCGGCGATCACGACGGGTCGCCCGCCCGCCTCGGTCCGGGTGATGGCGAGGGACGCGAAGTCCCGCTGCAGGATGCTCGCTACCACCGCGCCGGGAATCACCCCCGCCCGGGCGATGCCGATCACCACCTCGGGGTCGTACGCGCGGAAGATTCGCAGCGCCAGGGCCCGGCACATCTCGCCGAACAGCGGCCAGTCGACCTCGAGAACGCCGTGGGGCTTGCGGGGGGGACGCGCGTTGCGGGGTGGCGGTGTGCGGGGCGCGGCGGGCATGGGGTCAGAAGCTACATTGCAAAGTCACGCGGCCGCAAGCTATTTTCGGCGCATGGGTTTCTGGCGCCGTCTGTTCGGCGGCTCGGCTGCGGACGATCTCAAACCCCAGCGCCTCGACTACCTGAACGAGGCGCTCGCACTGGAACGCCAGGGCGATTACGAATCGGCCCTCACGTCGTACCGCCTCGCGCTCCGCGATCATCCCAACGACGCGCGCATTCTCCAGAACATGGCCATCGCGTTCACCAAGACGCGCCGCGTCGACGAAGCCATCCGCCATTACCGCCGGGCGCTCGAGCTCGACCGGGAGCTCGCCGGCGCGCACTACGGCCTTGCGTTCTTGCTGCTCAAGCGCGGGGATCCGGACGGGGCCACCCAGCATCTCCGGGCGTTTCTCGCCCACCCCCCCAAGGGTCCCGACGCGCAGAAGTGGATCGAGCACGCCACCGTGGCCCTGCGCGACCTGGGCGCCTCGGGAGGCGGGCCGACACACGCCGCGGCGGCGGAGGCGCCCTGATCGGCCGGCCCCACCCCGGGGCCCGCGCCGGCGTCATCCTGCTCGTGGTCGCGGCGGCCGCCGGCTGCGGAGCCTTCGGCCCCCCGGATTTGAACCGCGTGATCGCGATCGAGATCATCGCCGCCGACAGCCTGGAAGAGCTCGACACGCTCAGGCCCCGCGCTCGGGCCCTCGACGGTCACTTCGACTCGATCCCCGCGACCTTCGTCTGGTCCACGCTGGACACCGCGATCCTGACCGTGCTGGACAGTGCGAAGGGATACACGCTCGTGAACCACCCGGGCACCACGCCCGGCCGCCTCTTGGCGCGCACGGGTACGCTGTTCTCGAACCCGCTGCTGATTCGCACGCTCGCCGCGGCGGACACCCTCTCTGCGACCCCCCCCACGCGCGTGGCGGACACCGTGCACCTCTCGGTGGACTCCCTCTCCGATTCGCTCGCGGTGCTGATCGCGGACACCATCGAGTCGTCGATCGGTGTCGATTCGCTCACGGTTCCGCTCCCCGGCCGGCCCGTCACCTACGCGATCACGTTTCCCACGGCGCCCGGACCCGTGACGCTCGTCACGAGCGACACGGCGCGCACGCTCGTCACGAGCGATAGCGTGGCGAGCGGAAGCACGGGGATCGCGAGCGTCAAGCTGCGCTTGATCGCGGGACCCGCGCCCGATAGCGTTGTCGTGACCGCGAACGCCCACCGCGCCGTAGGCACTGCCGTGCCCGGGTCGCCCGTCACTTTCGTCGTGAGGTTCCTGCCATGAGCGCCCGTACGTTGACGGAGCTGTTCTTCGACGCCGCGGAGAAATACGGTGGTCACCCGGCCGCCTTCCGCTACAAGGCCGACGGAGCGTGGCACGCAGTCACGCATCGCGAGGCTCGGGAGCGGGTCGAGGCGCTCGCCATGGGGCTGCGGGAGCTGGCGCTCGGCGCCGGGGACAAGGTGGCGATCCTGTCGGAAACGCGTCTCGACTGGACGCTCGCCGACTATGCGTGTCTCTGTATCCGCGCCACCGACGTGCCGATCTACCCCACGTTGCCCGCGAATCAGGTCGAGTACATCCTGCGCGACTCGGGGGCGGCGGCGGTGTTCTGCTCCACCGCCGCGCAGGTGGAGAAGATTCAGTCCGTGCGCGCCGGGCTTCCGGCCTTGCGCAACGTCATCGTCTTCGATCCGGCGGCCGCGGGCGGCGGCGTCATCGCCCTCGCCGACGTCGAGAAGAAAGGCAAGGCGGCCGCCGCCAAGTATCCCCGCCTCAAGGACGACGCCCTGACCGTGCGGCCCGACGACCTCGCGACGCTGATTTACACCTCGGGCACCACGGGGCAACCCAAGGGCGTCATGCTGAGCCACGGCAACATCTGCTCCAACGTGAATGCGTCCGTGGCGGTGCTGCGGGCGAGCGAAGACGACAGTTGCCTGGCCTGGCTGCCACTGTCGCACATCCTCGAGCGCATGGTGGAGTACTACTTCTTCGACGTGGGCGTGACCATCAGCTTTGCCGAATCGGTGGACACGGTCGCGCAGAATCTGCTCGACGTGCATCCGACGATCGTCGTGGGCGTGCCGCGCCTGTACGAAAAGGTCTACGCCCGCGTGCTCGAGAACGCGCTGAGCGGGAGCGCGGTCAAGCGCCGGATCTTCCTCTGGGCCAAGCGCGTCGGGGAGGCGTGGACCGCGCATCGCCTCGCCGGCGTCCCGGTCCCGCTGACCCTGCGCCTGCGGCACGCGCTCGCCGATCGCCTGGTCTTCGCGAAGCTGCGTGCCCGGACCGGTGGCCGCGTGAGGTTCTTCGTGTCCGGATCGGCGCCCCTCGCGGCCGAGGTCGCGCGGTTCTTCTTCAGCGCCGGTCTGCCCGTCATCGAGGGGTACGGCCTGACCGAAACGTCGCCCGTCCTGACCCTCACCCCGCTCGATCGTCCCCGGCTCGGCGCCGTGGGCAAGCCGATCCCCGGCGTGCAGCTCAAGATCGCGACGGACGGCGAGATCCTCGCGAAGGGGCCCAACATCATGCGGGGCTACTACAACAAGCCCGACGAGACCCGCGAAGCGATCGACGCCGACGGCTGGTTCCACACGGGCGACATCGGGGAGCTCGACGCCGACGGCTACCTCAGGATCACCGACCGGAAAAAGGATCTTCTCAAGACCGCCGGTGGGAAGTACATCGCCCCGCAGCCGATCGAGAATACCGTCCGCCTGAACAAGTTCGTGGCGAGTGCGGTGGTCCTCGGCGACATGCGCAAGTTCCCGATCATCCTCATCGTGCCGAACTTCGAGAACCTGGAGCGCTGGGCCAAGGAGCGCGGCCTGGCGTACGCGTCCCACGCCGATCTGATCCGGCTGGCGGACGTGAAGGCCAAAATGGAGCGCGAGGTGATGGGAGGCCTGCGAGATCTCGCGAAGTTCGAGATGCCGAAGAAGGTCGTGCTGCTCGAGCGCGACTTCACGATCGAGTCGGGCGAGCTGACCCCGTCCTTGAAGGTCAAGCGGCGTCAGGTCGAGAAGAACTACAAGGAGACGATCGACCGCGTCTACGCCGAGGCGGATCCTACGGCCGCGACGGTCGAAGGCTGATCAGCGCCGCTCGGCGACGAGCAGTCCCTGCCCCGAGGCGACCCGGGTCAGCCCGGGGGGCGGCGTGACGTCGTCGCGCTCCACCACCAGCCGCCGCCCCGGCAGCAGGATGCGGTGCGCTTCCGCGAGCCAGGCCGGCTGCGCCCGATCTCGCCCGACCACCACCGCCCGCGCCATCGTCCGTCGCAGCGGGATCATCGTGTCACAGGCCACGAGACTCAGCACCGGCAGCTCCTCGACGTCGGGCGGGGCGTCGATCCCGATGAAATGGATGCCGCCCATCAGTCCCGCGAGCCCCACCGCGTGCCGCGCGGCGGAGCCGAGCAGGACGACGTAACCACCAGGACTGGACAGATCGAGCAGCGCCTGGAGGGTCTCGGCCGCGGGGAGCGGGGAGCGGGGAGCGGGACCCTCCGCCGCAGTGCCAGGTCCTGCTCCCTGCTCCCTGCTCCCTGAGAATTGCACGACGCCCTTGAGGATCGCGAATTCCCGCCCGCACACCGGGCACCCGAGCACCCCGGACCGCACCATGCGGCCGCGCATCTCTCCCGTGGACATCACGAGGAACCCCTCGTCATGGGGCTCCGGGCAGCGCAGCATCTCCGTCAGGTCAATGTGCACGTGAGCCGAACTCCACCCACGTCACACGATCCGCTTCGACGCGCACGCGTCGGGTCATCTTTCGCCCGTCGACCACTACCGCGAGCGTGTAGTCCCCTGGCTCCACGTCTGAGACCGCGAAGTGCTCCCCGTAATCGGGGTCGGGATGATTGTGCTCCCCGTATGTCTCCGCGTACGAGTACGGCGTTTCCTGGGGCTCCGCCTTGATCAGCCCGTAGACACGCGCCTGTTGCGCGGGCCGGCCCTGCGCGTTCCACACCCGCCCGGCGACGATGCCCGTCCCGGGCAGGGGTCGGATCCACAGCTCCGGGTTCACGGTGTAGCGGGGGAACCGCTCGTTGGGATCCACCACGAGCGGCGTGGAGTCGACGGGCGTGGTGTGAATCTCGAGGTGCAGATGGTCGTTCGTGGCGCGACCGGTATTGCCCACGAGCGCGATGACATCGCCCGCCGTCACCCGCTGGCCCTGGGACACGAGCAGCTTGGAATTGTGGTAATACGTCGAGTAGACGAATAGCCCCTTCAGCTTTCGGTCGTGGCGGATCGCCACCGTGTTCGAGCCACGCTCGGCGAGCCCCGCGAACACCACGGTCCCGTCGCCGATCGCGTGGACCGGAGTGCCATCGGGGTTGTTGAACTCGACGCCCTGATGTTGCTGGAAGGTGCCGCCCATGGTGGAGCCGTACCGGTACGTCTGGTCGATGTACGGTTGATCGGTCAGGGCAATCGGGCGCCCGAACCAGGTATGCCGTGTGCCCTGGGTGTCGCTGTCGGGCCGCTCGCGATACGTCACACCGACCAGGCTCAAGCCTTGATTGATGCGACACGTCGAGATTCCCGTGGGACGGCCCGCCGCGTACGTGCCGGGCGCGAGCACCAAGAGCGCCGTGACGGTCGGCGTGACGTCGCACACGCTCAGTGCGTCACCGTCCTCCGCGTACGCTCCTTCGCGTGTGCCCGCGAACGCGCGCCCCGGGCCGGCTGTAACGATGGCCTGCACGGCGGGCGTGTCCGCCCGGCACCCCTTCACGACGGGAGCGACCGGACACGCCGGGCGTCCCTTCTTGTCGAGCCACGCGTTCCGCGCCGCATCGAGCCGGTACAGCCCGCGCTCTGTGCCGACCCAGGCCACCGCACCCGTGTCGGGCGCGATCGCGCGAATCCGATCCGCGCAGTCGACCGCGGGGCATCGCACGGGCGTCGGGTACTCCGTCCAGGTGCGGCCGCCATCCGTGGAGCGGGCGAGACCGCGCAGGTGACCCGCCCACAGACTCCCGTCCGCCCCGCGCGCCAGCGCGAGGACGTACTGGCTCCGGATCCGGGCCCCCCCCTCCCGCCCCTCCCCCTCCGGCCAGGGATGGGCTGCGGTCGTCGCGCCGATCGAATCCGTGATCTCGGACCAATTGGCCCCGTGATCCCAGCTCAGCTTGATGCCGTCGGACGTGGCGATGTAGACGGTGTCCCCGCGCGTGACGATGCCGTTCGGTGCGACGTACTGCCATTCGGGTCCCAGCTGGTCGCCCGTCCAGTTGGTCCAGGTCTTCCCGCCGTCGGTCGAAAGCCCCCACCCGTTGCCGACGGTGCCGTACCAGATTTCCCCCGCCGGGCCGAAGCCGAAGGCATTGACGACGTCGAACGAGATGGACCGCGCGGTGGAAGCGGCCGAATGGCTGAGCCGCTCCCAGGCGCCCGCGCCCGCGCGGAGCACGAAGATCCCCTGCCCGTACGTGCCCGCCCAGACAGCCTTGTCGGGCGCGTGGGCGATCGCGAGCACATGGACGCCGAAACCGGTCGTGTCGGGGAGCGGAGGAAGGAGCGCCTGCGCGCCAGCGGCCCATGGTCGGATGAGAAGCATCAGCGCAGCAATAATTGCGGATTGCGGATTGCGGATTGCGGATTGGATCTGCCGGGATCCAACACCGAACCGGATCCGGAGGCCCGTCCTGCAAATCCGCAATCCGCAATCGCCAATCCGCAATTGTTTACCCTCTCGCCGTATAGACCGTGGGCATCAGCCGTATTTCGGTGACGTCCACCCGCGGCGGCTGCGTGACCGCATAGAGCGCGGCGGCCGCGACGTCTTCCGCGCACAGCATATCGCGACGCTTGGTGAAGCCGGGTTTCGAATCCGGGTCGATCGGATCCCAGATGTCGGTGTCAACCGGCCCGGGCGACAGCAGGGTGGTGCGCACACCGGTTTTGGACAGCTCGACCCGGAGAATCTCATGCAGCCCGCGCAGCCCGTACTTGCTCGCGGCGTACGCACCGGAGCCCGAATACGCGACGTGATCGGACACGGAGCCGACCGTGACGACGTGCCCGCTCCCTCGTCGCACCATGGGCGGGACCAGGGTGCGCGCCAGGAGGAACGCTCCCGTGAGGTTGACCGCGAGGGTGCGCTGAAACTCCTCGGGCTCGATCTCCTGGAACGGCTTGATGAAGAACTGACCCGCGTTGTTGACGAGGATATCGGGGATGCCGAGTGCATCCAGGATGTGCGCTCCGGTCCGAGCGACGGCCTCGGGGTCGGACACGTCGCAGTGGAGGTCCGTCTGTCGCTCGGCGGACGCATCGGTCAAGCTTCGCGCGAGTCGCACCACGTGCGCGCCTGCGCCGTGCAGCGCCCCCGCCACGGCGAGGCCGATGCCCCGCGAGGCTCCAGAGACGACGGCGGTCTTTCCGGTCAGCGCGGCGTCGCTCACTCCGAGCCCCGACCGCTGTACACGAGGCGCAAGAACTCGTCGCGGGTCTTGGCGTCCTGGAGCAGGGCCCCGCGCAGCGCGCTCGTCACGGTCTTGGAGTTCTGCTTTTCCACACCCCGCATCATCATGCAGAGGTGGTATGCCTCGATGACGACGCCGACGCCGCGCGGCTCCAGCACGTCCATGAGCGCGTCGGCGACCTGATCCGTCAGTCGTTCCTGCACCTGGAGGCGCCGGGCGAAGACTTCGATCACCCGCGGGATCTTGGACAGGCCGACGAGCCTTCCGTTCGGCAGGTAGGCGACGTGCGCCCGCCCGAAGAAGGGGAGCATGTGGTGCTCGCACAGCGAGTAGATCTCGATGTCGCGAACGCACACGAGGTTTTCGTGACGCTCGTGGTACAGCGCGTCGCCGATGACGTCGGCCACGGACATCTGGTAGCCGCGTGTGAGCCAGCGGAGCGAGGCCTCCACGCGAGCGGGCGTCTGGCGCAGCCCTTCCCGACCCGGGTCCTCGCCGAGCTGCACGAGCATGTCCCGGACGAGCGTCTCGAACGGCGTGGGCCCATCGAGCTCGAGGGCGTGGTCCGGCTTGGCGGGCGCGGGCAGGGGCGGCGCCACCGGCTCGAGGTGCCCTTCGTGAAAGCCATGACGGCTCGCGGACTTCATCTTGTCGCGTCCCATGATCGCTTGTTGGCCCTCCAGGCCAGCCCTTATCTTCGGCGCACGTGAAGCTAAAGGTACTCGCTTTTCTGTCCGGGGCGGGAGGCGCGGCGCTCTCCGCCCTGTGGACATTCCCGAGCATGCTCGGGTCCGCGTTTCTCGTCACCTGGGGCGCGGAGGCCGCGCAGTTCCTCATTTCACAGGGCCTCGCCCTCGCGATCCTGGCGTGGCTGCAGACGCTGCCCGAGTTCGGCGTCGAGGCCGTGATCGCGTGGGACGCCGGACGCGACCCGCAGCGCGCGCATCTCGCGATCGCGAATCTCACCGGCGCCATCAGGCTGCTGCTCGGACTCGGATGGCCGATGATCTACGTCGTCTTCGCGGCCGCCGGGCGCAAGACGGCCAGGCGGCGGCTCCCGGCGATCCGCCTCGCGCGCGAACACGCGGTCGAGATCGTCGGGCTCGTCCCGCCGCTCCTTTATTTCGGTGTGATCCTCCTGAAGAGCAGGTTCACGTGGATCGACGCCGTGGTGCTGCTCGCCCTCTATCTCGGCTACCTGTGGGTGCTGTTCCAGAATCCGCCCCACGCGGGCGAGAACATCCGCGAAGCCGGGCTGGTCTCGCGCTGGGCGTACAACCAGCCCGGCTGGCGCCGGCCGCTCGCGATCGGTGCCCTGTTCGGCGCCGGGGGCCTGCTGCTCTACATCACCGCGCATCCCTTCCTCGAATCCATGCTCGCGGTCGCCGGCCTGCTCGGCGTCAGCCAGTTCGTGCTCGTGCAGTGGGTCGCGCCGTTCTTGTCGGAGTTTCCGGAGAAGGTCTCGGCGTTCTACTGGGCGCGGCGCGTCACGCACGCGCCGCTGGCGCTCATGAACATGGTGTCGAGCAACATCAACCAGTGGACGGTGCTCGCCGCCATGATCCCGCTGGTGTACGGCTACTCGACTTTATATCACCACGGGATATGGATGGATTTCCATTTCGACGACGCGCAACGGCTGGAGATCCTGCTCACGCTCCTGCAGTCCGGCCTGGGGCTCATGGTCCTCGCGAACATGGAATTCGACGCGCGCGACGCCGGCGTGCTGTTCGTGCTGTGGCTCGCGCAGTTTCTGCGACCCAGCCTGCGCGACGAAGTCGCGATCGTGTACGCGGGGTGGATGGTGATCCTCGCGCTCGAGTTCGCGTTCGGCCGGAAGCAGTTACTTGCGCCGAAGTATTTCTGGCAGACGCTGAGA
>DASQIB010000122.1:0-5584 GCA_035631795.1 Gemmatimonadales bacterium | reverse complement strand
GCACGTGGGCGCCCGAGGACACCGCGCTACCGGCCCAGCGCGCCGCCGTCGCCACGGTGCTCGCGGCCCAGGGGTACCCGGAGAAGCCCGAGGTCGGCGCGACGATCGACGTGCCGCGCGATCTCGAGCCCGGGACGCTCGTATTCCACGCGGGCACGTCCAGCGCGGCGGACGGCTCACTCCGGGTGCGCGGCGGGCGTGTCCTCGCCGTGACCGGCGTGGGTGACTCTGTCGCCGAGGCCCGTGAGCGGAGCGCTCGCGCGTGCGAGCTGATCAGGTTCCAGGGCAAGACCTACCGCCGGGACATCGGGTGGCGGGAGATCGGGGGCAGGGAACGCTGGAGGGGGAGGGAGGGAGAGCGTGCCGGAGCTGCCCGAGGTTGAAACGATCGTGCGGGAGCTGGCCCCGCGGCTCGAGGGGTTCCGGATCGCCCGCGCCCGGCTGGCCAAGACGGACGTCCTGCGTCGCGTTTCCAAGCCCCGCCTCCTCAAGACGTTGACAGGGAACGCCTTCGAGGAAGTCACCCGCCGGGCCAAGCACGCCGTGTTCCGCTTGACGAGCGGTCACCGGCTCGTCGTACAGCCGCGCATGACCGGGTCGTTGGTCGTGTACGATCGCCGACTCACCAAGGACGAAGCGAAGTACGCGGTCCTCACCTGCACCCTGGAGGACCGCCGGCTCTTCGTGTACCGCGATGTGCGCCGCCTGGGGACCGTGTGGTTGCTGGACGACGCGGCGTGGGCCGCCTACACGGGCCGGATCGGCCCGGAGCCGCTGGAGGAGACGTTTACGCCGTTCGTCTTCGCCCAACGGCTGGCGGGCACGCGCGCCGCGATCAAGAAAGCGATCATGGATCAGCGACGAGTGGCCGGCGTGGGCAACATCTACGCGAACGAGGCGCTGTTCCAGGCGGGGATCGATCCCTCGAAGCCGACGAACAAGCTGTCGCTCGAAGAGTTCGCTCGGTTGCACGCCGCCGTGACCGATGTCCTGCGACGCGCGGTGGACTCCTCGGGGACCACGGTCCGGGACTATCGGACCGGCGTGGGCGAGCCGGGTCGGTTTCAGTTCGAGCTGAAAGTGTATGGGCGCGGAGGCGAGCCGTGCGTGACGTGCGGGCGGAAGCTCGTCACGACCCATACCATCGATCTGCGCTCCACGACGTTCTGCCCGAATTGCCAACGGTGAATCAGAGCGGCACCAGGCGCGCCCGCGGCGGGATTCCCGCCTCGAGCTCCATGATCCCCACGCTGGGCGGAATCCCGAAGCGGGGATGTCCGGCACCGCCCGGATTCATCACCGTGACCGTGCGATCCACGAGCTCGAGGAGCGGCTTGTGGGTGTGCCCGTACACGATGATCTCCGCCTTGGGGAAGGCCTCGTGCAGCGCAACGGGTGTGGCGCGCTCGAACTGATCGCCGTGCGTCACGACAATCGCAAATCCGTCGAGCTCCACTTCAGCAACTTGCGGCAGGCGCGCGCGGAGCTCTGGGCCATCCGTATTGCCGTAGACGGCCGTCACGGGCGCGATCGCTTCGAGCGCGATCAGGATGTCCGGCTCGCCGACGTCCCCACCGTGGAGGATGTGGTCTACCGCCCGAAACAGATCGAACACTTCCGGGCGCAGCCACCCGTGCGTGTCGGAGAGGACACCCAAGCGCATCGTCCGGTATCAGTCCTGTTGCCACCGCTTGACCAACGCTACCTCGACGCCGATGTGATCGAGCACCCGTTGGACCACGAAGTCCACGAGGTCGCGCACCTGCGACGGTTTGTGATAGAAGCCGGGCGCCGCGGGAAGGACCGTCGCGCCCGTTTCGGCCACGAGCGTGAGGTTCCGCAGGTGCACGAGCGACAGCGGGGACTCGCGCGGCACCAGCACGAGCTTGCGCCGTTCCTTGAGCACGACGTCCGCCGCGCGCTCAATGAGGCTGCGGCTCGTCCCGTGCGCGATGGCGGCGACCGTTCCCATGGAGCAGGGACAAATCACCATCCCCGCGCTCTTCGCCGACCCCGACGCCGGCTCGGCCCCGCGATCCTTGTCGTCGAACACCCGCACGCTGCTCCAGTCGCCTCCCGTGGCCTTCTTCAGCTCGCGGTCATCCTTGATGCCGCACTCCTCCGTGAGCAAGCGCCACCCGTGGCTCGAGATCATGAGCCAGGTCGGGACCTGGTGCATCGCGAGGATCTCGAGCAAGCGCACGCCATACGGCGCACCGGACGCCCCGGTGATGGCAAGAATGACCGGAAGCTTGTTCAACGCCCTCTCCGGTTTGGGGTCGGGCTACGCTGGGGATGTGCGGGCGGCCGTGCAGGAGCAGGGGAGTGGGGAGAGGGGAGAGGGACGATCCGACGCACCGCACGCTTGCGGTGCAGCGGCGCGAACCTCTCCCCACTCCCCTCTCCCTTTTTCATATAACGCGATCTACGAGTGCTCCGAGAAAAACGACGATCGACACGATCCCGTTCGCCGTGAAGAACGCCGCATTGAGCCGGCTCAAGTCCCCCGGCCGGACCAGCCGATGCTCCCACGCGATCACCGCCGCGCCCGCCGCCACGCCGGCGTAATACGCGACGCCGAGGCCCGCGCCCACACCGAAGGCCACCAGCGCTGCGAGCGCGAGCCCGTGCAGCACCTTCGCGACCAGGATGGCTCGAGCCTGCCCAAGCCGAACGACGAGCGACTCCAGCCGCTCGGCGCGATCGAAGGATTCGTCGGGAAGAGCGTAGAAGATATCGAACCCCCCGACCCAGAATGTGACCGCCAAGGCCCCGACGGGCAGCAGCCACCAGGGTTCGCTCCACCGGCCGGTGACCGCGAGGTATCCCGCCGGCGTGGCGATGCCGTCCGCGAGTCCCAGCCAGAGATGCGACCAGGTGGTGAACCGCTTGGTGTAGCTGTATGCCGAAATGAACAGGAGCGCGATCGGCGCCAGGACAAAGCACAGGGGGTTCAGCGCCCACGCGGCCGCGAGAAACAGCCCCGCGGCCACCACCACGGCCGTCCACGCCTGGACGAGCGTGAGGCGTCCCGCGGGCAACTCCCGCCCTTTGGTACGGGGGTTGCGTGAATCAATCTCGCGATCGGCGATGCGGTTGAATCCCAGCGCCACGAACCGGGCACACGTGAACGCGACGATGACCAACCCGAGCGTCCGCCACGTTACCGCCGTGATGCGTGAGGCGATGATGAGTCCGAGCAGCGCGAAGGGCAGCGCGAATACTGTGTGAGGCAGCTTGACGAAGTTCGCATAGCGGACGAGCAAGCTCTCCCCAGCGAGCGTTTGACCTTCACGTCCGACCGTCCGTCTGTCCGTCAGTCCGTCAGAGCTCAATCCCCAGCTCCTTCCACATCGCGTCGACTCTCCGTTTCGTCTCAGCATCCATGACGATCTTGTTCGGCCACTCGCGCAGAAAGCCTTCCTCTTTCCACTTGCGGGTCGCGTCGATCCCCATCTTCGATCCGAACGTGAAGCCGCGGCTCGAGTGATCGAGCACGTCGATGGGCCCCATCGTGAATCGCACGTCGCGCTCGGGGTCGATGTGATTCAGCGCCACCCACCACGCTTCGCCCGGGTCCCGCACGTTCACGTCCTTGTCGAGGACGATGATGACTTTCGCGAGCGACATGAGGCCCTGCCCCCACAACCCGCTCATGACCTTGTACGCCTGGCCGGGATACTGCTTGTCGATGCTGACGAAGACCAGGTTGTGAAATATCCCCGCCGCCGGCATGTGGATGTCCACGATTTCGGGGATGGTCAGCTTCAGGAGCGGCAAAAAGATCCGCTCCGTCGCGTGGCCGAGCCAGTAATCCTCCATCGGCGGACGCCCCACGATGGTGTGCGGCCAGATCGGCTCGGCCCGCATCGTCATCGCGGTGACGTGCACCTTGGGATAGTAATCGGCCAGCGAGTAGAACCCCGTGTGGTCGCCGAACGGCCCTTCGAGCACCAATTCCTCGCGAGGGTCGATGTACCCTTCCAGGACGATCTCGGCTTCCGCCGGCACCTCGAGATCGGAGGTGATCGCCTTCGCGAGCCGGACCGGCTCCTTCCGTAAGAATCCGGCAAACAGGAACTCGTCGATCGTGGGCGGCAGCGGCGCGGACGCGGCGTACACGGACGCGGGATCTCCACCCAGCGCGATGGCAACCGGCATCCGCTCTCCCCGATCCGCCATGGCCCGCCAGTGCGCCGCCCCCACCTTGTGCCGCTGCCAATGCATCGCGAGCTCGTTCCGCCCGATCACCTGAATGCGATACATGCCGACGTTGCGCACCCCCGTCGTGGGGTTGCGCGTGATCACGCCGGGGAGGGTGATGTACGGTCCGCCGTCCTCCGGCCAGCACACCGGTACCGGAAACTGAGCGAGGTCCACGTCCCGCTCGCGGAGGATGGTCTCCTGGCAGGGCGGTCGCCCGCCGACGGTCTTGGGAGGAAACTTCCCGACCTCCGCGAGCTGCGGCAGCATGGCGAGCTTGCCGAGCAGCGTATCGGGGACCTTCAGGTTGAGCAGCGTGGCGATGCGCTCGCCGATCTCGTCGAGGCACTCGACCCCAAGCGCCAGCGCCATGCGGCGCGCGGAGCCGAACATGTTGACGGCCACCGGCTGACGGGCCGCGGCGCCGGACGCGAGCGTTGCGTGGGTGAACAGGAGCGCCGGTCCCCCCGCCGGGGATTTCATGCAGCGGTCCGCGATCTCGGTGATCTCCTTGTTCACGGCCACCGGATGCGTCACGCGCGCGAGCTCGCCCCGGGCCTCGATGGCACCGAGGAAGTCGCGCAGGCTATCGAGTGGCATGGTAGAGAGCGCAGATCCCGCCGCTCAAGAGCTCGTAGCCGACATTCGTGAATCCGGCGCGGGCCAGGCAGCCGGCGAGCGCGTCCGGCGGCGGGAAGTCGAGCACCGACTCTGGCAAGTAGGAATAGGCATCCCTATGTTTCGTCACCGCGCGACCGATCGCGGGGAGTACGCGCCGAAAGTAAAACAGGTAGAGGGCGCGCAGCGGCGCGAAGCGCGGCGTCGTGAACTCGAGCACCACAAACCGCGCGCCGGGCCGGAGCACCCGATACGCTTCCCGGAGCCCGGCGCCCAAGTCCGCGAGATTCCGAACCCCGAACGCGACCATCGCGCCGTCGAACCGGGCGTCGGTAAACGGGAGCGCGAGCGCATCGGCGCCGACGGGACGCGTGCGAGCCGCCTTGCTCTTCCCCAGCGCCAGCATGGGAAGCACGAAATCCGCCCCGATGACCGTGCCGCGGAATGCGGGCTCTCGGGCGAGCGTCGCCGCGAGATCGAGCGTGCCGGCGCACAAGTCGAGATACGTCCCGTCGGGGCGCCGCTCCCAGCCGAGGCGCCGCACCGCCGCCCGGCGCCAAGAGCGGTCCACGTTGAGGCTCAGCAGATGATTCAGAAAGTCGTAGCGCGGCGCGATGGCGGCGAACATGCGGCGCACGTACGCCCGCTTGGCCGCCCGCGCGGCGGGCGGGGGGGTGGTGGAGGCCGGCGAGGGTGTGGAGGTTGGTGGACGTTCCATGGGTTGACCTCCACCAACCTCCCCCATCCTCCACAACCTCCACCA
>DASQIB010000121.1:0-24108 GCA_035631795.1 Gemmatimonadales bacterium | reverse complement strand
GAACGGCAATGGCGCCAGAACCGACCCAACCCTTGTGGGAAGGCATGTTTGCCTACCTCCGAAGAGCGCTTCTAGATCCGCGCGAGTGCCCTACGCTGACGGTTATGTGCCCAAGAATAGCCCTTCCGGGCGGACCGTCGTAAGTCGTCGCGACACGTAGAGGCGCCGGTCGGAATCGAACCGACGAATAGAGGTTTTGCAGACCTCTGCCTTACCACTTGGCTACGGCGCCGTGAGAGAGATAAGCTCGCCAGCTAGAGCGAGCGATTCAAGCCTGCCGTGATGACCGCGCCCGCCATCACGTCACCCTAGAGCATAGTGAGACCGCGCCGTAACCCGATGGCCACGGCCCTGAAATACTGGAACGGACCCTCCGGAGCGTCCAGCAGGAGCTCGTGGAAACACAGGAGCGGCTCGATTTCATTGAGCGGTTTCTCAGCGCGGCACGGGAAGAGCGTATTGGTGGTTGAGACATTCGTTCCGGGTGCACCCTCCGTTCCCGCCGTGTTCGTCCCTGCTGTGAACTCCCGTTGTGACTTGCGCGGCTCAAGCCGCGGCTCGGCATCTCCCGCTGAAGCGGGTACTGCGGCGCCCGTTTACGGGAAGTGCCGAGCCGCGAGGCGCCGCCATCACGCCGCCGCCTTCGCGACCGCCGGCCTAATACCACCCGCCACCGGCTCCGCCTTCGACCGCGACGGCCCCTCTACCTTGCGCGCGCTCGCCCACGCGCCCATCAGCTCGGCGTTCGCCGCGAACCGATAGCGCACCAGCCCGTCGAGCACTCCCACCTGCAGGGAGATCTCGGCGGCGACCGCCTCGAGATCGGCGCTCGCGCCCACATGCGCGCGCGTCGCAGCCCGCGTGGTCTCGAGCGTCTGCTCGAATTGCGTGAGCGCCAGGGCGAGATCGTCCAGCAGCTGCTCCGACATGCCGCGACTGACGAGTAGGTCCTTCTGCTCGGTCGCCTTCTGCAGCATGCCCCGCCCCAACGTGAGCAGCGCCTGATTGGTCGCGCGCGTCGCCGGCAGCCGGAAGTGCGCGCCCAGCTCCGCGTTCTCCTGCGCCGCCGCCCGCCCCACCGCGCACAGATACTTGAGCAGCTGGCTCTCGAGTGCCCGCCGCACCTCGGCGCGCTGTTCGGTGGACCCGCGCCGCGCCACCAGGCCGGCCCGCTGCTGCGCCGCCAACAGCTGCCCTCGCGTCAGCAGCTCCTCGAGCCGGGTCAATGCCGCCGCTTCGCCTCCCCGGATTCCCTCCGCCCGATGAGCCCAGAGGAAATCCCGCACCCGTACGGCCATCTCCAGCCGTCTCCGCAACACCGCCAGCATACGATTCTCCTTTCATTGCCCTTAGTCTCCCCTCTCCCGAAAGGGAGAGGGGGACAGGGGGTGAGGACGACCCGGAGGGAGAGGGGCCAGGGGTCCTCTCCCGACGCGCCCCTCGCCTTGCGACAATCGGACCACGGGCGCGCGCGCTCGCGCGCAGTCCCTTACACGCGCCCGTGTCACTCGAAAAGGACGCAAATCGCGGGCGCACAGGCGCGCTCGCTCGCCCAATGGTCGTGCTGCGTCGCTGAATATCGAGAGATTCTCGATGCGGACACTCGCGCGCCGGATCGACACGCGCTGTCGCGCGCAACATCCCGACCGACGATGGCCAAACGGCGGCTGTGCTCAGGTGCGGGGAAACCGACGGCTTGGACGGCGGCCTGCTCGGCGAAAAGGCTCGACCTGATCCGACCGGCAGCCGCCCCGATTGGGCTTAAAGCCCGGGTGTTGGCGGCAAAACGTGCGTCGCCCCGCTCAAAACACGCGCCCGTCGGCCCAAAACACAGGCCAGCGGGCGCTCCAGGGAGACCGACTGGGGTAAAATGGAGACTGGTGGGATATGAATGGGTAATGTCGCGGTCGCCTGCCCGTTGAGCCCGTCCGTTCGTCCCATCACGTCACCCTACAGCATAATGAGACCGCGCCGCAAGCCGATGGCGACCGCCTCGGCTCGCGTGGCGGCATCGAGCTCGTCGAGAATCGCCGCCACGTAGGTTTTCACCGTATGCTCCGAGATGCCCAGTCGAGCGCCGATCGCGCGATTCGGGAGGCCCGCCGCCAGCAGCGCCAGCACTTCCCGTTCCCGCTCCGTCAGGCTGGCGCCGGGCTCGGGGCGGGAGGACCTCGCCGCGAGCGCCGATCGCGCGCTCGCGGGGGCGACCACGAGTCCCGCGGCCACTGCCTCAATCGCCGCGGTCACTTCCGCGACGCCAGCGTCGTAAGAGAGCACCCCCCTCGCTCCTTCCCGTAACGTCGCCGCCACGAGCGCGTCGTCCGGCGCCTCGGTGAGCACGATCGCCGCTGGTCGCCCTCCTTCGGTCGCCCGCTCACGGGACCAATCGACCAGGTCGACCAGCACGATGTCGGCTTCCAAAGCGCGCGGGACCGATCCCCCAACGGGAAGTGGAACGACGATCACGGACGGTCGCTCTCCGAGCCCGCGCTCGAGGGCGGCGCGCAGCGACCGCGAGCGAACGGCGACAGCGACCCGAGTCATGCCCGGAGAAATTCCTCGACCGCCTCCGCCGGTACCGCCAAGCCGAGCCCGTGGGCGACCATGGCGTTGATGCCCACCACGCGGCCGGCGGCGTCGGCGAGAGGACCGCCCGAGAACCCGGGAGCAAGCCGAAGGTCGGCGCGAATCCAGCGCTCGCCCCAGGCGTGCACGACTCCCATGGCCAGCGCCCCGCTCATGCCAAATGGATGCCCCAGCGCCAGCACCACCTCACCGGGGCGCAGCCGCGCGGCACCGCCCCCGCCCCGCCCGCCCCGGACCGCGCCCTCGACGTCATCACCTGGGACCTCGATCTGCGCGAGATCGCGCTGCTCGTCCTTCCGCACGACACGACCTTCCCGCGTTCGCCCGTCGGTGAAGCGCACCACGCATGTCTCGTGTGTCCCCACGACGTGCGCATTCGTCACGATCGCCCGCGGCTCGCGCCACACGACACCCGCGCCGAGTCCGCCCCGATTCGTCCGGATCTCGACCGTGACGCGTCGCAGCGCGTCGGCGGCGCGGCTCACGTCGCTCGCGAGCTCGGCGGTATTCATCTCTGTCTCCTCCGCTCGGTGCTCGGGCGGTCGCCCACTGTCACGGTCACGGACGTGGGCTGGCCGGCGCGCACGAGCCGCAACCGCGCCGGCTTGCCTACCTGACCCGCGTCCAAGTGCGCGAGCACGTCGGCTGGATCCGAAACGTTCTTGTCGTCGATCGCGGTGATCACGTCGCCGAGCAGCACTCCCCCCCGCCCTGCGGGACCGGCGGGATCCACGCTCATCACCATCAGCCCGGTGGCCTGCTCGGAAAGCGCGACAGTCTGCATGCCCACGCCGAGGTAACCGGTGGGCACGTGCCCGTGTTCCAGGAGCTGCCCGAGCACGCGCTCGACCGTCGCCGCAGGAACGGCGGTGGGCGCGCCGCGCAGCAACGTGGAGGTGTTCACTCCGAGCACCCGCCCCTCGGCATCGACGAGCGGGCCGCCCGAGAACCCGTCGTAGATGCCGATATCCAGACGGATGAGGCGGTCGATGCGACCGCCGTGCCAGGTGCGCCAGGGTTCGCCCACGGCGCTCACGAGACCGAGCGCCGCCGTGAGCTCCGTTCCAGGCCGGCCGAGCGCGAGGACCAGGCTGCCCGCGCGTATCGCATCGAGGGGCGCGACATCGAGCGCTCCGGTGGGGGCATTCGTCGGTGCCAGGCGCAGGGCCGCGAGGTCGGTTCCGGGATCACGTCCCACGAGGGTCGCCGGTGCGTCGGTCCCGTCGGGGAGCGTCATGACGATGTCGTCTTCGCGCTGGATCGTGTGCTGGGCGGTGACGACGACCCCGTCGCGCCACAGGATCCCACTCGAAGGAATGCGGCGCCGCGCGCGGATCGCCACCACCCGTCGCCCGACCCGCTCGGCCGCCGTGGCCAGATTATCTGAGAGCGTCTGCAGCATCGAAACCATCGGTGTCTCGTTTCCGGATGAGTGTCCGCTCGAACACTAGAGCGGCATGCGGGCCGGCGGCATCGCCCATTCGGCGGAGGCTGCTATGCGGCGTTATTATCCGTTGGAACCCGGGTTCGAACTTCGGCACGAGGTACGAGCATGTGTCGCAACATCAAGACGCTGGCAAACTTCGCACCCCCAGCCACCGACGATGAGATCCGCGCGTCGGCCCTGCAGTTCGTTCGAAAGCTGAGCGGGACGACGCGACCATCGCGCGCGAACGAGGAAGTCTTCAATCGGGCGGTAGACGAAGTCACCACTGCCGCGCACCGTCTCATTCACGAGCTGCAGATCAGCGCCCCTCCGCGGAATCGAGACGAAGAACGGCGCAAGGCGCACGAGCGCGCGCTCAAACGGTTCGGCCCGGTATCGCGGCAATCCCAGCGCTGATCCAGCCGCGCGCCCTACCCCTCGGTCGTCACGTGGCGGCAGCGTCGCCATGACGGATCAGGGGACGTGACACGCACCGCAGATCTACCAAGCGGCGTCCGGATCCCCGCAGCGTTGATTCCGGCACCCGCAAGTAATAACGCCCCAGCGGCGAGCATCGCGAGACGAAACGCACCCGTCGAGGCTTCACGCGCGACGCCCAGCAGCTGGGGGGAGGCGCGCGGGCCGGGCGCATCGAGCGGCGCGACCTGCCGGCGCAGCTCCGACGACGCGACATCGAACCCCGGGACGTCACGCGCGAGGGTGCCGTAGAACTGCGTGGTCATCACCACGAACAGCACGGCGATCGCCAGTTGGGGGCCTACGTCGGAAATCGCGGTGTTGATGGCTGACGCTACTCCCGCGTGCTCCACCGGAACGGAGGCCATGAGCGTGGCCGTGAGGGGTGCCACCATGAGCATGGCGCCGAGGCCTAACAGCACCAGGCCGGGGAGCAGGTCGGTGAGGTAGCCGACGGGCGGGGCGAACGTGGCGGTGGCCGAGAGCCGCAGTCCCCATGCCGGGCTCGTGGACGGGACCCGCGCCAACCAGAGGACGCCGAGGGCCATGAGGGTCGGCCCGGCCACCAGGAACCAGCGCGCACCGAAGCGCGTGGCGAGCGCGCCAAACCGCGCCGAGAACAAAGCCATGAAGAGCACGCCGGGCACCATGGCGACGCCAGCGGCCGCCGCCGAATACCCCATGGATCCTTGGAGAAACAACGGCAGATAGTAGAAGACCACAGCGAGCGCGGCGTAGATGACGAGCGTCGAGAGGTTCGTCACGGTGAAGTTACGCGAGCGGAACAACGCCGGTGGCACGAGCGGGTGCGACGCGCGCCGCATCCACCACGGCAACAGCGCGGTCGCCATGGCGCCGACGCCCAGGGCGGCGAACGCCACGGGACTGCGCCACTCCCGTTGCTGGCCCGAGATCGTGCCGACCACGAGCCCGCCCACGGCCAACGCCGTCAGCACCGTGCCGAACACATCGAAGCCGTGTGGAGCGTCGGCGGCCCGACCTTCGTGGACGTAACGCCCGGTCAACCAGAGCGCGATCAGCACGAGCGGCACATTGATGAGGAATACCGCCCGCCACGACAGCGTGTCCACCAGGAGTCCGCCCACGACCGGGCCGACCATCGCGAGACCCGCCGAGGCGCCGGACCAGACCCCAAACGCGCGCCCCTGCTCCTCTCCGGAGAAGGTGGCCGTAATGAGCGCCAGCGACCCGGGTACGATGAGCGCGCCAGCCACACCCTGCAGGATGCGGAACACCACGAGCCATTCGAGCGTCGGCGCCAGGCCGCTGAGGATCGAGCTCGCGCCAAATCCGGCGAGTCCGAGCCCGAATATCCGGCGGCGACCGAAGGTGTCCGTCAGCCCGCCGGCAAGAATGAGGAACGCGCTCTCGGCGAGCAGATATCCGCTATAGACGTAGGATTGCCCTTCCAGAACGCCGACGAGGTGCGCGGGCAGGTCGCGCCCGATCCGGGGAAGCGCGACCGTGACGACGCTCGAGTCCAGGAACACGATACACGACCCGAGGATCGCGGCCCACAGTGTCCCGGTCTTGTCGGTCACCCCTTGAGCCTCCCGGCCCTGGATGTATGCCAAGATCCTGTCTTGCCGGTCGCTGCGCCACTTCGCCGCAAGGCTTGATCTTGACCGAGCGTCGTCGGTCCTTATGCGCTATTGTCGATGACATGACGAGCCGTGCGGGCCGGACCGATCACTTCGACGGCCGTCGCTTTTTCAACCCAGGTGGCGCGAATGGCCAGCCCGTCTGGCTGGTGCCACGCTTGTTGCTCACACCACGCGCTCGGTGGCCGTCAGCCGTCCCGGTCGAACCGCGGCGGCCGCCGAGTGCCGGACCGGATGACGTAGTGGTCACGTTCATCGGCCATGCCACGTTCCTCGTTCAGGTCGCGGCCCTCAACCTGCTGATCGATCCGGTCTACGCCGAGCGGGCAAGCCCGCTCGCGTTCGCGGGTCCTCGTCGTGTGCGGGCGCCGGGCGTCCGATTCGACGATCTGCCAACGATCGCCGTCGTGCTCCTCAGTCACAATCATTACGATCACTGCGATCTCGGGACCCTGCGAGCCCTCGAGCGGCGCTTTCACCCACGCGTGGTGACGCCGATCGGTAACGGCCGGTTGCTCCGTTCGGCCGGCATCGGTCACGTCGACGAGCTCGATTGGTGGCAGAGCGTCAGCACGGCGCCGCTTCGGATCACATTGACGCAAGCGCAGCATTTTTCGTCGCGCAACATGTTCGATCGCAACCGCGCCCTGTGGGGCGGGTTTTTCGTCGAGGCGGGTGGGCGCCGGATCTTGTTCGCGGGAGACTCGGGCTACGGCCCCCATTTTCTGGAAATCGCCAGGCGGCTGGGCCCGATCGACCTGGCGCTCCTCCCCATCGGGGCGTACGAGCCACGCTGGTTCATGAAGGACATTCACATGAACCCGGCCGAAGGCGTGCAGGCACACCTCGATCTGGCGGCCCGGCAGAGCATCGCTATGCATTTCGGCACGTTCCAATTGACGCCGGAAGGAATCGACGAGCCGGTTCGTGACCTCGCGCAGGCGCTGCGCGAGCGCGGCGTGCCGGCGGATCGCTTTCGGACGATGGCGCCGGGTGAGAGCGTATACATCCCGCGTGTGGCTGACGGTGTCCGACAACCATCTGACTAACTGGCGTCCGCTATGACGGCCGCCGCGTGACCTTCTGAGTCTTGCTAGGGCCGCTACATTCTTAGGACAAGGAATCCCGTGGCCACGTCGACAGCCCCCGTCCCCTCCCAGCTCCAGACCGAGTCTCGGACCAGCGAGGCTTTTCCCGAGCTGACGCCGGTGCAACTCGCCCGCATCGAGCAGCACGGGCGTCGCCGCCGGCTCGCGCAGGGTGAGGTCGTCGGCGAGCCCGGCCAGCCCGTGACGAAGATCTTCGTGGTGCTCTCGGGGCAGCTCGACGCCGTCACCCCGCTCCAGACGTCAACCGTGTCCATGCCCAGGTTCACGCCGGGCATGTTCACCGGCGAGCGCTCGATCCTGTCCGGCGGCCGCTTTCTCGGCCGAATCTCGGCCACCGTCCCCACTGAAGTGATCGAAGTCGAGCGCAACGAGCTGCTCAAGGTGATCCAGACCGACACCGAGCTCAGTGACATTTTTCTGCGCGCGTTCATCCTGCGCCGCCTGCAATTGATCGATCTCGGTTACGGTGACGTGGTCGTGCTGGGATCGGAACACTGTTCGGGGACGCTGCACATCCGCGAGTTCCTCACCCGGAATGGCCATCCCTACACGCAGCGCGACCTGGATACCGACCCGGAGAGTCAGGAGCTCCTGGACCACTTCCACCTGAGCGCGAACGACGTGCCGGTGGTGATCTGCCGCGGCAAGACGGTGCTCAAGAATCCGACGATCCAGCAGCTCGCCGATTGCCTCGGGCTGAACCCCACCCTCGATCGCACCCAAATCTGGGATGTCGTGATCATCGGAGCCGGCCCCGCCGGCCTGGGGGCGGCGGTGTACGCGGCGTCGGAAGGGCTCAACGCCCTCATCATCGAAGCCAACGCGCCAGGGGGTCAAGCCGGTACCAGCTCGAGGATCGAGAACTACCTCGGCTTCCCGCTCGGCATCTCGGGTCAGGAGCTGGCATCGCGTGCCTACGATCAAGCGCAAAAGTTCGGCGCCCGGGTGTTGATCGCCAAGCGCGCAGTGCGACTCGGTTGCGACCGGAAGCCCTTCCGCGTGCTGCTCGATGGCGGAGATGGCGACGCGCTGCTCGCGCGCGCCGTCATCATCGCCACCGGTGTCGAATATCGGAAGCTGGCGATCGACACTCTCCATCGGTTCGAGAATGCGGGTGTGTATTACGCCGCGACGCAGATGGAGCGATGGATGTGCGCCGACGAGGAAGTGGCCGTTGTCGGTGGTGCCAACTCGGCCGGTCAGGCCGCGGTGTTTCTGGCGGAACGCGCCAAGCGCGTGCACATGCTGATTCGCTCGGATGCCCTCTCGGATACGATGTCCCGGTACTTGATCAGCCGCATCGATGCGCATCCCCGCATCGAGCAGCACACCCGGACCGAGATTGTCGGCCTCGAGGGAAACGGGCATCTCGAGCGCGTTTCTTGGCGTACGGGGCGAGGTGGACCTGTCGAGACGCATGACATTCGACACGTGTTCACCATGACGGGCGCCGAGCCGAGCACGAAGTGGATGGCGGGATGTGTGGCGCTCGATGGGAAGGGGTTCGTCAAGACGGGCCCTGCCTTGACGGTGGATGAGTTGCTCGCCGCCAAATGGCCCTTGCGCCGACAGCCCTATCTCCTGGAGACCAGCATCCCCGGCGTGCTCGCCGTCGGCGACGTCCGCAGTGGCAGCACGAAACGAGTCGCCTCGGCCGTGGGCGAGGGCTCGATCGCGATCGCCACGGTGCACCAGGTGTTGGCCGAGTAGCTCGCTGTGGCGGTGGGTCGCCTGCTCAGCCCAATACCTCCCGGAGCACGGCCAGCAGCTCGCTCGGCGCGAACGGCTTCGCCAGCGTGCGCTGCGCCCCGAACGCAGCCGCCGCCTCGAGCACGTCGATCGTCCCCGAGCGACCGCCTCCGGACATCGCCACGATCTTCGCTCGAGGATGTCGGACGCGAACATCCCGAATGAACTCCAATCCATCCCGCTCGGGCATGAAAATGTCTACGAGAACAAGGTCTGGGCTGTGCTCGAGGTGGAACCGCAAGCCCGCCTCTCCGTCGTCGGCCTCGATCACCTCGTAGCCTGCCGCTTCAAGCACGACGCGGACCGCGCCCCGCAGCAGCGCGTCGTCGTCGATCACCAGGATCTTCGGCATACTAGGTCGACGTCGGTCCGTCCAACACTTCGCGGACCTTTCGCGCCAGCGCCTCCGACGTGAACGGCTTCTGGAGGAAGGGCGTGCCCGGGGCGAGGACGCCCTGATCGACGACCGACGGGTCCGGGTATCCGGAGAGATACAGCACTCTCATATCGCGGTGCGTCGGGGCGAGGAGGAGGCTGACTTCGCGGCCGCTCATCCCGGGCATTACCACATCCGTTACGAGCAAGTGAATCTGACTCGCGTAGTGCTCGGCGAGCCGGAGGGCCTCAGGACCGCTCGCCGCGACGAGCACGCGATACCCCCGGGCCTCGAGCAATCGCTTGGTGAGCTCGCGAACCTGCTCCTGATCCTCGACGAGGAGCACCGTTTCGGAGCCGTTGAGCCGGCGGATTTCTGGCGAGGCCGACTGCGGATCCACGTCGGCGACCACGCGAGGGAGGTAAATCTTGACCGTCGTGCCATGACCGGGCTCGCTCTCTACCCAGACGTACCCGCCACTTTGCTTGACGATTCCGTACACGGTTGCGAGACCCAAGCCTGTGCCCTGGCCCTTGGGCTTGGTGGTGAAAAACGGCTCAAACATCCGGGCTTTGGTCTCGGCGTCCATCCCGGTGCCGGTGTCGCTCACCACGAGCAGCACGTACGCTCCCGACTCGACGACCGGCACCGCCGCCGTGTCCCCCTTCCTCTCGACGTCCACATTGGCGGTCTCGATGGTCAATTGGCCTCCGCGGGGCATGGCGTCGCGCGCGTTCACGGCCAGGTTGACAATGACTTGCTCCAGCTGACCCGGATCGGCACGCACGGCGCCCAGCCCTTCCGCCAACGTCGTGCGTAGATCGACGTCGTCGCCGATGAGGCGCCGCAGCATCTTGTGCAGGTTGGCCACCACATCGGTCAGGTCCAGGACTCGTGGGGCTAACACCTGCTGGCGGCTGAAGGCGAGCAGCTGCCGCGTGAGGTCAACCGCACGCAGCGCGGCCTCGCGGATCTCCGCGCCCTCCTCCCGGCCGGGATGATCGGCGGGTAAGGTCTCGAGCAGGAGGTCCGTGGACCCGAGGATCGCGGTCAGCAGGTTGTTGAAGTCGTGCGCGACGCCGCCGGCGAGACGCCCCACCGCTTCCATTTTCTGGGCCTGAAAGAGTTGCTGCTGGAGACGCTTTCGGTCGGTGACGTCCTGATAGGTGACGACCATCGCCCGAACGTCCGGGTCGTCAAGGTGGTTCGCCACCGCTACCTCGAGGTCACGCCACGGTCCTTCTTTGTGTCGGACCCGCACGTCGACACGGCTCGTAATGCTCGCGTCCCGGGCGACCCCGCGAAACAGCCGCTCGGCGGCGGGGCGGTCGTCCGGGTACACGAGCTCGAACACACTATGGCCCACCATCTCCCCCGGCCCGTAGCCCAAGGTGGGCTTCAGGGACTGCGTGCTGTACAACACCGTGCCGGTGCCGTCCAGCAACGTGATGACGTCGCTCGAGTACTCCACGAGCTTGCGAAAGCGCCGTTCGCTGCGCAGCTGTGAGTCGGCGGCCACGGCGGCTTCCCGCTGCGCCTGCCGGAGCGTCATCGCCCGACCGACGGCGGGGCCGAGCCGATGCAGTCGGTGCTTCACGATGTAGTCCGCCGCCCCCGCCTTGATGTACGCTGCCGCGGTTTCCTCATCGAGCGAGCCGGTGACGATGATGACCGGGGTACCGGGACGTACGCGCTGAATCGTGTGGAGCGCGTCCAGGGCCGTGAACTGCGGGAGCGAGTGGTCCGAGAGCACGACATCGGGAAGGAACGAATGCAGCGCCTCGATCAATTCGCCTTCGGTCTGTACCCGAGCGCTCACGCTGCGCACACCGGCCTGGTGCAGCTCACGCAGCATCAGCTCGGCGTCATCTTCGGCGTCTTCCACCAGTAGGATACGGAGTGGCCCCTCTGCTGGCGGTTGGAATGCGTTGTTCACGCGCGGCGCTCGTTTCTGCTCTGATATGTGCGCGGCGCGTTGCTACGACGCACCTAGGGGATACCCTGGGCGAGGTAAGGGAAAACCTTAAGGGCTGCGGGGGCTGCGGTCAGACGTCCAGCGAAATGAGGCCGGTGCGGATGGCGTAGCGCGTCAGACTGGCGACGTCGTGGATGTCGAGCGCCTTCATCAGCTCCCCGCGGTAGGCTTCCGCCGTCTTCACGCTCACACCCAGTTTCGTCGCGATCTCCTTGGTCGTATGTCCCTCCGCGACCAGCTGCAACACTTCGCGCCGGCGCGGCGTCAGCCGTTCCAGGGAGGTCTGCTCCTGTTCGATCCGTTTGAGGGAGATGGCCACCACATGCTCGGAAACGGCTGAGCTCAGAAACCGTTCACCGCGAGCGGCGGCCCGTACCGCCAGCTCGAGCTCGGCCGGATCGGCCGCTTTGACCAGGTAGCCTAGGGCACCAGCGCGCAGCGTGGTCAACACGGCATCTTCGTCTGCGTGCATGGACAGCATCACGACGCGCGAGCGCGGAAAAGCGCGCGCGATCCGCGCCGCCGCGTCCAGCCCGTTCAGACTCGGCATCATGATATCCAGGAGGACCACATCCGGACGGTGGGCCTCGACCAGGCGGAGCGCCTCGCGGCCATCGCTTGCTTCCGCGACGACTTCGATGTCGCCACGCGTCTCCAGGAGCGAGCGGATGCCGGCCCGAAAGAGCTTGTGGTCGTCCGCGAGCAACACCCGAATCTTCGCCATGGCACTCAGGGGTCGCCCGCCTCGGACAAGGGCAGCCACACGTTGATGCGCGTTCCCTGCCCCGGCTTCGAGTCCACCACGAGGCTGCCCCCGAGTATTTCCACGCGCTCTCTCATGCCTAACAAGCCGAGATGGCCCTCGTGCGTTGCCTGCGTCAGTGTCTTGGAGACGTCGAACCCCACGCCGTCGTCACGCACGACGAGCGCCAGGACGTACTCGGTCCGGCTCAGCTCGATCCAGACGTGCCCCGCACCCGCATGGCGTACGACGTTTGTGAGCGCCTCTTGCACGACGCGAAAGCAGGCGATAGCGAGACCCGCGGGCACGTCGTGCAGGTGACCCACGACCTGTGTCGCGATCCCGGTCTGTTGTTGGTGTTCATGGGCAAGCCAGCGCAGCGTGGCGTCCAGGCCAGCGGTGTCCAGCATGGTCGGCCGCAGCTCGACCGCCAAGCTCCGCACGTGGGCGCCCGCCCGTTCCAGGAGCGTCAAGCACTCGTCGAGGCGGGGTCGGGCGGCCTCGCCGGCCAGGCCCCTCGCCGCATGGAGCTGTACCGTGATCGTCGCCAGGAGTTGCCCGAACTCGTCGTGCAACTCGCGAGACAAGTGGCGGCGTTCCTCCTCCTGAACCCCGAGGAGACGGCGGGAAAGGTACTGCAAGCGAGTCGCGGATTCGCGCAGCGCCTCGTCTGCGCGTTTGCGCTCGGTGATTTCGGCGTTCGTGCCGTAGACGCGGATCGCTCGACCCGCGGGATCGCGCACCACCGTGGCGCGACCGAAGATCCAATGCACGCTGCCGTCGGGCCAAACGACGCGGTATTCGATGTCGGCCGGGCCGGTGCCGGCAAGCAGCTGCTCGCGCCGCCGCAGCACCCACGCGCGGTCGTCGGGATGCACCGCTTCGGCGAAGTCCTCCAGCCGCGCGCCTTTGCTCCGGTCATCGCCGAAGAACAAGCGCCGATTCTCGTCGGTATTGAAGACTTGCCCGCTGACGAGGTTTTCCTCCCAGCTTCCGGTTTGCCCCAGCTGCGCCGCCTCGACCAGCAAGCGCTCGGTGTGACGCAGGGCTTCTTCGGCCCGCACACGCTCAGTCACATCTTCGTTGACGATCACAGCCCCGACGATCAGGCCCTCCTCGTTGCGGATGGGTGCCGCAGAGTTTTGGATGGTCTTTTCCTGGCCATCGTAGGTCGTGATGTCGATCAATTCGTTCAGACTGGTCTTGCCCTCGGAGAGCGCACGCACGGAGGCCCATTCTGGCGGGGCGATCCGCTCGCCCGAGGCGTGCCAAAAACCCTTGCTCTGTACCCATCGCTCGCGGCCAGAGAGGATGGTGTCACCCCAAATGCGCTTCGAGGCCGCGTTAACGACCACGATGTCACCGGCCCGATCGACTACCGACACGCCCACCGGCAGTGTGGCAAGGACGAGGCGCAGAAGCGGCTGTTCGTTGAAGACGGCGTCTTTGGGGGGGGGTGAGTCGCTCATCGGAGTACTCCCTCCTAACGATGCACAGATGCCGGCGGCGCGAGCGCGCGTGCGGCCGCATCCGCGGCCCGCTCCCGGTCGATCCAACGTGCGAATCGCTTGAGCAACGCCGCGAGCACGCGCCGCGTGCCTTCGTGCGCAGGCCGAAGCTCCCGATCGAATCGCTCGCGCCGCCGCCACCAGGAGCTCGGGCCCGGCAGAGTGCGAGCGTGCACGTGGCCGAGGAGCTGCCGGAGATGCAGCTGGGCGCGCGCGGTGCCGACCTGGCTCGGTGATGCTCCCATCAGGGCGACCGGCTTCCCGGTCAACGGTGCAGCGCCGGGCGGTCGCGAACCCCAATCGATCGCGGTTGTGAGCACGCCCGGGATACCGTCGTTGTATTCCGGCGTGGCGATGAGGAGCGCCAGCATCTCTCGACGCGGCAGGGACTCCACGACATACCGCTCGAGGCGCACAATCGTCACCTCGCAGGTCCAGCCCGACGGGTATTCCACGCGGGCCCTCCCGAGCAATGTCACTGCCGCAGTTTACGCGCGACCCCGCGCCGCCGCTCCACGAGCGAGCAGACTCGCCAACTCGAGCAGGAAGCCACGCTGACCGGGGAGGATCTTCTGTGCAGCCTGGCCGAGGGAGAACCACCCCGCCCGGTCGACCTCGGGGAACTCCCGCCGCCTGCCCGATTTAGGCGGCCATTCGAGCAGGACCATGTTGCTGCTGAGGCGCTCGGGGTCCGCGTCGCCCTCGAACGCCCACGCGTGAACCACCTTGCCGCCGGGTTGCCGGAGCGGCGTCAGCGAAATGAACGGTCCTTCGGCTCGAAACCCGGTTTCTTCGGCGAATTCACGGCGGCCGCTCGCGAGGAGGTCGTCCCCGGCTTCCACCTCGCCCTTCGGAATCGACCACGCTCCCTCGTCCTTGCGGACCCAGAACGGGCCGCCCGGGTGCACCAACATGACCTCGGGCTCCCCACCTCGCCGGCGGAACATCAACAATCCCGCGCTCGTTTTGGCCACGCCTCAATGCCGCTTCGTCAAGAGCCGGTAGCCATCGCGTGACCGAACGAGCGAACGCGGAACGCCACCACCAGCTGCACGGCGCCCGTGACCAGGGCGAACCACGCGATCAGCGCGATGACCGCTGCGACCGTCAGCCCCGGATACGCGATCGCGACCACGGCGAGCGCGAGGCTCAGGATCGAGCCCACTACGCTCCAGCCGGACGCAAAGCCCATGGCCCGCTGCGCGCGGGCGAGCATGAACAGCGCGACGCTCGCGAACAGCATCCAGAGCGACACCATGATGACGATGTAGGCGACGGACAGCGCCGGGTTGATGAACGCCAGCACGCCGAAAGCGGCGCTAATCAGCCCTTGGATGAGGAGCACCCACCAGCGATCGAACACCGGACGCAATTGGAAAGCGTACATCAGCGCAACGAGTCCATCCACCAGCGCATAGGCAGCGACGAACGCCGTGAGCAAGACGAGTGTCGCGCCGGGCCATGCCAGCGCGAGCGCGCCGAACACGATCGCCACGATGCCCCGGAGCAGGAAGAGCCACCAGTGATGGCGGACCGCATCGGCGATTTGGGCGGGGATCATCGCAGCCTCCCTTGACGTTGGTGAGAGCGCTCCATTGTTCATCTCGTGACGCCAGCGGGAACATGGAGCCCGGGCCCGCCTCCGGATAGAGCACCGGCGACGGCATCATGGCCGCCGTTTCCGCTGCTCCCGCAGGGCTTGCCAGCAATACCACGCGGCCACCGTTCGGTAGGGCCGGAACCGTTCGCCCGCCACATCGAGCTGCTTGGGCGTCGGAGGCTTCCGCAGTCCGTAGGCCAGCGCATAGCCTTTGCGAACGGCGTAGTCCCCGACTGGCCAGACGTCGAGCCGGCGCAGCTGGAAGATTAGGAACATCTCGGCGGTCCACCGTCCGATGCCGCGAACGACGGTGAGTCGGGCGACGACCTCGTCGTCGGTGAGCCTGCCGATCCGCTGCAGCGGAACGGTCCCATCCGCGACCTTCGTCGCGAGATCACGGATCGAAGCGACCTTACTGCGTGACAGCCCCGCGGCTCGAAGCTTTCTCGGCGGCACCGCTAGGACGGCTTTCGAAGAGAGATCTCCGTCGAACAGTGCGATGAATCGTCCGTGGATCGCGCGCGCCGCGGCACCTGCCAGCTGCTGATGCAGGATACTCTCGGCTAACGCCGCAAAGTGGCCGGTGGACGCCCTCGCCAGGCGGAACGGATCCGTTCGCTTCATGAGGCCGGCCATCACACGATCACGACGGGCCAGAAACCTGGGGGCTCGACGCTCGCCCGTTGGCGTCACTCGGGCTCGAGCCCTTCGATCCGGTGAAGCTCGCGTTCGCTGTTCCGCACGTTCGCCGGCCGATAGAGAATCACACGCGCGCGCTCGAGCGTGATGAGCCCGCCGCCGATCATCGCATCCAAATCAGGAAGAATTCCCTGGATGGCCTCCTCGGTCTCGACGACCTCGATGATGAGCGGGAGGTCGAGTGAGAGGCGTAATACCTTGTCGGTATGAACGACGCTCGATGCACCGAAGCCGGCCACCCCGCGGAGAACTGTCGCGCCCGCGAGCCCTTTCTTGCGCATGTGCTCGAGCAACGACTCGTACAGCGGCTTCCCGCGATGCTTGTCGCTCTCTCCGATAAAGATGCGCATCAGCGTCCGTTCACCCTTGAATCGATGGGGCATGGGGCCTCCCGTCACAGCAGTTTGCTCGCCAACGCCGTCCCCGCGATCACCGCGGCGAGGCAGCCGAGAATCGTTCCGCCCATGTACAGGGCCGCGTACGAGTACTCGCCGTCGCCCAGCAAGCGGATGCTCTCATAGCTGAACGTGCTCATGGTCGTGAACGCGCCGCAGAACCCGATCGTCAGGCCGCCACGCAATTCCGGGGAAACCACGCTCGAGCCGGTGGCGAACCGGAGGATGAAGCCCAGCAGGAACGAGCCGGCGATGTTGATCGCGAGCGTGCCCGTCGGAAACGTTCCACCTCGGGTCTGCAGGGCGCCCTGGAGGAGATAGCGCGCCAGGGTGCCGACGATGCCGCCGAGCGCGATGGAGACGATCATCGGTCACCCTCCGGGAGCTGGGCCGCCACATCGGCCAGGTGCTCGAGGCGGCGACGCAGGTGTTCCACCCCGGGGTCGAGCAGCGCTCCGAGATCGGGGTGCACCGCGCCGTACGCGGTGAGTCGGCGGGCGAGCAAGTCCTCGACGCGCGCGGCCCACACCTCGGCGACGGCCGAGACGCGACGGCTGAGGCTCGGGCTCGGTTCGGCCGGTAGCCCAAGATGGCTCTGGATCTCGTGTGCCGCATCGTTGGCGCTCGCCAGCGCCTCGCGCACCCGTGCAAACGCGGGCTCGTCGCGATGGAGGTCTGGCGCTTCGGCGAGCGTATCCAGATCGGACACGAGCAGCCGCAGATGAGTGGCCAGGCGGCGTTGTTGGTAGGCGTTGAGCAGGTTCATGGACATAAAAAAAACGACTCCTGCCAGGTGAGTTTGGTAGGAGTCATCAGCCCAGGACAGAGGGCGGTTCAAGGCGAACTCCATCGCCTGGGGGGAAAGTTATCTCCCTCCCACCGCCCGGTACAGCGCCGCGTACGCCGTCGCGGCGTCGATCCGTCCCTGCGCCAGCTGATCCTGCGCCTCGAGCTCGGTCCGTTCCGCGTCCAGCACCTGCAGGAAGTCCGTGATCCCCTCACTGAATCGCAGCCGCGCCAGCTCGGCCGCGCGCTCGCTCGCCGCGCTCGCCTCCTGCAGCCGCTCCACCCGCACGCGGGCGGCGCGATACTGGCTGAGGCTCGTCTCCACGTCCTGCATCGCGGCCAGCACGACTTGATCGTACTGCGCGCGCGCCGCGTCTTCCCGCGCCTCCGCCGCGTCGACCTCCGCCTTCACCCTGCCCAGGTTGAGCCCCGGCCACGTGATCACCGGCCCGACTACGTAGCGAATCGATGACTGGTTGCCCACGGTGTTGAATTCGGGCGCGGAATAGCCCGCGCTCCCACCGATGCTGAGGCGCGGCAGGTAGCTCGCCCTCGCGGCTCCGACGAGCGCTCCCTGTGCCGCGGTCTGCCGCTCCGCAGCAGCGACGTCCGGACGGGACCGCACCACGACCTCGGGATTCTCGATCGACGTCACATCGGGAAGTGCGGGGAGCGGAGCAGCCTGCTCGAGCTCACGCGCAACGTCGGTGGGCGACCGGCCCACCAGCGCGCCGATCCGATACTGCGCCGCCGCCACCTGCGCTTCGCGGGCAGGAATCGACGCCAGGGTCGTGCTCAGCTGGGCCTGGGCGCGCTCCGTGTCGAACGCGGTACCCCGCCCGGCATCGAGCCGCTGCTTCGTGACCTCGAACGTGCGGCGCTGGTTCTCGGCGTTCTGCCGCGCAACCTGGAGCTGCTCCTGCGCTCCCCGGAGCTCGAAGTACGCGCGGGCCACTTCGGCGGTGAGACTCACCCGCGCGTCGCGCAGGTTCTCCTCGGCTACGCCCACAAACGCACCCTGCGCCTGGACGCTATGCCGGATTTGTCCAAAGATGTCCAGGTCCCAGGACGCGTTGACACCCGCGTCCCAGACGTTTTGATCGGGAAAGACGCCCCTGAAGCCGGGGAACGTGGCGCTGGACAGCCGTTGCCGTGAATACCCGGCGGCCACCGTCGCCGAAGGTGTGAGGTTCAGCGCGGTGCGCACCCGATCCGAGCGCGCCGCGCTCACACGCGCCCGGGCGCTCCGGACGTCGAGGTTGGCGCGCAGGACCTCGCCCACGAGACGCGAGAGCGTCGAGTCGCCCAGCTTCTCCCAATAGTCCGACGAAACAGCGGGTTGATCAGAGGCCGCAGCCGCTGACGTCGGGCTCGAGGCCACCGCGATGTACGAGTGCGGCGTGACACGGCCCGAGTCGGCAACCTCCCGATACGACGCCGGGGCCTGTACGGCCGGTGACCGGTAGCCCGGAGCCGTCGCGCATCCATACAGCGCGAAGACCCCGAAAGAATAGATCGTCGCGCTACGCATACGACGCCTCCCCTGCAATAGCGGGTTCAGGCACGAGACCTTCGTCCTCCGCTTCAGTATCGGGACGATGCTCGGCCGCGATGAGTGAGTAGAACACCGGGACGACGAACAGAGTGAACACCGTTCCCACCGTCATGCCCGCCACCAATACCGTCCCGATGCTGTTGCGCGCCGCCGATCCCGGCCCCGTCGCGAACACGAGCGGGAGATGCCCGAAGACCGTGGCCGCCGATGTCATGAGCACCGGCCGGAGCCGGGTGAGCGACGCCTCGCGCAGCGCGGCCAGCTTCTCCACGCCGCGGGCCTGCAGGGTGTTGGCGAACTGTACGATCAGAATACCGTTCTTCGCGATCAGTCCGACCAGCGTGATCAACCCCACCTGCGAGTAGATGTTGATGGTGGTGAGGTTCAAGAAGCTGAACACCAACGCTCCAGAGATCGCGAGCGGCACTGAGCCCACCAGCACGATGAGCGGATCGCGGAAGCTCCTGAACTGCGCCGCGAGCACCAGGTAGATCAGGATCACCGCGAAGCCGAGGGTGACGGTGAGCGCCGCGCCCTCCAGCCGGATCTGGCGGGACTCACCCGCGTAGTCGAGTCCCACGCCCGGGCCGGCGGCGGCCGTCGCCGCAGCTTCCAAGACGCGCAGACCCTCTTCCTTCGTTACGCCGGGCTTGACGCCACCGAAGATCCGGACCGCGTTCCGTTGCTGGAACCGGTTCAGCGTGCGCGGGGCGGTGCTCGACTCGATATGTGTGAAGGTCGAGACCGGCACCAGCCGCCCGCTCGGCGTCTTGATCTTGAGATCGAGCAACGGCCCGACCGTGGTCCGGCGGTCGTCGCCGATCTGCGGGATGACCTTGTAGCTCCGGTCGTAATAGTTGAACCGGTTGACGTACGCGCCGCCGAGGAGCGTACCGAGCTCTCGGCCCACGCTCGCTAGGTCGAGGCCCAAATCGGCCACCTGGTCGCGGTCGATCACGACCCGCGCCTCGGGGAGATCGATCTTCAAGTCGGTGTCGACGTAGAGGAACTTGCCGCTCTTCCAGCCGGCACCCAGCACCGTTCCCACCGTCTGCAGCATCTGCTCGGGCGGGAGGTCGCTCGCCAAAATCAGCTCGACGTCGTATTGGCCCGGCGACGGCAGCGGGGGGTCGAGGCGCGGGAACACCTGAAGTCCCGGCACTTTCGAGACCGCGTAGTACACCTGACCGTACATCTGCTCGGTGGTCCGCTTCCGCTCCTTGAAGCTCTTCGCGACCATGCCGCCAAACCCACCCCAGTTGGCCGTGATCGACCACATGAACTTCGCTTCGGGGAAGGACGTGACGGCCTTCACGACCTGGAGCGATGCCTTGTTGGTCGCCTCCAGGGAGGCGTCGGGTGACGCCTGCATGAACAGGCTGATGTGGCTCTGGTCCTCGATTGGGGCCAGCTCTTTCCGTGAGTATTGGTACAATGGCCACGCCGCCACCATGACCACCACCGCGGCCGCGACGATCGCCCAGCGCATGCCCAGGGCGCCGTCGAGCAAGCGCTCGTACCGCCCGCGCACCGCCTCGAAGCCGCGGTGCACCAGGAGGGACAGCCGGCCCTCGCGGCCCTTTTCGTTCACGAACCGCGAGCTCATCACCGGAGACAGCGTGATCGCGACGAAGCCAGACACCACGACCGCCGCCGCGAGGGTGATCGCGAACTCGAGGAAGAGCGAGCCGGTGAGGCCGCCCTGGAAGCCGATCGGCGTGTACACGGCGGCCAGGGTGATCGTCATCGCGATGATCGGCCCGAGGAGCTCCCGCGCGCCGATGAGGGCCGCCTGGATGCGCGTCTTGCCCTCCCGCACGTGCCGCTCGACGTTCTCGACCACGACGATCGCGTCGTCCACCACCAATCCCACCGACAGCACGATCGCGAGGATGGTGAGCAGGTTCAGGCTGAAGCCGAATGCCCACATCACGATCGCCGCTCCCACCAGGGAGACGGGCATCGCGACCAGGGGCACCAGCGCCGTCCGAATCGAGCCCATGAAGAGGAACACCACGAGGCCGACGATGATGATGGTCTCGGCCAGGGTCTTCGAGATCTCGTGCAGCGCGTCGGTCATGAAGACCGTCGCGTCATAGGCCATCTGCATGTCGATGTCGCTCGGCAGCGTCGTCTTGATCCGAGCCATCTCGGCGTGCAGCCGGCTGGCCACGTCGATCTCGTTGCTCCCGGGGACGGGCCAGACGCCGAGGTAGACGGCTTCCTTGTCGCTGAACTTCGTGATGTAGTCGGCCTCCTCGGCGCCCAGCTCGACCTTGGCGACGTCGGAAAGCCGGACGATCGCTCCGTTGCGCTCCGCCACGACGAGGTTCTTGAACTCCTCGGGCGTGCGCAGGTCGGTGTTGGCCAGGAGGTTAACCTGGACCAGGTCACCCTTGGTCTGACCGACCGCCGCAAGGTAGTTGTTGCGCTGCAGCGCCGCGTGCACGTCGCCGGGCGCGAGGTTCAGGGCCGCCAACCGGTCCGGATCGATCCAGATCCGCATGGCGATCGGACGGCCACCCACCACGTCCACGCGCTGCACGCCCGCCAGGGTCGAGAGCTGCGGCTGCATGTTACGCGTGAGCCAGTCGGTGAGCGCGGGAATGTCGCGCTGGGACGACGTGAAGCTCAAATAGAACGAGGCGTATGGTCGGTCAGCCCGCTGGACTTCGACGACCGGTGGCTCGGCCTCGGCGGGCAGCTCCGAGCGAACCTGTTGCAGCCGGGCCGTGACCTCCGCGAGCGCCGCGGTGCTGTTGTGATTCAGCTTCAGGTGCACCGTGATGGTGCTGACGCCGGCGCGGCTGGTCGATTCGACATAGTCGACGCCCGAGATCGCCGACACGGCGCGCTCGATCGGCGTCGTGAGGAACCCCCGCACGGTTTCGGCGCTGGCGCCGTAGTACACCGTGGTGATCAGCACCGACGAGCTCTGGATGTTCGGGTACTGCTGTACCGGCAAGGTGGTGATCGCGCGCCACCCCACGAGCACGATCACGAGGTTCACCACCGCCGCGAGGACGGGGTGCTTGATGAACGTATCAGTCACGGACCGCATGGCTGGTGTCCTTTTAGCGTGAAGAATCGCCCGCGACCAGCACAGCTTCGCGCAGCTTGAAGGACCCCGACGTCGCGACTTGCTGGCCGGGGGTGAGACCGCTCAGGATCACGACTTCGTCGTCGAGCACCGGTCCGCTCCGGACCGGCTGGTCGTGTGCGCGCTGCTTGCCGCTTGAGTCAGCGACGATCAAGAAGACGTGATCGCCGCCCGGCCCCTTGCGCAGGGCGCTCACTGGAACCGAGACGACGGTGGTCGGCGGACCGACGGGAACTTCGACCCGCACCGACGCGCCGGGCGCCGGGGCGTGGCTCGAGAGTCGGGCGCGGACCATGGCGTTACGGGTGGTCGGATCGATCTTGGCGTCGACGGCGACGATTCGCGCCGTCAGGGGGCGCGGATCGTCCGCGGCGAAGACCGCTATGGGCTCGCCCGGACGCAGCTCCGCCGCGACCGCCTGAGCCACCGTGAAGTCCACGTTGGCGGCCGCGTCTACGCCCTGCCGCGTGGTCAGCTCGGTGCCTTCGTTGAGATACTGGCCCGGATGGATGTCGGAGAGACCGACGCGGGCCCGGAACGGGGCGCGGATCGTCTTTTTCGCGATAATCGCGCGCGTGCGCTCGATCTGCGCGAGCGCCACGTCGCGTGCCGCGCGTGCCTGGTCGACCTCTTCCTGGGACGTGGCCTGGGCCTCACGCAAGCGCTCGAGCCGTGCCAGGGTCGTCTGCGCCAGGTCGGCCTGGGCCTGCTCGGCTGCGAGCTCCGCTTGCTCCACCGACACGTCCAGGGCTACGAGCACCGTACCGGACTCGACCACCTGACCCGGCACGAGCATCGCCTGGCGGACCGTGCCGGCGAGCTCGTTGCGGAGCGTGATCGATGTGAGCGCGAGGATCGTGCCGACCGACGTGGTCGTGGGCCGATACTGCCGCGCCTTCGCGACAGCCATGGTGACCGATTCAATGGGCTCGGGCTGGCTGGCCGCGGCGGCATCGGCTTTCCGGACCGAGGCGCGTTTCCAAGCCACCAAGCCGCCTGCGGTTACGGCGAGCGCCACGAGCAGGACAGCCGATCCGGTCCAGCCACGATTACTCATCAGGGGACTGCGCATACGGGGTCGTCTCCTTCTGTTCGGAAAAGAGTCTGGCCACTGGATCACCTACTAGACGTTTGGCCGAGCCCGAAATGGACATGCAACTGACCGACGGTTTAATAACCAGAACGTAACGGTCGGGAAAAAGATCCCGGCTTCGCCGTCGTCATTGTGTGCCATAACGGGTCAGTCGACCCAGGGGGTTCCACTCGGGGATCCGTACGGGGGGGGGCTAGATTGCGAAATGCCGCAACTCACCATCGCCCGCGGGACCTGCTTCCCGCTGTTCGCCTATGACGTCGCCAGGGCGATCGACCTGGACGCCGCGGAGCAACGGATCCGGGCCGGAACGGAGCGCCAGACGATCAAGCACAAGCGGCGGGCGCCCGCGTACTTCGAGTATCACCCGGCGCCCCTGCGGGTTACCCAGGACGGAGAGGAATTCGAGCTCGCGGGCTATCGGGCCGCCGCCGCGGTCGAGGTCGTGTTATATGACTTTGGGGCGGTTTCGGTCAGTTACGCGATCCCGATTGCTGGCCCGCTCGACCGCCTGCCCGCGCTGAGCAGTGAGTTATGGGGGAACGAGCGTCTCGTCGCCGATTCGCGCCGGCACGTGGAGCAGCTGGTTGCCACCTTGGGCACCGCCGTGATCCAGCCCAACATCGCCGACCTGGTCGAGGACTACTCGATCTTCCAAATCGCCGAGTTGTCCGGTTCTCACGAAGGCGACGATCTCTGGAGCCCGCACGCCCATACCATCGCGCAGATCCTGCGGGCAGAGACCAGACGGCTCTCGCGGCAGGAAGTCGACGACGCCACCGCCTCGCGCCTTTCGTTCGGGCCGGATGACGCGACCTTCATCGATACCGATGTGTCGCTGATTGTCGACGCCGAAGGGGACGATGTGCGCGACGTGATCGAATTCGCCAACACGCAGCTGCTCGAGATGCGCTACCTCGACCAGCAGCTGGACGCCGCGCTGGAGCGGTCGTACGAGACCTTGTCCCGCCGGCCGCCGCGCCTACCGCTCGCGGGTCAGCACGGGCCCGACCTGCGCCGCCTGTCGCGCCTGCAGCTCGACGGGGTGATTCTGTTCGAGCAGGTGACGAACGCCTTGAAGCTCGTTGGGGAGCAATACCTCGCGCGGGCGTACTCGCTCGCTTCCCGCCGGTTTCATCTCGCCGAGTGGGACGCGAGCATCACCCGGAAGCTCCAGGTGATCGACGGCATCTATGGAAAGCTGGCCGATCGCGCCGCGACGCGACGCATGGAGCTGCTCGAGTGGATCATCATCGTCCTGATCGCGTTCTCGCTGCTGATATCGCTCGGGGTGACCATGAAACCGTGAC
>DASQIB010000120.1:0-5165 GCA_035631795.1 Gemmatimonadales bacterium | reverse complement strand
GAAGTAGGGGCATGATCCCGCCGTGAGAGATACGCTCGGCACGGCGCTCTGGGCGTTGCTCGCGAACAAGACGCGCAGCCTCCTCACCGTGCTGGGTATCACGATCGGGATCGCCGCGGTCATCTGCGTCGTGGCCATCGGCCGGGCCGGTCAGGCCCGCGTCGAGCAGCAGCTCAACAACCTCGGTGACAACTTCGTGTGGATCGAAGCGGGCGGCCGCGCGGTGAACGGGGTCCGCACCGGCACGCACGGGACCAAGACGCTGCTCCTGTCGGACGCGGTGGCGATCAAGAACCAGATTCCCCTCATCAAGAGCGTGTCGCCCAACGTCGATGGGTCCATCCAGATCATCTACGCCAACCAGAACTGGTACACGGGCTACCGGGGCGTCTCGCCGGAGTATTTCGACATCAAGCGCTGGTACGTGGATCAGGGAGCCGTGTTCTCGCAGGACGACGTGGATCGGGCGGCCGACGTGTGCGCCATCGGCCGGACGGTGCGAGATCAGCTCTTCGGCGCCGAGGACCCGATCGGGAAGGTCATCCGCGTGCGGGATCTGCCCTGCAAGGTCGTGGCGACGCTGCAGCCGAAGGGGCTCTCCGTCTCCGGGCAGGACCAGGACGACACGGTGCTCATGCCCTATACGACCGTCATGAAGAAGATCAAAGGGATCACCTGGCTCGACGACATCCTGTGCTCGGCGGTGTCGCCCGACGCCATCAAGCTCGCCGGACAGCAGGCCGCCGCGCTGCTGCGCGACCGACACCATCTCCGCCCCGACGAAGAGGACGACTTCAACATCCGGAATCCCGAAGACATCATCAAGGCCCAGATCGAGGCGAGTCGGACGCTCACGGTCCTGCTCGTGGTCATCGCGTCCATTTCGCTCGTGGTGGGCGGCATCGGTATCATGAACGTCATGCTCGTATCGGTCACCGAGCGCACGCGGGAGATCGGCCTGCGCATCGCCGTCGGGGCCCGGAAGCAGGCGATCCAGCTGCAGTTTCTGGGCGAGTCGGTGATGCTCAGTCTGGTCGGGGGCGCGGGCGGGGTGTTGGTCGGCCTCTTCGCCTCGGTCTTCGTCGGCCAGACCCTGGGCTGGCCCATCCAGCTGTCCACGGACGCGGTCGTGATCGCGGCCGCGTTCTCCATCGCCGTGGGTGTGTTCTTCGGGTACTATCCGGCGCGGAAGGCCTCGTTGCTCGACCCCGTGGAGGCGCTGCGGTACGAATGAAACTGCCCGACAAGCACCGCCGGTGGTTGATCGGTGGCGCCGCGGCGCTCGCGGCCCTCGTCGCCGTCGCGCTGCTCCGCCATGGCGACGCGGTCCAGTACCTGACGAGCAAGGTCCTGCAGGGTGAGATCCGCGACGCGGTCGATGCCACGGGTACGGTGAACGCCGTGATCACCGTGCAGGTCGGCTCCCAGGTGTCGGGCACCATCGCCCGGCTCAACGCCGACTTCAACTCGCGCGTGCACAAGGGCGAGGTCATCGCCCTGATCGATCCCTCCTTGTTGCAGGGCACGCTGCTGCAGGCCACGGCGGATCTCGAGACGGCCAAGGCGAGCGTCGCCGTGGCGCAGGCCGATCTCGCGAAGGCGGACGCCACCCTCGGGCAGACCAAGCGGGACTACGATCGCGCCGTCGCGCTGGCCAAGTCGGGCGTCATCACGCAGCAGGACTTGGACCTCGCCAGCTCCAACTACGCTTCGGCCAAGGCCGCCGCCGACGCCGCGAGCGCCGGCGTCGCCCAGGCGCAGGCCCAGGTCACCCAGAAGGACGCGGCGGTCGCCGTGGCCCGGACCAACCTCGACCATACGGTGATCCGGTCGCCGATCGACGGGATCGTCGTGGCACGCAACGTGGACGTGGGCCAGACGGTCGCCGCGTCGCTCCAGGCGCCGACCATCTTCACGATCGCGCAAGACCTCACCAAGATGCAGGTGTACGCGAGTGTCGACGAATCCGACGTCGGCCGGATCAAGCCGCACCAGGCCGTGACGTTCAAGGTCGATGCCTTCCCCAAGGAGACCTTCCACGGCGTCGTGACACAGATCCGGATGAATCCGACCACCGTGCAGAACGTGGTCACGTACAATGCCGTGGTGGACTTCGCCAACCCGGAGCTGAAGCTGTTTCCCGGTATGACGGCGTACGTGACGATCCCGGTCGCCACGGTGGAGAACGTCCTCAAGCTTCCGAACGCCGCGCTGCGGTTCAAGCCGCCCCCATCCGCCGTGCGCGGCGCCATCGCCTCGGAGCCCGACTCACCGGACGACCGCGTCACCGTCTGGAAGCTCGTCTCCAGCTCCCGGCTCGTGCCGGTGCGCGTGGCCCTCGGCATCACCGACCACGCGTACACGCAGGTGACGGCCGTGCTCTCGGGCGAGCTGCGGCCGGGGGACGAAGTGGTCACCACGGCGCTCACGACCAAGGGCGGACCTCCCGGCGCGCAGGGGCTGCGGCGGTAACGGCCATCATGAGGCCAGCGGCGGTGGTGCTCTCGCTCGCCCTGCTCCGGCCCGCCGCCACCAGCGCGCAGCAGTACGCCCCGAGCGACACCGTCGTCATCGAGGGCGTCGTGTACGATTCCCTGGGGCACGCTCCTATCCGCCTGGCGACGGTTCGGATGGCCGGGACCGACCGCTCCACGCTCACGGACGACGGTGGACACTACCGGCTGACGGGTCCGGCGGGCGACCTCGAGATCGACGTGCGCCGGATCGGCTTTCAGCCCACCGCGGTTCGCCTCACCGCGCCGGGCGGCGTGGCCCATCTCGACGTCGCGCTGCATGCGCTTCCGGTCGGCTTGGAGCCGGTGGTCGTCGACGCGGCGGACGATCCGGCGCGCCGCATCATCGAGCGCGCTATCGCCCGCAAGCACGAGCGGCTCGCCGCCATCCACGACTACTCCTACGGCGCGTTCGTGAAGTTCGTGCTACGCGATCTCGACATGCCGCCCGATTCGGCGGCCGCGGTGGTCCTGATCACGGAGACCCGCACCACGGCCTACTGGGAGCAGCCGGGCCACTACCAGGAGAGGATCCTGGCGCGCCGACAGTCCAGCAATATCGATGCAGAGCAGAATCTGGTGTCGGTGGGTGAGATCGTGAATTTCAATCGCAACCGGGTGGATCTGCGACGCTACTCGCTCGTTTCACCGATCGCGGATGACGCCACGACGTACTACCGCTATCAGGTCCTCGATACCCTCGTGGTCGAGGGGCGGCAGGCGTTTCGCCTGGCGATCGAGCCCCGCACGCAGGCGTCGCCGCTCTTCGCCGGAACGATCGACATCGCCGATTCGACGTACGATGTGCTCGGCATCGACGTGGGCGTGAACGACGCGGTGCGATTCAGGTTCATCGGCAATCTTCGGTACCGGCAGGTGCTGCGCGACATGGGGGACGATCACTGGATGCCGGCCGAGATTCGATTGAGCGGCGACATCATCATCGCCCTGCCCGTCGCGCACCTGGCGATTCCCATCCCGGGGTTTCCACGCCGGCCTGGTTTCGAGCACGTGGCCACGCTGGGGGATTTCCGGTTCAACGAGGGCCATCGGCCCCCCGGTCTGCGGGAATACCGGGTCGTGGTGGACGAGCACGCCGACCACGCGGACAGCGCCACCTGGGCGACGCGGGGCGGGGAAGGAATCCCGCTCAGTCCGGCGGAGCGCGCCGCCTGGGCGCGCGTCGATTCGCTCCAACGAATGCCGCCCTTCCGCGAGCGGGTCCGCCGCGGTATCGCCCTCGCGTCACTCGTCGTGAATCAATCCGACGCTTTCGGCTACAATCGCGTGGACGGCGTGGACGTGGGTCTGGGCCGAACGACGCGAGAGATCCCCGGCGTGGTGCTCGACACGAAGGTGGGATATGCCGCGGCGGCGGCCCGCTGGCAGTACCGCCTGGGGGGCGAGGTCCGGTTGTGGGAGGCACAGCGCGTCTGGCTGGGCGCGTCGTACCACGACGAGACCATGACGCGACCCGTGCTGGGGCTGCGCCCGTACGGCCCGGATCCTCTGAACGCCCTGTTGTTCGGGATCGACCGGTTGGACTATTACCGGGAACGAGGGTTTACCGTCAGCGCGCACGGCAAGTTGATCGATTTCACGCAGCTCGACCTGCGCTACACCGACGAGCTCCAGTCCAGCCTCTCGCTCGAGGCCGGGCACGAGGTGTTCCCGAACCGCTTCCCGGTCCGGCCCAACCCCGTCATCGCCGATGGCCACCTGCGCTCGGTCTCCGCCACGCTCGCCTACGACTCGCGACCGATGATCCGGCGGCGTCGCGTCGATGCGCGGATCCCGCGCGCCACGTTCACGCGCATCACGCTCAACGCCGAGGTCGCGTCGCCGCGCGTGATCCCGAACGATTTCTGGTTTCACCGCTATTGGATCGAGCTCGAGCGGCGGCAGCGGACGCTCGGGGTGGGGCTCACGACCGTCCAGGCGGCGGCGGGGATCGCCACCGGGGTCGTGCCGCCGCAGCGGGAATTCGGCGTGGATCTGGGCCTTCGCGGCCTCGCGGTGCAGCAGAGCGGGGTGCGGAGCCTGGGCGATACGATCGCCTACGGAACCCGCGTGGCGATGTTCACGATCCGGCACGATTTCGGGAGGCTCCTGTTCGCGAAGCTGCCGCTGGTGCGGAATCTGCCGTTCACGCTGCAGCTCGAGGGGGGGAGCCTGTGGTCGCAGCTGGCCGGGCTCCCCGGGACCAACCGTTACTCGCGGATCGGCTTCGAGCTGGGCAACCTCACGCCCTTCCTCATGCCGATTGATTTCGGTTTGCGATTCAACTGGCCGCTCAACACCGACAGCTTCCAGCGATTTCAGTTCGGGATCGATTTCGGCGGGCCGTGACTCCTCGCCGTTTTGAGTCCTCACCCCCTGTCCCCCTCTCCCTTCGGGCGAGGGGGGACGAGGCACAGATGTCGTTTCCCCTCTCCTGAAAGGAGAGGGGATCAAAGGGGTGAGGACCGACAGGGGGACCGAGCGCGAGGAGCGAGGCTCACAGGGTCGAATGGAGCAGGGCGACGAGCCCCATCTTGACCCAAAAGACGGCCGACGTCGTCACGCCGTGCCGGCTGCTAGACTGCCCGTGCGGCACGGGTATTCCCGGTAAGACCCCGTCTTGACACGGCGCCGTTCGGCCGCGACCATCAA
>DASQIB010000119.1:0-18904 GCA_035631795.1 Gemmatimonadales bacterium | reverse complement strand
GTACACGATGGGCCAGCTCGCCAACAACGAATGGCGCGAGGGGTGGCTCGACGAGGGGTTCTCGGATTTCCAGGAAGGCTGGTTCTTCGAGCGGCACGGCGGCCCGCCGGCGTACGACGGCCTCGAACCCGACGTCCTCGGGCTCGACGTGGAGCGCTGGAGTGAGCCGGTCTCCACGGTGAGCGAACACTTCCGGGACTTCGTCATCTACCAGGAGATGGTCTACTCCAAGGCGCAGCTCTTCTACGAGCAGCTGCGCTATGTCGTGGGTGACGAGACCATGCGGCAGATCTTGCGCACGTACTTTGCGCGGTGGAAGCTCAAACACGTGGACGAGAGCGCGTTCCGCGAGGTGGCCGAAGAAGTCGCGCACCAGGACCTGAAGTGGCTCTTCGGCCAATGGCTTCACGGGACGCCGCTCATCGACTACCGGTTGAAGCGCGTGGAGCGGCACCACCTGTCCGATGGTCGCTGGCGCACGACGGTGACCATCGAGCGCAAGGGCGACGGGCGCATGCCGGTGGAGATCGGCGATCGCGATACGATCTACGCCCGGGCGACGGGCGAGCCGGTAGTCGAACGCGTCGAGTTCACCACGGCGCGGAAGCCCAAACGCCTGATGCTCGACCCGCGGGGGCGCAGCCACGACTACGACATGTTGAACAACCGGGAGAAACGCCCGTTTGTGGGGCGTGGCGCGGTCGCCCTGAAGGTCGACGACCCTGCCCGCGAGACCGCGCGCCGCGACCGCACCGTGAGCGCGTGGCTGCCGGTCGCGTGGTCGAACGACTTCGGCGGCGTCACGCTGGGCCTCCGCAATCGCTCGAACTATCTCGGGCGCTACGACCGTGGCCTCACACTCGGCTCGGTCGCCGCCGGGAGCGCTGCCACGGACCGCTTCGGGTTCTACAGCCGGTGGTCCAACCCGATCGGGCATGTGATGCCGCGCACCGAGACGAGCGTTGCGGCGTGGGCGGTCGAAGGACGCGCGGGGGTGCAGCTTTCGGTCGATCGGTCGTTGCGCCAGCACCTCGCGTTCGGCCCCGATCCACACGTGGGGTTCGACGCATTGTGGATGGCGACCACCAATCTGGGCTACGTCGACCGGCGCCAGTGGGACGACGCGGGGACGGTGGAAGGAGGCCCGTGGGTGTCGACCTCGTTCCGTCAAGGCGGGGCGCAGGTGCGGGCTCGGCTCGCCGCCCGCGGAGGTCTGGTCTACGCGAACCCCGGGCCGGGCATCGTCTCGGCGAGCCGGTACGACATCGAAGGGTTTGGCCGCTTCACCGGAGAGGCGAGCGTGCGCGCGCCGTTCTGGCTGGGCACGACCCTGGGCTTCCGGGTGTTCGGGGGCGCGTACACCGGCCAATCCGCGCCCGTGCCGCAGCGGCGCATTGCCATCGCCGGCGCCGATCCGTACGAAACGTTCACCGACCCGTTGCTGCGGAGTCGCGGCGCCCTGTTCGTGCGCCCGGACTTCTTCTATCACGCGCCGGGCAACGGCAACCTGCGCGCCTTCCGGAGCGACCTGGGCGGGCGCTGGGCCCTCACGGCCAACCTCGAGCTGACGCGGTCGTTGTGGCGTGGGCGAGGTATCTTGCGGGACGTGGCGCTGATGGGATTCGCGGATGGCGGGCTGGTAGATACCATGGCGGTCGCGCCGGTGACGCCCGGTCGCAGCGCTACGCCGCTGTACGACGCCGGCGCCGGTCTCGTCACCCGCCAGCAGGTGCGCGACCTGGCGTGGACCATGCGGTTCGAGCTGCCGCTCGTCGTGAACCGCTTCGACTACGCGGCCGACGTGCGGCCCGACGACGGGAAACTTGCGTTCCGGTGGCAGGTCAGCCTGAGCCCCAGCTTCTGATGGATACGCGCTCGAACGATCGCCGAGGGTTCTTCCGTGAAGCGTTCGCCCGGCTCGCGCGGGAGGTGGCCACGCGCACCGAGCGGCGGGTAGCACCCCGGAAATATTTTCGCCCACCGGGTGCAATCGACGAGTTCAGTTTCCTCGCGTCGTGCACGCGGTGCGGGGACTGCATGCCGGTGTGCCCCGTCAACGCCATCATCAAGGCCCCGCCGGGCGCCGGCCTCGCCGCCGGCACGCCCATGATCGACCCCGCCATCCAGGCCTGCGTCGTGTGTGAAGACATGCCCTGCGCGCACGCGTGCCCGACGGGGGCGCTCGTGCCGCCGCCGGGCGGGTGGAGCGAGGTGCACATGGGCTTCCTCGAGCTCGACCCCGAGCGGTGCATCACCTTCCAGGGTGTAAGCTGCGGCGTCTGTGCGCGCGCCTGTCCGGTGGGCGAGCGGGCGCTCGCGATGGACGCGGGCGGCCGGCCGGTGCTCAGGCCCGAAGGTTGCGTGGGGTGCGGTGTGTGTGTCACCGCCTGCGTGACGACGCCCTCATCCCTCAAACTGAGCCTGACGTGACTGACCTCCCCCCCCCGTATCGCGTCGACAAGCCCTGGGGCCATGAGCTGATCTGGGCCCGCACCGACCGCTACGTCGGCAAGATCCTCCATATCGAGCCCGGGCAGGTGCTGTCGCTGCAGTACCACAACAAAAAGGACGAGTCCATCTACGTGCTCACCGGGGAGATCATCTTGCGCATCCAGAAGGGCGATACCTTGATCGAAAAGCGCATGGGGCGGGGAGCCGCCTTCCATATCGAGGCCAAGCTCATCCATCAATTCGAGGCGGTCGTCTCGACGGATCTGCTCGAGGCGTCGACCCCCGAGATCGACGACGTGGTCCGGCTCAAAGACCGCTACGGCAGGGTGTGACATGAAAGTCATCGTACCGCTCGCGGGGAAGGGTACCCGGCTCCTGCCTCTCACCAATCGGGTGCCCAAACCGCTGGTGCACGTCGCGGGGCGGCCCGTCATGGACTATGTCATGGACTCCATCCGGGACCTGGATGTCGACGAGCTCATCGTCATCACGGGACACCTCAAGGAAACGGTGGAGCGATACATCGTCGAGCACTACGACGTCAAGGCGAGGTTCGTCGAGCAAAAGACGTTGGATGGGACGGCGGGTGCCATCAATCTCGCGAGGCCGTTCGTCGACCGTCCGGTCCTCATCATCTTCGTGGACACGCTCTTCGAAGCCGACCTGAGCATCGTCAAGACCGCGGACGCGGACGGCGTCATCTGGGTCAAGGAAGTCGAGGACTACCAGCGATTCGGCGTGATCGTGACCGATGCGCGAGGCTACATGAAGAGCATTGTGGAGAAGCCGAGCACGCCGGTCTCCCGGTTGGCAAACATCGGATTGCAGTACGTCAAGGATTGGAAGACGCTGTTCGAGGGCATCGCGCACGTGCTGAAGCAGCCACCGGGTAAGGGTGGCGAGTTTTACCTCACGGACGCGTTCCAGTACATGGTGGACCACGGGAAGCGCCTGCTGACGGCGCCGGTCGGCGGCTGGTATGACTGCGGCAAGGTGGACACCCTGCTCGAGACGAATCAGCATCTGCTCGAGCAGGGGCGTGCACGCGCGCCCTCCCCTCCCGGCCCGCGGTGCCGCATCATTCCCCCGGTCTACGTCGAAGACGGCGTCACGATGCAGGACGTGACTGTGGGCCCCAACGTCTCCATCGAGCGGGGGAGCGTCGTGTCCGACAGTACGATCGCCAACAGCATCCTGGGGCGAAACGTGCGCGTCGTGCGCGCGACCGTGCGCGGGTCGCTCGTCGGGGACGATCAGCACATCGAGGGGAAGACGGTGCAGCAGAGCGTGCTCGACGCGGGAGAGCTCGCGCCCGCGCGCTAGGAGACACGAGGATGACCGTAGCCGAGGTGCGCGAGCTCTTCTCCTACAACGCGTGGGCCAATCGTCGGATCTTCGCGGCGCTCCGAACGCTCTCCAGCGAAGCGTACTTTCGCGAGCTGAAGAGCAGCCACGGCGGGCTCCACGGCACACTGTGCCACCTCGTGTGGGCCGAGCAGCTATGGCTCAACCGGTGGACCGGCAAGCCGAAGCCCGCGGTTCACCAGGGAAAAGATCTCGCGACGCTCGACACGGCGGTGAGGCGGTGGGAGGAGATCGAGCGGGAGCGGTCCACGTTCCTGGACGGGTTCCCCGACCCCCGCCTCGGCGCAGCGGTCGTGGTGCGGCCGAGCACGGGCGGCGAGTTTCGGCACACGTTCCAGGAGATGTTCCGGCACGCGGTGGACCACTCCTCGTATCATCGGGGCCAGATCGTGACGATGCTGCGCCAAGTAGGCGTTGCACCTCCGAACACCGGGCTGATCGTGTTCTATCGGGAGCGTGGCGGCCACGCCACGGCAACTGGTTGATCCGCAGGAACTTACTACTAACCGTCGAGTAACTTACCGAAGCGCTTGACCGGCACGGGGAACTCAAGTTACTTACTGACCGTTCAGTAACTAACTCTGAGGGGTCTCTACCGTGAGCACCGCCGTCACTCGTTCGAAGCGTCCGTCCCGTCGCCCCCGTCCCTCCCGTGCCCGCCGCCCCCGGTGGCAGCGCCGCAAGGACGCGCGGCCAGGCGAGATCGTGGCCGCCGCGCTCGAGCTGTTCGTCGAGCGCGGCTACGAGGCCACCAAGCTGGCGGACGTCGCGCGTCACGCCGGCGTGACCAAAGGGACGCTCTATCTGTACTTCGAGAACAAAGAAGCCCTGTTCAAGGCTGTGGTACGCGAGACGATCGTTCCGGTCATCGCGCAGGGTGAGGCGCTGGCGCGGTCCTTCACGGGCAGCGCGCGCGAGCTCGTGGAGCAGCTGATCCGAGAGTACTGGCGTTTGGTCGGCGAGACATCGCTCGCCGGCATCCCGAAGCTCATGATGGCCGAGGCCGCAACATTTCCGGAGCTCACGCGCTTTTACTACGAAGAGGTGGTGAGCCGCGGGCAGCGGCTCATCGGCGGCGTGATCGAGCGTGGCATCAAAAGCGGCGAATTCCGGCCGGTGGACGTCATGCTCGCCGCCAAGCTGGCGATGTCGCCGTTGATGCACGCCGCGTCCGCGCGTCGGGCGTTCGCTGCGTGCATGCCCGAGGGCTTCGACGCCCGGGCGTATCTCGACACTCACATCCAACTCTATCTTCATGGCATCGCCAAACCGTAATCGTGCATTCATAGTCATCCTGTCGTCCCTTGCCGCCGCGCCGGTCGCGGCGCAGGCTCCGGCGGCAGTGCCGCTCACGCTCTCGTTCGCGGACGCGGTGCGCGTGGCCGCGGGGGAGGCGCCGGCAGTGACGGTCGCCACGCTGCGGACTACCGAAGCCGACGCCCGCGTCCGTCAGGCTCGCTCGGCGCTGTTGCCGTCTATCTCGGTCGCCGGCGTGTGGCTCAACCGCACGTTTAACACACAGTCGCTGGGCATTCCGTTTCCGCCGCAGTTCTCGCTCCAGAACCCGGTTCCCCCGTTCAACAACTATGACGGGCGGGTGAGTGCGAGCCAGACGCTGTTCGACTGGTCGAGCGTCTCGAGGGTCCGCGCCGCCCGGACGCAGGCAGACGGGAGTCGCGCGGAGCGCGGCGTGACGGTCGAAAGCTCCGCGCTCACGGCGGCGCAAGCGTATCTCCGGGCGGCGCGGGCACGGGCAGTAGTCGCGGCGCGTCAAGCGGATTCGAGCGTGGCGGCAGAGCTGGTCACGCTCGCCCAGGCGCGGAAGGCCGCTGGCGTGAGTCCGGCGATCGATGTGACGCGCGCCCGGGCGCAGCTCGTGAGCTCGGAAGGGTTGTTGATCGTGGCGCGGAACCAGCTCGACCGCGCGCGCATCGACGTCTCTCGCGCGCTGGGCCTCGATCCCGCCACACCTCTGACTCTCACGGACTCGCTCGACCCGTCGCTGGGCGCGGCCGACCTGCCGGGAGATCGCGACGCGGCCGTGACTGCCGCCCTTGCGAACCGACCGGACTTGCGGGCGGAGCTGGCGCGCGGCGCGGCGGCCCGTCAGACCGGCTCGGCGATTCGGGCCGAGCGGTTGCCCCGCCTCGAGGTGGCCGGCGACTATGGCGTGAACGGCCTGACCGTGCCGAGCGCCATTGCCACACGCGACCTCACGGTCCAGGTCAGCCTGCCGATTCTCGACGGCTTCCGTCGGGAGGCCCGGGTGGACGAGCAGGACGCGCTCGCGCGGGAGTCGCAAACGCGGGAAGCCGACCTCCGCCGCCAGATCGCGGCCGACGTGGACGCCGCGCTCATCGACCTGCGCTCGGCGCAGGCGCAGGGGGCGGTCGCCGCCGAGCAGCTACGCCTGGCGGAAGACGAGCTGTCTCAGGCCCGCGAGCAGTTTCGCGCGGGTGTGACCGGCAACATCGAAGTCATCAATGCCCAGTCGAACCTGATCCGGGCGCGCGATACCGAGATCGACGCGCGGTACGCCGCGGTCACCGCCCGGGTCTCCCTGGCGCGCGCGGTGGGCGTGGCGCGGACGCTTCATTAACCGACATCACCGATGGATGACGACATGGCAACGACGATCGAACGTGAGACTCTTCCTCGGGCCTCGAGGCCCGCGCCCGAACCGCCGGACGAAGCGGAGACCGCCAAGCCGAAGAGCAGTCGCGGGAGGGTGTTCCTCATCATGGGCGTCATCCTGCTCGCCCTTGTCGCCTTCGGCGCGCGCCGCTGGATCTATGGCCTGAGCCACGTGTCGACGGACAACGCTCAGGTGGACGGTCACGTGATCCCCATCCTCCCGAAGGTCGGTGGGTTCGTGACCGAGGTCCGCGTCGATGAGAACAATCGCGTGAAGGCGGGCGATACCCTCGTCGTGCTCGACGACCGCGACTACAAGGTGCGGCTGGCGCAGGCGGAAGCCGATCTCGGCGTGGCGCTCGCGGCCGTGAGCAATCGCACACGGGTGGGTCAGGCGGAAGCGCAGGTCGCCCAGATGCAGGCCAACGCCCAGAAGGCACGCGCGGATCTCGAGCGGCTGAAGCCGCTGGCGGAGCAGGACATCGTATCGAAGCAGCAGCTCGATGGGGCGCAGGCGGCTTCGCAGGCAGCCGACGCGGCCCTGGCCGCAGCGCAGGCGGCGCTGGTCGGTGCCGATGCCCGTGTGGCAGCCGCCCGTGCGGCGCGCGATCAGGCGGCGCTCAACCTTTCGTACACGCGTGTGACCGCGCCGTCGAATGGCGTCGTGAGCAAGAAGACCGTCGAGGTCGGCCAGCTGGTACAGGCGGGTCAGCCGTTGATGGCCGCCGTCCCGTTGGACGATATCTGGGTGACGGCCAACCTGAAGGAGACGGAGACGGCGGACGTGCGGCCGGGCGACCCCGCGGATTTCACCGTCGACGCCTATCCCGGCCGCCATTTCAAGGGCCACGTGGAGAGCCTGTCGCCGGCCACGGGGGCGAAGTTCTCGCTCCTGCCTCCGGACAACGCCACGGGCAACTATACCAAGGTCGTGCAGCGCGTCCCGGTGCGGATCCGGCTCGACGGCAAGAACGATCCCGATCGGCCGCTGCGCCCCGGGATGAGCGTGGTCGTCACCATTACCACGAAGTAGGCGCATTGTGGCAACGGCTGCTCTCGCACTCAACGGGTCCGGTGCCGAGGTAGATCGGTACAAGTACAAGTACATCATCGCGATCACGGTTTCGCTTGCGTCCGTGCTCGAGCTGCTGGACACGAGCATCGTGAACGTGGCGATCCCCCACATGATGGGGAACCTGGGCGCCACGCTGGACGAGATTGCCTGGGTGTCCACCGGCTACATCGTCGCGAACGTGATCATTCTGCCGATCACGGGGTGGCTGTCCGCGTACTTCGGGCGGCGGCGCTACTTCGCCGGCTCGATCACGCTGTTCGTACTGTCGTCGTTCTTCTGCGGTAACGCGCACTCGCTCGCAGCGCTGGTGTTCTGGCGCATCGTCCAGGGCCTGGGCGGCGGCGCGCTGCTTTCCACCTCGCAGGCGATCCTGTATGAGGAATTTCCACGCGAGGAGTACGGCACCGCGATGGCGATCTTCGGCGTCGGCGTGATGGTGGGTCCCACCCTCGGCCCCACGCTCGGCGGCTACATCACGGACGCGTTCGGCTGGCCGTGGATCTTCTACATCAACATCCCGATCGGCATGCTGGCGCTCGCGTTGTCGCTGAGCTTCATCCAGAACTCGCGTTTTCAACACCGAACCGAGCGCGTGGACTACGTTGGGCTCGTCCTCCTGGCAGCGGGGATCGGGACGTTGCAGACGATGCTCGAGCGCGGGGAGCGGCTCGACTGGTTCGACTCGCGCGAGGTCATCGCCTACGGGGTGATCAGCGCCCTGTCGCTGATCGCCTTCGTGTGGCACGAGCTCACAACCGACCAGCCCGTGGTGGACCTCAGGATCTTGAAGAGCCGGCAACTCGCGGTGGGCGTGGTATTCGGCGGCGTGCTGGGGATCTGTTTGTACGCGACCGTGTTCGTGCTACCGGTCTATCTCCAGAACCTCCAGGGCTTCACTGCAGAGCAGACCGGCTTCGTGATCCTTCCCGGTGCGCTCGCCAGCGCCTTTACCATGGCGACCATGGGACGCACCACGGGGAAGTTCGATGCCCGGCTCTCGATCCTCGCGGGCGTGGCCATCTTCGCTCTGGCGATGTGGAAGCACGGGCACTTCACGACGGACAGCGGCATGTCGGATTACTTCTGGCCGTTGATCTTCCGCGGTGTTGGGCTGGGCTTGATCTTCGTCCCCCTGACGAACCTGGCGCTGGCCGACCTGCCGATGAGCAAGATCCCGAACGGCACGGGCCTGTTCAACCTGATGCGCCAGCTGGGCGGTAGTGTGGGCATCGCGGTCTCCGCGACTCTCGTGCAGCGGTTCCAGGCGATCCATCGGGCGGATCTGATCGCCAACGTCACCCAGTACAGCGAGGTCACGCGCGAGCGGCTCGGCGGGATCATGGCGAGGCTGATCGCGACGGGAACGCCGCAGCCGCTGGTCGAGTCGAAGGCGCTCGCGGTCTTGAACCTGCAGTTGACGCGGCAGGCGATGATGCTTTCGTTCGAGCAGCTCTTCCTGCTGTTTGGGGCCTGCTTCGTGCTGTCGCTCCCGCTCCTCCTGCTCATGCACAAGAGCAAGTCGCTGCCCGGTGGCGGCGCCACCGCGCATTAGCGATGACTCCCGTGCGTGTCGGCGACCTGGCCCCGGACTTCACCCTGCCCGATCAGACGGGTACGCCCGTGCGGCTCCGCGACCTGCTCGGCCGGACCACGGTGGTGCTGTACTTCTATCCGAAGGACGAGACTCCGGGATGCACGCTGGAAGCGCGGGCGTTCCGGGATAGCTACGCGGGGTTCGCCGAGGCGGGCGCCGAAGTGGTAGGGCTCAGCTCGGATTCGGTGGCCTCCCACCGGCGCTTCGCCGCCAAGGAAGGGCTCCCGTTCCTGCTGCTCTCCGACCGGGGCGGCGCGGTGCGCGAGCTGTACGGCGTCGAGAAGACGCTCGGGATACTTCCGGGCCGCGTGACCTTCGTGATCGACACGACCGGCGTGGTGCGCCACGTGTACTCCTCGCAACTCCGGGCCACACGGCACACGCGCGAAGCGCTCGACGCCGTGGACGACCTGCGCCCGCGCTCGGACAGCGCCCGGTGACGGACCGCGTTGCCCTGATCACCGGGGCGTCGAGCGGCATTGGACTCGAGCTGGCCCGGTTATTCGCGCGGGATGGGCACGATCTCGTGCTCGTCGCGCGGCGTCAGGATCGGCTGGAAGCCCTCGCGGATGACCTCACCGATCGCTACGATGTGCAAGCGACGGTGATCGCAGCGGATCTTGCCGATCCGTCCGCGGCGCCCGACGTGGCGCGTCGCGTCGCGGCGGCGGGGCTCGAGGTGCAGTTCCTGGTGAACAACGCCGGATACGGGCTGGCTGGTGAGTTCGCCCGTACGGACGCCGCGACTGAGCTGCAGATGATTCAGGTGAACGTCGCCGCGCTCACGCACCTCACGAAGCTCTTCCTTCCCACGATGGTCGCTGAGCATCACGGCGCGATCCTGAACGTGGCCTCGACGGCCGGATTCGTGCCCGGACCGCTGATGGCCGTGTACTACGCGACCAAGGCGTACGTGATCTCCTTCTCGGAGGCGCTGGCGGAGGAAGTGCGCAACGCCGGCGTGACCGTGACCGTGCTGTGTCCCGGCGCCACGCGCACCGAATTTCAGGAACGCGCCGGCCTCGATCTCGAGGCCCGACCGTTTCAGCGGTTTTGGGTGGCGGATGCCGCGAGCGTCGCCCGCGCGGGCTACGACGGTATGCTACGCGGGACGCGCCTCGTCGTCCCCGGACTGATCAACAAGGTCATGGTTGGAGCGACGCGCGTCGCATCGCGGGTGCTGCTCGCGAAAGCGGTGCGGCGCGTGCAGGAGAGCGTGCGCGCCTAACGCATCTCCGCCATCGCTGCCGTCACGAGGAGCGCTCGAACGACGCCGAGCGCTCCTTCGACGTTTTCGAACCACTCGGTCGCGAGGTGCGCGTCGCCCGCCTTGCCGCCGGCGCCGAGCGCGATCGCCGGGATACCCAGCGCGATCGGGACGTTCGCATCCGTGGAGGCGCTCGCGAGCTCGGCGTCCCGGCCCAGGGCATGATTCACCGCGACGGCCGCCTGCACCAGGGGGTGCGCCCGGGGCGTGATGCCGGAGGGCCGATCTCCCACGAGCTGCATCTCGAGGCGGACAGGTGGCGTGCCCGCCGTACGGCGACGGTTCTCGTCGTCGGCGGCGCGCTCGAGGGCGGCCCGCAGGGTCACGTCCAGCTGGGCGAGTGCGTGGGGGTCCTCGCTTCGCAGATCGAGATCGAGCCAGGCCTCCTGGGGAATGGAGTTGAGCCCGGTCCCGCCGCCCAGCCGGACGACGGCGCACGTGGTACGCGGCCGAGAGCCGTTGGCGGCGGGGGCGGGGAGGTCCGCGAGTAGGGCGGTGGCACGGCCCACCGCGTTGGCGGGGTTCGCGATGCCGAACGCGGCCCAGGAGTGCCCCCCCGGACCGCGGAACGTGACGTGATATCGCTTGGAGCCCAGGGCGCGATGGATCACCCGCTCGAGCCCGGCGCCGTCCAGGGCGATGAACGCGACGGGTTGGGGCAAGGCATGCCTTGCCTCAACATCTTTCCCGTTCAGGAGGTATTTCACGCCCCGCAGATCCCCCGATCCTTCTTCCCCGACGGTCGCCGCGAATAGGATCGGTCGCGCCGTCGGGACCCGCGCGGCGACCATGGCCTCGGCCACGGCGACGAGCGCCGCCAGGCCGCGCGCGTTGTCGGAGATGCCGGGGCCCTCGAGGCGGTGGCCGCGTCGCTCGACGGCGACGTCCACATCCGCGGCAAACACCGTATCGAGATGCGCCGCCAGGACGACCGGTGCCGCGCCGTCCCCGTTTTTTCCGAACCAGCCGTGGACGTTCCCCACGTGGTCGACGGTGACGTCGCCGAGCCCGATTTCCCGGAACAGCTCGGCCACGCGGGCCGCGCGCCGGTCCTCCGCTCCCGTCGGGGCCGGAATGGCGGAGAGGGCGGTCTGCCGGGCGAGCGTCACTTCGTCGGTGCGCTCGATATGATGGCGCGCCGCGCGGATACGTTCGTGCGCGAGCAGGCGGGAGACCGCGTGATCCATTGGCTTTCACACTAACCCGCTTGACGCTGGGGGGCGAGAGGGTGAACCTACCCGCATGGACGAGCGCGAGCTGATCCACGACTGGAATCGGGCCGCCGGGAGCGCCGCCTTCGACTGGTCGCGCGCCCGCGTGGATCTGAACGACGAGACGCTCCGCGACGGGCTCCAATCTCCCTCGGTGCGCGACCCCTCGATCGACGTCAAAAGGCGGCTGCTGCATCTCATGGCCGACCTGGGGATCGTGGCCGCGGATATCGGCCTGCCCGGGGCCGGCCCACGAGTGGTGGAGCAGGTCCGGGCGCTCGCGACCGAGATTCGCGACGCCAGGCTCCCGATCGCCCCGAATTGCGCCGCGCGCACCGTGATCGGGGACGTCGAGCCGATCGTGCGAATCTCCGAAGAAGTCGGCATTCGAATCGAGGCCGCGACGTTCATCGGCTCCTCCCCGATTCGTCAGTACGCCGAGGATTGGACCCTCGACCGGATCGTCAAATCGACGGAGGAGGCGGTGACGTACGCGGTCAAGCACGGCTTGCCCGTCATGTACGTCACCGAGGATACGACTCGAGCCAAGCCCGAGGCGCTCAAGGCGTTGTACGGTGCCGCGATAGAATGTGGCGCGACCCGGATCTGCCTGGCCGATACGGTCGGCCACGCCACGCCGGACGGCGTGAAAGCGTTGGTCAAATTCGTCAAGGGAGAAATCGTCAAGCAGCACGACGTCAAGGTCGACTGGCACGGACACCGCGACCGGGGCATGGGGCTGATCAACTGTCTGGCGGCGATTGAGGCAGGCGTGGACCGTGTGCACGGCACGGCGCTCGGCGTCGGGGAGCGGGTGGGGAACGCGGAGATGGACCTGCTGATCGTCAACCTGAAGCTCCTGGGCGCGCACCGCCACGACATCCGACGCTTGCCCGATTACTGCCGGCTCGTGGCGGACGCGGTGGGCGTGCCGATCCCGGTCAACTATCCCGTGATGGGGGCGGACGCGTTCCGCACCGGCACGGGGGTGCACGCGGCCGCGATCATCAAGGCGAAGCGGAAGGGGCACGCGTGGCTGGCCGATCGCGTCTACAGCTCGGTGCCGGCGGAGGAATTCGGGCTCGAGCAGAAGATCGAGATCTCGCCGGTGTCGGGATTGTCGAACGTGAAATACTGGCTCGAGACGCACGGGTACGACGCGGAGGACGAGGCGGCGTGCCGGGCATTGTTCGAGGCGGCGAAGCGGACCGACCGCGTGCTCTCGGACGAAGAGTGCCACCGGCTGCTCAAGCAAGCGGCATGGCGCTAGGGACGTTCCGGGAAATCGAGCGCGCGTCCCTCGACCTGCGGTGGCACCTCGATCCGGTGGCCGCAACGCAGGCCGGGGTGAAACGGTACGATCACCGCTACGGGCGCTACGGACCCACGGCGCTCCCCCCCCACCTGGCGGCGCTCAAGTCCCTCGCCGCCGCGCTCGAAGAAGTGACTGCCGACCAGCTCGAAGACGAAATCGACCGCACGGCTCTGTTGAACGAGCTGCGCGTGACGCTGCGGCGCTTCGAGCGCGAGCGGCCCCAAGCCAGGAATCCGGGGTTCTGGCTCGCCCATCTGCTGGGGGGGCTCCACTTCCTCCTGGGCCGTCGGGATCGGACGCCGGAGGAGAAAGCGGTGGCCCTCGCGGGGCGGCTCGAAGACGTCCCGGGGCTCCTGGACGACGCGCGCGCGACGCTGGTGGAGCCGGTACGGGTGTTCGTCGAAACGGCGCTGAGCGTCAACGCGGGCGGGCTGGCGCTGGTCCGGGAAGTCGGCGCGGGCTTCGACGAGCGCGTGGCGAGGGCGGCCTCTGGTGCGATCGACGCGATGACCGCGTTCTCGCGCGACCTCGAGCGCCGGCTCGACGCCGCCTCCGACGAGTTCGCCCTGGGCGAAGACGACTTCAACTTTCATCTCCACTACGAGCACGCCCTCCGCGATACGGCGCCTGAGCTGTGGCGTTACGGACATCACCTGAAGGAAGAGGTCGAAGCCGACCTGGCGGCCCGGGCGGCGCGTTTGGAAGGCGGGAAGCGGTGGCAGGACGTGGCGGAGCGGCTGCGCGCCGATCATCCTCCTGCCGCGGAGCTGGTGGAGGCGTACGCGCGGGAGATGACCCGAGCGCGCGAGTTCGTGGCCACGCGCGGACTCGCGCCGATCCCGGAAGCGCCGCTCGACGTTGTGCCGACGCCGGCCTTCATGCGGCCGGTCATTCCGTTCGCTGCCTACGATAGTCCCGGGGCGTACTCGAAGGATCGCACCGGTTGGTTCTACGTGACCTTGCCCGATGCTTCGCTGCCGGCGGGGGCGCAGGAGCGCATCCTGCGCGATCACTGCCGCTACGAGCTCGCCGCCACGGCGCTGCACGAGGGCTATCCTGGTCATCACCTGCACCTGGTGCACGCGCAGCAGCAGCCGTCGGACACGCGCAAGAACGTCTGGACGCCGCTCACGGTCGAGGGCTGGGCGCTCTACTGCGAAGACATGATGGGAGAGGAGGGCTTCTACCGCTCGGAAGAGGAGAAATTTTTCCAGCGGATCCATCTCCTCTGGCGCGCGGTGCGAGTCCTCTTGGATGTCGGCTTGCATACGCGCGGTATGACGTTTGCCCAGGCGGTGGACTATCTCGTCGCTCATCTGGGCGTGGATCGGGCCAACGCGGAGGCGGAGGTGCGGCGGTATTGCGCCGAGCCGGCGCAGCCACTGTGCTACGCGGTGGGGCGACGAGATATCCTCGCGCTGCGGAACGATTTCCGCGCTGCACGCGGCGGGTCCTTCACGCTCCGCGGTTTCCACGACGCGATCCTGCGCTACGGCGGCCTGCCGGTCACGCTGATGCGGTGGGGATTGGGTTTGAATGCCGCCTAGGGACCCGGGGGTTCTCCCCCGGCAAGTGAAGCTGTTCGGCTGGGTTTCTCTCCTCAACGACTTCGCGAGCGAGATGATCTATCCGCTCCTCCCCGCGTTCATCACGGGAGTGCTGGGAGCGGGACCGCAGGCGTTGGGAGCGCTCGACGGCGCGGCCGAGTTCGGGGCGGCGGTCGTGAAACTCGGCGCCGGGCGTCTGGCGGACCGCGTGCCGTTGCGCGGTCCGTTGATCGTGCTCGGCTATTTCATCGCGGTCGTCGTGCGGCCGATCATCGCGGTGACGGGCGCGGCGTGGCAGGTGATCGGACTCCGCGTGGTCGATCGGTTGGGGAAGGGACTGCGCACGCCGCCGCGCGACGCGCTGATGGCGGATGTCACACCGGCGGACCTCCGGGGACGCGCCTTCGGACTGCAGCGGGGGATGGATCACGCGGGCGCGGTGCTGGGACCGATCCTCGCGTGGTGGCTGCTCGCGTCGGGGAGCGCGAATCTGCGGACGGTGATTGGGGCGAGCATTGTGCCGGGGATAGCGGTGCTGGTGCTGGCGATGTGGGCGGTGAGAGACGATGCAGGGTCGGGGAGGTTAGGGGAGGTTAGGGAGGTTCGGGAAGGTCGTGATGGGGCGGAACAACCTTCCCGAACCTCCCCCAACCTCCCCCAACCTGGTCGCGTTGCTCCCCTCTTCGCGATCTCGTTTTTTTATCTCCTCCGCATGCCCGACACCCTCATCATTCTGCGCTCGCAGCAGCTCGGTGTGCCGGTGGCCGTCGTGCCGCTGTTGTGGGCGGCGGTGCATGTGGTGCGGTCGTCCACGAGCTTCCTCGGCGGGTCCGCGACCGATCGGCTCGGGCCTCGGCAGACGATGTGGCTGGGCTGGCTGGTCTACGCGATTCTCGCGGTGGGGATGGCGCGCGCGGGCACCGCTGCGGCGGCGTGGGGCTGGTTCCTCGCGTTCGGCCTGGTTGCCGGGCTGACGGAAAGCCCGGAGCGGGCGCTGGTGGCGCGGTTGGCCGGTTCCCAGCAAGGAAGCGGGTTTGGGATGTATCACGGGGTTACTGGATTTGCGGCGCTCGTCGGCGGGGTCGCGCTCGGTGCCGTGTTTCAGGCGTACGGCGCACGACCGGCGTTCCTCGCGAGCGCGGTCGGAGGAGTTGCGCTCGTCATTGTCTGGCCGCTGGTCTCCAAACGTGAACGGGGGGAACCATGAGAATTGCTTCGATCGCCCTCGCTGTCTTTCTACTTCCTGTAGCACTCGACGCTCAGGACCGCCAGGTGCTCCACGGTCCGGGCGAGGTAAGCGGGCTACCGTTCTCGAAGGCCGTGCGGGTCGGCAACATGCTCTACCTGTCGGGGCAGATCGGCAATAAGCCCGGCACGCGGGAGCTCGCGGATACGGGGATTGCCGGGCAGACCCGCCAGGCGCTCGAGAACATCAAGACCGTGCTCGCGTCCGCCGGGAGCTCGCTCGATCGCGCGGTGAAGTGCACGGTGTTCCTCGCCGACATCAAGGATTACGCGGCGATGAACGCCGTGTACGCGACGTTCTTCCCGAAGGATCCCCCCGCGCGCTCCACGGTGGCCGGGAGCGGGCTCGCGCTCGGCGCGCGGGTGGAGATCGAGTGCATGGCGGTGCGGTAGCGCCAGCTTGTTTCCTATTAGGAACAGCGAGGGCTTCGGGCGTGCAGTAACCCGTTCCCCGCCATCACGATCCCGTACACGTACGCCACCGGCTTCAGCCAGTCTGCCCCCCGGGCGTGGCGGACCAGACGGTACGTCGCGTCCTTCTGTGCCTTGGACCACAGTCCCTCGCCGCCGACGTATGCCCGTACCGCGGAGAGGGTCTCGAACCCGAAATACGTGATGGCCGCGCTCCCGCCGACCGTGACCGCGAGCAACACCCAGAACGCCAGCATCTGCCGACCCGACGCGTCGAGCCGCGGGATGCGCGGGGGAGGAGGAGGGGGAAGGGCGGGGGGAGCCTGCGCAGCCATCAGCAGCAGCGGACGCCCTTTCCCTTCGATTCGAAAAACTGATCGACGTACTCCCGCTCCGTGAGCCGTGGCGGATGCCCGGCGGTGCCGCAATGCTCGAGGTAGGCCTGGTAGTCGGGTGCGCCGATGATCCGGCGGACGATGCGGAGCAGACGTTGCACGACGGGAGGCGTGCCGCCGTGCCGCCCTGCCGCCGTCTTAGTCTCCGACCGCATACGCGCTCTCCACATACGGCGCCTCGTGTACGACGGCCACCTTGCGCCGCGAGAGCACCAGCCACCACTCGCGCAGCGACGTGACGATCAGGACCGTCACGACCGCCATAAAGAGCAACGCCATGAAGGTGTTCAGACGGTCGTAGAAGATCAGGCGGCCCGCGTCGGGGGTGGTCGATCCCGCAAGCGCCGCGGCATGCGCCAGGAACCCGAGCCGCGGATCGGCGGAGAACACCTTCTGCCATCCGGCGGTCATGGTCACCGTGACGAGCCAGGCGAGCGGCCCCGCCGCCACCCACGCGAATCGCGCGTGCCCCATCTTGATGAGAATGGTGGTGCCCACGCACAGGGCCACGGCGGCGAGGAGCTGGTTCGAGATCCCGAACAACGGCCAGAGCGAGTTGATCCCGCCCAGCGGATCCACCACACCCTGATAGAGGAAATACCCCCACCCGGCCACGATCACGGCGCTCGAGGCGATCACGCTCGGATACCAGGACGTCTCTGCGAACCGTGGCCAGACGTGCCCGACGATCTCCTGCAGCATGAAGCGACCCACGCGCGTACCGGCGTCGATCGTCGTGAGGATGAAGAGCGCCTCGAACATGATCGCGAAGTGGTACCACAGGGCGTCGAGCGTCTTCCCGCCGAGGACGCTGGTGGCGCCGGCGAAGATCTGCGCCATCCCGACGGCGAGTGACGGCGCGCCCCCCGAGCGCGCGACGAGCGTGGTCTCTCCCATGCGGGCGGCCAGCGCATGCATGGCGTCCGGCGAGACCACGAAGCCCGCCTGGGACAGGGCCTGAGAGGCCTGCGCGAGCGCCGCCGGGGTCGTGTTCATGGCGAAGTAGACGCCCGGATCGAGCGTGCAGGCCGCGATCATCGCCATGACGCCCACGAACGACTCCATCAGCATGCCGCCGTACCCGATGAACCGGGCATCGGACTCGCGCGCGATCATTTTGGGCGTGGTGCCCGAGGAAACGAGCGCGTGAAATCCCGATATGGCCCCGCACGCGATCGTGATGAAGGCGAAGGGGAAGAGCTTCCCGGCGAACACGGGTCCTTCGCCGCCCGAAGCGAAGGGCGTGAGCGCCGGCATGCGGAGTGGCGGCAGGATCACGAGGATCGCGACGGCCAGCACGAAGATGGTGGTGATCTTGAGAAAAGTGGAGAGATAGTCGCGTGGGGCGAGCAGCATCCAGACGGGCAGCACGCTCGCCACGAAGCCGTACCCGATCATCATCCACGTGATCGCCGGCCCGGTGTGCGTGAACGCCGCGCCGAGCGTGGGGTGCCCCGCCACCACGCCGCCCCCCACGAGCGCCGCGATCAAGAGAATCGCCCCTACCGCGGACGCTTCGCCCACACGCCCCGGCCGCCACGATTTCATCCACCATCCCATGAGCAGCGCGATGGGAATCGTGCACGCGATCGTGAACAGTCCCCACGGCGAGGCCTTGAGCGCGTTCACTACGATCAAGGCCAGCACGGCGAGCAGGATGATCATGATGAACAGGACCGCGAGCATCGCCGTGGCGCCCGCGGCCGGGTTCACTTCTTCCTTCGCCATCTGCCCCAGGGACTTGCCGTTCCGTCGCAGCGAGCAAAACAGAATCGTGAAGTCCTGCACGGCGCCTCCGAGCACGACGCCGATCACGAGCCATAAGGTGCCCGGGAGGAACCCGAACTGCGCCGCGAGCACGGGGCCCACGAGCGGCCCGGCCCCCGCGATGGCGGCGAAGTGGTGCCCGTACAGCACCCACTTGTTGGTCGGGACGAAGTCGCGGCCGTTGTTGCACCGCTCGGCGGGCGTCGCCCGGCGGTCGTCGAGGCCGAACACGCGGGTGGCGAGGAAGCGGCCGTAGAATCGGTAGCCGACGGCGTACGTGCAGACGGCGGCCGTCAGGAGCCAGGCGGCGTTGACGGTCTCCCCCCGCGACAGGGCGAGCACGCCAAAGGCGGCCGCCCCCAGGACGGAGACCCCGCCCCACAGGAAGACCGAGGCGAGCCGTTTCATGGGGCGTAAGTTACGCCGTGCCTTGCCGATGATCAATTTCGAACATAGGTTCGAAATCGCTTGACACCGACTGCCTCCTGGCTCATGGCTCCCCGCGCGGCGAACGCCGTCGGCGCGCCGGCCACCGAGACGCGTCCCGATCCCCAGCGCCTGGCCGAGACGGTCCAGGGCCGGGTCGCCATCGTCACGGGAGGCGCCACTGGGCTGGGGCGGGCCACC
>DASQIB010000118.1:0-9605 GCA_035631795.1 Gemmatimonadales bacterium | reverse complement strand
CGTCGCGAAGAAGAAAGCCGGCGCCGACCGCTGGCTCGAGGTGATGGAGACCGCGCATCGCCTCGGGCTCAAGACGTCCGTGACCATGATGTACGGGCTGGGCGAGACGCTGGCCGACCGGATCGAGCACTTGTTCCGCGTCCGCGAGGTCCAGGCGCGGACCGGTGGGTTTACGGCCTTCATCTGCTGGCCGCTGCAACCGGAGCACACGGAGCTCGAGCACCTCGAGAAGACAGACGCGGTCACCTACCTCCGGACCCAGGCCATCGCCCGCGTCGTGCTCGACAACGTCCCGAACATCCAGGCGTCGTGGGTCACCATGGGCCCCAAGATCGGCCAGGTGGCGCTCCGGTTCGGGGCCAATGACTTCGGGTCGCTCATGATGGAAGAAAACGTCGTGTCCGCCGCGGGCACGACGTGGCGCATGACCCTCTCCGAAATGCGACGCCTCATCGCCGACGCAGGCTACACCGCGCGGCAGCGGCGCCAGGACTACAGCGTGATCGACGAGGCGGCCTGACGTGGCCGACGTCCTCGTTCTGGTCGGCTCCGAAAGCGACAAGCCGCGCATCGAGCCCGCCTTCGAGATTCTCACCAAGGCGGGCGTTTCGTATGAATTCCACGTCTCGTCCGCCCACCGGCAGCCGGAGCAGACGACCAAGCTGGTGTCGGGTGCCCGGGGTCGCGGGTTCAAGGTGATCATCGCCGGGGCAGGGCTTTCGGCCGCGCTGCCCGGATTCGCCGCGTCGCTCACCGATCTACCGGTTATCGGCGTGCCCTTCGCGGTGGGCCCGCTGAACGGCTTCGACGCGCTCCTCGCGACCGCGCAGGTCCCGGGCGGCGTGCCGGTGGCCTGCGTCGGCATCGACAACGCCAAGAACGCCGCCCACCTGGCGGTCCGGATCCTCAAGGCCTGACATGCGGGTCGGCGTCGGGTACGACTCGCACCGATTCGCCGACCGCCGGAAGCTGATCCTCGGCGGCGTGACGGTCCCTCACCTGCAGGGACTCGCCGGTCATTCGGACGCGGACGCCGTGGCCCACGCGCTCACCGACGCCGTGCTCGGGGCCGCCGGCCTCGGCGACATCGGGACGATGTTCCCCCCGACCGACCCGCAGTGGCGCGACGCCAATTCGCTCGACTTGCTCAAGCGGGCCTATCTGCGCGTCGTGGAGGCCGGGCTCCACTTCGTCAGCGCGGACATCACCGTGATCCTCGAGCGGCCGCGACTCGGCCCCTTCATCGACGCGATGCGGGAGAAGCTCGCCGCAGCTCTGGACACCGGGGTGTCTACCGTCTCCGTCAAGGCGAAGACGAACGAAGGGATGGGCTGGATCGGACGGGGCGAGGGCGTGGCGGTCATCGCCGTAGCGCTGCTCGACGGCCGCCCCTGAGCGACCTCCTTGCCTACCTGGAGCGCCTGCCGCCGGGGCCCCTCTACGGCCTGATCCTCGTCCTCGCCGCCGTCGAGAACGTCGTGCCGCCCGTCCCGGCCGACACTGCGGTGGCGCTCGGCGCACTCCTGGCCGGTCGGGGCGTCCTGGACGCGTGGACCGTGTTCGGCGTCACTTGGGGAGCAAATGTCACGTCGGCGTCCGCCGTGTACTGGCTCGCCCGGCGGTACGGACCGACGTTCTTCCGGGGACGTACCGGTCGGCGGCTGCTTCCCGCAGCCGTGCTGGCACACCTCGAGACGGAGTACCGGCGCCACGGCGCCTATGGGATCTTTCTTTCGCGCCTGCTGCCTGTGTGGCGGGCCGTCGTGCCGCCGTTCGCGGGCGTGGCGGGGCTATCGGCCCCGCAGGCACTCATCCCCCTCGCCCTGGCCTCGGCCCTGTGGTACGGCGCGCTGACGTTCTTCGTCTCGACGCTCGGCACCAATCTCGATGCGGTGGTCGCGGCGCTGGGCCGTGTGAACCGCATCCTTGGCGCCGTCGCGGTCGTCGCCGTCATATTTGCCGTGGTGTGGGTGAGACGTCAGCTCAAGCGCTGAGTGGGGCACCAATGGACGCGACGAACGATCGCTCGGGAGTCCGGATCTTTCCGCCCTTCATCTATGCGGGTCTGTTCGCCCTCGGGTACGCGGTGCACTGGTTCGTGCCGTTGCACCTGTGGCCGGCTGGAGCGCCGCGGGCGGTCCGGGCGATCGCCTGGATCCTCATCGCCGTCTGGCTGGGCCTGTCCGCGAGTGCGGTGTTTTTGTTCCGCAGGGCGGGCACGACGCCGAATCCCATGGAACCGACGACGGCGATCGTCGTGCACGGGCCATACCGCTTCACGCGCAATCCCATGTACGTGAGCCTCGTTGCGTTGTATGTCGGCCTGACCCTCTTCGTGAACTCGGCCTGGCCGCTGGTCCTGCTCCCCGCCGTGGTGCTGCTCGTGCAGCGCCTGGTGATCGCCCGCGAGGAAGCGTACCTCGAGGCGAAATTCGGCGAGGAGTACCGCGCGTACAAGGCCCGGGTGCATCGATGGATCTAGCGCAGGCGTTCCAGGTCGAGCAGTTCCGGGATTACCTGGCCCTCGAGGCGGGCAACAGCACGCACACGGTGAGCAACTACGTGCGGGATGTGCGACGGCTCGCGGACTATGCCACGACCAAGGGCGCGCGGGGCCCCGCCGATGTGACCAGCGCGCAGCTCCGAGAGTTCGTCTATGCGCTCAAGGATCTCGGGCTCGCACCCGCGACCATCCGCCGGCAGATCTCCGCGGTCCGGACCTATTATCGCTTTCTGGTGGGCGAGGGGCGTGCCACGCGCGATCCGAGCCAGCGGCTGGAATCGCCACGGCAGTGGCGCCGCCTTCCGACCGTGCTATCCGTGGCCGAAGTCGAGCGACTGCTCGCGGCCCCGAACACCGACGAGCCGCTCGCCATTCGCGACCGGGCGTTGCTCGAGTTCGCCTATGCCACCGGCGCGCGCGTGACGGAGGTTGTGGGGCTCGGCGTCCAGGACGTGTTCTACGAAGAAGGGCTCGCGCGCATCCTCGGGAAGGGGTCGAAGGAGCGTGTGGTCCCCGTCGGCCGCCGCGCCCTCGGGGCCGTCGCCCTGTACACGCGCGAGATCCGGCCCCGCTTCGATCGCGGACGAGGGCGCGGCAAAGTCTTTCTCAACGCGCGCGGCACTCCGCTGTCCCGAGTCGGCGCCTGGGGCCTCATCCGCCGCGCGGCGCGTCTCGCGGGTATCGCCAAGCGCGTCACGCCGCACACGCTGCGGCACACGTTCGCCACCCACCTGCTCGAGGGCGGCGCCGACTTGCGCGCCGTGCAGGAAATGCTCGGGCACGCGGACCTCGCGACCACCCAACTGTACACGCACGTCGACCGGGAGTATCTCCGGAGCGTGCACCGGACGTTCCACCCCCGTAGCTGACCGATGTCCCGAGCCTTCGTGAAGGAGGATGCCGGCGGCGGCGCGCCCAGACGCAACTACGGTTTGCCGCCGCGCGGCGATCCCGGCTTCGACGCCGCCGCCGCGACCGCGCTGCTCGAGGCGGCGCGCGTCGGCGAGACGGCCAGCGCGGAGCAGGCGACCGGTTATTACTGGGGAGAGCCGAAATTGTACTCCCACGTGCGCCGCATTCTCGAGCGCGCCCGCGCGGAGCACGACGAGCGCTTGGCGCAGCTGGCCGAGCGATTCTTGAGCTGAACGGCGAGCGGGCACGTGCCCGAATTGCCGGATATCCTCCTGTATCAGCGCGCCCTCACCTCGCGGATCGTAGGGCGACCGCTCGAGCGTCTGCGCATCGCCAGCCCGTTCCTGCTTCGCACCGCCGACCCACCCGCCACGGACCTCGCCGGTCGGATGGTCCTCGAGGTGCAACGGCTGGGCAAGCGCATCGTCTTCAGATTCGAGGACGACCTTTTCGCCGTCCTCCACCTGATGATCGCCGGCCGGCTCCATTGGAAACCACCCGGCGTGCGGATTGCCGGCCGTTCCGGCCTGGCCGCGTGGGACTTTCCCGATGGGAGCCTGCTCCTGACCGAAGCGGGGACGAAGCACCGCGCATCGCTGCACCTGCTCCGCGGCGTCGAGGGACTGGCCGCGCACGACCCGGGAGGCCTCGATGTGTTCCGCGCGACGGCGGAGCAGTTCCACGCCGCCTTGACTCGCGAATCGCACACGCTCAAGCGCGCCCTCACCGATCCCCATCTGTTCGACGGGATCGGCAACGCGTATTCCGATGAAATCCTGCATGCGGCCCGCCTGTCGCCCCTGCGGCTCACCGCGCAGCTCACTCCGGAGGAGACCGACCGGCTGCGCCGGGCGACGAGACAAACCCTCGACCACTGGATCGAGCGCCTGCGGGGAGAAGCCGGAGACGGGTTCCCGGAGAAGGTCACTGCGTTTCGACAGGGAATGGCCGTGCATGGCCGGTACCGCAAGCCGTGCCCGGTCTGCGGGTCGCCGGTCCAGCGGATCCGCTACGCCCAGAACGAGGTGAACTACTGCGCCACCTGCCAGACCGGTGGCCGGCTCCTCGCCGACCGCTCACTGTCCCGCTTGTTGAAAGAGGACTGGCCGAGGTCGCTCGATGAGTGGGAGGAGCGCGTCGGCCGGTAGCTGTATCTTTGCGGCATGACGATGCAGCCTGTCCGATTCGAACGCGTCGTTTCAGTGACCCCGGCGGATATCGACGACCTCGGCCACGTGAACAACGTCGTCTACGTCCGCTGGGTGCAGGACGTCGCCGCGGCCCATTGGGAGGCGGCGACCACCGCGGCGGAGCGCGCCGGTGTCGGATGGGTTGTGCTCCGCCATGAGATCGACTATAAGCATCCCGCGAGGGCAGGGGACGAGGTGGTAATCTGCACCTGGGTGGGCCCGCCCGCTGCCGCCACGTTCGAACGACACACCGAGATCCTCCGGGCGGCGGATCGGCGCGTGCTCGCCCGCGCCCGGTCCTTGTGGTGCCCCATCAACCCGCGGACGGGCCGGGTGCAACGCATTGATCCCGCGCTTCACGACCGGTTCTACTCCGCGTGAAACCTCGCCTGCTCATTGCCGCGCTCGTCTTTCTCGTCCCGGTGGCGGGGCTCGTGTTCGTGCTGCATCCGGTCTGCGTCCCGCTCACGACCGACGACCTGAGGACGTTCAACGTCCCCATCGAGCAGCGCACGGATCGTGATTTCTATCTGCGCGTCTTCCAGCGCCGGGACGGCCAGTGGTATCAGTGCAAGACGTGGATCTCGCGATTGTTTTTCTTCTGACTAGGTTTCCGGGATGCTGTTCGTGCTCGACAACTACGACTCGTTCACGTACAACCTCGTCCAGCTATTCGGCGAGCTCGGCGCCGAGCCGGTCGTGTATCGCAACGACGCGCTCACCGTCGACCAGGTGATCGCCTTGAAACCAACGGCGGCGGTGCTGTCACCGGGCCCGGGAACTCCCGCCCAGGCCGGAATCCTCGTCCCCCTCGTCAAGGCGCTCGCCGGCCGCGTACCGGTACTGGGCGTTTGCCTCGGTCATCAGGCGATCGGCGAGGCGTTCGGGGGACGCGTGGTCAGGGCCGACCGGTTGATGCACGGTAAGACGTGCGAAGTGGTCCATGAGGACGACGAGTTGTTCGAGGGAGTGCCCAGCCCGGTGACCGGCATGCGCTATCACTCCCTGGTCGTCGAGCCGAAGTCCCTGCCCAAAGACCTGATCATCACGGCGTGGAGCGCCGACCGGCCCAAAGACGCTGAGATCATGGCGATGAAGCACCGCCGGTACGCCCTGTACGGTGTCCAGTTCCACCCGGAGTCCATCGGGACCGAGCACGGGAAGCAACTGCTCGAGAATTTTTTGCGCGTTGTCCATGCCGCGGTGTAGGCGCTTAACGCTCGTGTTGACCGTGGGTTAGTCACAGGACTAGACGCCACGGCACGGATTTTGTATGTTCTCCCGTGCCCGTCCTTGGCGTGATTCCTGCGCGGCTGGGCTCCAGCCGGCTCCCCCGCAAGCCACTCTTGCCGCTGGCAGGCGAACCCCTCGTCCTCTGGGTCGTCCGGCGCGTGACGGAAACGCGGGTTTGCGACCGTCTCGTGGTCGCGACCGATGCGCGCGAAATCGTCGATGTCGTCGAGCGCGCGGGGTATGAAGCCGTTCTGACCTCCCCTGACCATCAGTCGGGGACCGAGCGTGTTGCAGAAGTCGCTGCAAATAAAGCATTTAACTCATTCGACGTGGTGCTGAACGTGCAGGGCGACGAGCCGCTCGTCGCACCTGAGGCGGTCCAGGGAGCCGTGGCGCGCGTGCGCGGCGGTGATCCGATCGGCACCGCCGCGGGCGATCTGGATCGCTCCCTCGCGTCCGATCCGAATCGCGTGAAGGTCGTGGTCGACGCGCGTGGCCGGGCGGTGTACTTCTCGCGCGCTCCGATCCCCTTCAATCGCGAGAACGCGACCGACGCGCGGTATCACCAGCACGTCGGTGTGTATGCGTACTCGCCGGAGGCCCTGGCGCAGTGGGTTCGGTTGGCGCCGGTGCCCGAAGAGCGCTGGGAGCGGCTCGAGCAGCTGCGGCCGCTGTTGCATGGAATGCCGATCGGCGTGGCGTTGTTCGCCGGTGCGGCAGCCCCGGGGGTGGACACCGCCGACGATCTTCGCAGCGTCGCGACGCAGTTGTCGCGCCAATTGAGGGAGGTGAGTCCGTGAGCTCGACGAAGTACATCTTCGTGACCGGCGGCGTGGTCTCCTCTCTCGGCAAGGGCATCGCGGCGGCTTCCCTGGGCCGATTGCTCGTGGAGCGCGGCCTGCGCGTCACCATCCAGAAATTCGATCCCTACATCAATGTCGATCCCGGCACGATGTCGCCGTTTCAGCACGGTGAAGTGTACGTGACGGATGACGGCGCCGAGACCGACCTCGACCTCGGCCACTACGAGCGATTCATCGATCGCTCGCTGTCGCAGGTGAACAACGTGACGACGGGTCGGATCTATCTCTCGGTGATCACGAAGGAACGGCGCGGCGAATATCTCGGCTCCACGGTGCAGGTGATCCCGCACATCACGGATGAGATCAAGACCTCCATCCGGCGCCTCGCCCCCGACCACGACGTCGTGATCACGGAGATCGGCGGCACGGTCGGCGACATCGAGTCGTTGCCGTTCCTCGAGGCCATTCGACAGTTCCGGCAGGAAGTGGGTCGGGACAACACATTGTTCATCCACCTGACGCTGGTCCCGTTCATCGCCGCCACCGCGGAGCTCAAGACCAAGCCGACCCAGCACTCCGTCCGCGAGCTGATGCAAATCGGGATCCAACCCGACATCCTGGTATGCCGCACGGAGCGGCCCCTCTCCGAGGATCTGAAGCGCAAGATCGCGCAGTTCTGCAACGTGGACTTCGGGTGCGTCGTGGAAAGTCCCGACGTGCGCTCCATCTATCAGATCCCGCTCAGGCTCCACGAGCAGGGTCTCGATCGGGAAGTCTGCCGCCGGCTGCATCTCGAGACCAAGGAGCCTGACCTGCGCGCCTGGGCACAGATGGTCGAGAAGATCCTCAACCCACCGGAGCGTGTGCGAATCGCCGTCGTGGGGAAGTACACCGAGCTGGCGGACAGCTACAAGAGTATCCACGAAGCCCTGGTCCACGGCGGCATCGCCAACGATTGCGGCGTCCAGATCGAATGGATCTCCTCCGATCGCTTCACCGATCAGGAGGCCACGGGGGAGCTGCTCGGAGGGTACGACGCGTTGCTGGTCCCGGGCGGGTTCGGCGTGCGGGGCATCGAAGGCATGCTCGAGGCGATCCGCTGGGCACGGGAGAACAAGCTCCCATTCTTCGGCATCTGCCTCGGCCTGCAGACGGCGATCATCGAGTTCGCGCGGGATGTGGTCAAGCTGCCCGATACGAACTCGAGCGAATTCGCACCCGAGTGCGAGAATCCGGTGATCGCGCTGATGCGCTCCCAGGAGGGTATTCAGGAGCTGGGCGGAACCATGCGACTGGGCGCCTATCCCTGTAAGCTGCGCCCGGGCTCGCGCGTGGCGCAGGCGTATGGGGCGCTCGAGGTGAGCGAGCGCCATCGGCACCGTTACGAAGTGTCGAACGCGTATCGCGACGTGCTCGCGGAATACGGGATGCGGTGCTCGGGCTTGTCACCGGACGGCTCGCTGGTGGAAATGATCGAGCTCCCGGATCATCCCTGGTTCATCGGTTGTCAGTTCCACCCGGAGCTCAAATCCCGGCCCACGCGGCCGCACCCGTTGTTCGCCGGGTTCGTGGGCGCGGCCCGTCAGCAGCATCGGGCGCGGGAAGGCGCCGGCGCCGCGCCGGCGGAGCGACCGACCTCGACCCCGCTCGCCCGCCGCGACTGACATGGCGTCCCACTTCGGGGGAGCCTCCCCGTTCCTCATCGCGGGGCCTTGCGTCGTCGAATCCGACGACTTGAACGTGCGCGTCGGCGAAGCGCTCGCCGACCTCGCGGCCAAGCTGGCCGTGCACGTCATCTACAAGGCGTCCTACGACAAGGCCAACCGGTCGCGCCTCGGCGCGGGGCGGGGTCCGGGACTCGAGCGGGGCCTCAAAGCGCTCGAGCGGGTGCACGCGGCCACCGGACTGCCGATCCTCACCGACGTCCACGAAGCCAACCAAGTGCCTGCGGCCGCTCAGGTAGCCGATGTGCTGCAGATCCCCGCGTTCCTCTGCCGGCAGACCGATCTCCTCCTGGCGGCGGGACGCGCGGGGCGCGCGGTCAACGTCAAGAAGGGGCAGTGGATGTCTCCGGACGGGATGTCCGGCGCCGTGGACAAGGTTCGCGCCGGCCAACCGCCCGAGGTTGCGGTTACCGAACGAGGCACGTTCTTCGGATACGGCGACCTGGTGGTCGACATGCGGAACTTCGCGCGCCTGCGCGCCGCGTGCGGTGTACCGGTCGTGTTCGACGCCACACACGCCGTCCAGCAACCGGGGCAGGGACCGGACGGCTCGAGCGGCGGTTTGCGCGAGTTCATTCCGCCTCTTCTGTACGCCGCCGCGGCCGCGGGGGCCGATGGATTCTTTCTCGAGACGCATCCCGATCCCGACCATGCGCCATCGGACGGACCGAACATGATCCCGCTGAGCCAGCTCGAAGGAGTCGTACGCGTGGCAATCGAGGTCTGGCGCACCGCGAGGGCGGGGGGGGCGGGGGGCACCGCGGCGGCGAGGTCCCAGGGGAGTGGTGGGGCGGCTGTCGAGGACCGAGCCAAAGCGGTGACCCCCGCCCGAGGCGCCCTCCGTGCTTGATGCCGCGCTCGCCCGCCGCTTGACGCTCGTCGGCTTCGACGTCGACGGCGTCCTGACCGACAACGGGGTGTACATCGGTATGGTCGGCGACCATCCCGTGGAGTTCAAACGGTTTCACATCCAGGACGGCATCGGCATCCGCATGCTCCGCTCCGCCGGGCTCGCCGTCGCGTGGGTCTCGGGACGGGAATCAGCCGCGACCGCGCTCCGCGCCCGGGAGCTCGGCGTGGAGGAGCTGATCCAGGACCCCAGCGCGCGCAAGCTTCCTGCATTCGAGGGCCTGCTGGCGCGGCGAGGGCTGAGCTGGGAGGAGTGCGCCTTCGTCGGCGACGACCTCGCCGACTTGCCCCTGCTGACCCGTGTGGGTCTCCCCATCGGTGTGGCGAACGG
>DASQIB010000117.1:0-3180 GCA_035631795.1 Gemmatimonadales bacterium | reverse complement strand
CGAGCCGATCGCCATGGTCGTGGCGGAGAGCCGCTATTTGGCCGAAGACGCCCTGGACGACATCACCCTGGACGCGGAGCCGCTCCCAGCCGTCGTGGACCTCGAGAAGGCACTCCGCGACGGCGCGCCGCGCGTGCACGAACACCTGCCCTCGAACGTCGCGGCGCACGCGATCCAGCGAAAAGGAGACTACACCGAGGCCAAGCGGCGCGCCCACCGGGTGATCAAGCGCCGCTTCTGGTACGATCGCGGGGCCTCCGCGGCGATCGAGAATCGCGCCGTGGCGGCGCAATGGGATCCGCGCGCCGAAGAGCTGACAGTGTGGGACACCACCCAGGCGCCGATCCCGATTCGCAACGGCCTCGCCCAGCTGCTCGGGCTCCTCCAATCGCAAGTGCGCGTCGTCGCGCCGTTCGTCGGGGGAGGGTTCGGGCCGAAGATCATGATGTACTACCCGGAGGAAGTATTGGTCCCGTGGGCGGCGATGCGCCTCGGTCGTCCCGTGAAGTGGACCGAAGATCGCCAGGAAAACTTCTTCGCCACCACGCAGGAACGCGGTCAGATCCACGACGCGGAGATCGCCGTTGACCGGAACGGTAAGATCCTCGGTGTGGGAGACGTGTTCCTGCACGACACGGGAGCGTACGACCCGTACGGGCTCACCGTGCCGATCAACAGCCAATGCACTCTGCTCGGCCCCTACGAGATCCCCCACTACCAGAGCGAGTTCACCGCGGTTTTCACGAACAAGACGATCGTGACGCCCGTGCGAGGCGCGGGACGCCAGCACGGTGTATTCGTGATCGAGCGGCTGCTCGATTTCGCCGCGAAGGAGTTGAACATCGACCGCGCGGAGATCCGGCGACGCAACCTGCTCCGGCGCGATCAGTTCCCCGTCAACAACGAGATCCTGTTCCAGGACTCCGCGCCGCTCACCTACGACAGCGGCGACTACGAGCCGGCGCTCGACCAGGCGCTCGAGCTCATCGACTACCAGCGGTTCGTCCGCGAAGAACAACCCCGCCTTCGGGCGGCCGGCCGCTGCGTCGGGATCGGAATCGTATGCTACGTCGAGGGAACGGGGATCGGGCCGTACGAGGGAGCGCGGGTGACGGTCGAGCCGGGTGGGCTGGTGCGGCTCGCCACCGGAGTAGGGACGCAAGGCCAGGGGCACTTCACGGCGTTCGCCCAGATCGTCGCGGACGTGCTGGGCGTGGGCGTTCCGGACGTGCACGTCATCACGGGTGACACTCGGGAGTTCGCTTGGGGCACCGGTACGTTCGCGAGTCGCGGCGCGGTCGTGGCGGGGAGTGCATGTCACGCGGCCGCCACGCGGGTACGCGAGAAGATCCTCGAGCTCGCCGGTCACGAGCTCAAAGCACCGAAGCAGGATCTCGTGCTCGCCGGGGGGAAGGTCCACGTGCGCGGGGACTCGGCGCGTGGGATCGCTCTCGGCGCGCTGGCACTCAAGGCCAATCCTCTACGCGGCGCCGTGAGGCCCGGGACCGAGCCCGGCCTGGAGGCGACGGCGTACTTCGGCCCCGACCGCGGCAGCACGGCGAGCGGCGTGCACGCGATGATCGTCGATGTAGACCCGGAAACGGCGCAGGTCGAGATCAAGCGGTATGTCGTGGTGCACGACTGTGGCCGGGTGATCAATCCGATGATCGTGGATGGGCAGATCCACGGTGGGGTGGCGCACGGCATCGGCAACGCGTTCTACGAGCGGCTCGTCTACGACGAGGAAGGGCAGCTCCTCAACGCGTCATTCATGGACTATCTGCTCCCTACCGCCACCGACGTGCCGCACGTCGAAACCGCGCATCGCGAGACGCCCTCGCCCCTCAATCCCATGGGCGCCAAGGGGGTGGGCGAAGCGGGCGCGATTCCGACCGGCGCCCTATTTGCGCAGGCCGTCGAAGACGCTCTGGGAAACCGGATTGGGGAGTTCGAGATCTGCGAAATCCCGCTCAGCCCCAACCGGCTGTTCGAGTTGATCGAGCACGCACGATGAAACCCGCTCCCTTCGATTACTTCGCGCCCGGCTCCGCGGACGAAGCGCTGGCCCTGCTTGAGGAGCACGGCGACGCGGCCAAACCGCTTGCCGGCGGGCAGAGTCTCATCCCCGCGATGAACTTCCGTCTCGCCCGGCCGCCGGTGCTCGTCGACCTGAACCGTGCCGCAGATCTGTCCTACATCCGCTCCGAGAAGGCTGGCCTCGCCGTCGGCGCGATGACCCGCCAGCGTGCCGTCGAGCGGAGCGATCTGGTCGCGCGCGCAGCGCCGCTGCTCGCGGAAGCCATGCCCTGGATCGCTCATCCCCAGATCCGGAACCGCGGCACCGTGGGAGGGAGCCTCGCTCACGCGGACCCGTCCGCGGAGCTGCCCGCGGTCGCGCTGGCGCTGGAGGCGCGCTTCCGGGCGCGCAGCGCCGCGGGCGAGCGATCGATCGCCGTCGCGGATTTCTTCAAGGGGATGCTCGAGACGGCGCTCCAGCCAGGCGAGCTGCTCGTCGAGGTGGTGTTGCCGGCGCTGCCCCCAGGGACGGGAACCGCGTTCCTCGAGGTGGCCCGCCGGCACGGCGATTATGCGCTCGTCGGCGTGGCGGCCGTCGTGACGCTCGACCCGAAGGGTCGATGCCAGGCCGCGCGCATCGCGTGCTTGAGTGTCGGCGACGGGCCGGTGCTTGCCAACGGGGCCGCGAAGGTCTTGAAGGACCAGAGTCTAACGGACGACTTGCTGCGCGCCGCCGCGGACGCCGCCTCGAACCGCGACGTGGACCCGCCGTCGGATATCCATGCGTCGGCGGCGTATCGGCGTCGGCTCGTCGCGGTATTGACGCGGAGGGCGTTGGGGCGGGCGTTTGAAAGAGCGGAGAAAGGGAGCGGGGAGCAGGGAGCGGCACGCTCCGGCTAGGAGTCGCGCTTCGAGTCGGAGGGAACCGCTCCCTGCTCCCCGCTCCCTGCTCCCTGCTCCCATTTAGGAGGTACCATGAAGGTTTATGATCTGTCCCAGCCTTTGAACGAGCGCTCCTCCTTTTGGCCCTACTATCCGCCGTTCGAGGTGAAATACATCAAGCGCAAAGCCGAGCACGGGGTGAACGCGCAGTACATCATGACCTCGAACCACATGGGGACGCACCTCGACGCGCCGCGGCATTTCGTCACCGCCGGCAAGACC
>DASQIB010000116.1:0-3924 GCA_035631795.1 Gemmatimonadales bacterium | reverse complement strand
GCATGTGGTGCCCGACCGAGATGTCCTGCCACTCGGGGTGTATCCGCTCCGCACTGCGCCGGCCCCAGGGACGCCAGTAGTCCCACGTGTACCAGATGGCGCGGTCGACCCCCATCTGGACCAGCCACGGCCAGACCGCCGACGGCGGGGCTTCGATGGTGAGAGCCATCGTCGTGCCCCGCTTACCACCCGGAACAATGCCGGCACCTGGATAGAGCCCCCGCACCTCCTCGTCGGTCGCACCCCACCGCACCAGCCGGGGCCGCACGCCGAATGCGTAGGTGGCGACAAGAACGATAACCGCGGCTAACGTAACCCATGCGCCCAGCATGATCCCTCGATTCTGGTCGCTAGCTCAGCGGCAGAGGGGATTTGAAGTTTCCTTCAGCAAAGCCAGGCGGCCCGTCGCCCCGAGCTGCAATCGGAGGACGGGCCGCCTAACGCATCGGTTACCCGGAGTCGAGAAATTGCCTTTCTCGTTCTTCTTCCCGCAGCGACCGCTTAACTGTTCACGTTTGCGGTTTGGCTTTGGGAGCTCCGGCTTCCATCCCCATGTGGCTTGACGAGCCACACGGTTCGCCGACGCGGGCGCTACAAGTCGGTCGACTCGCTGATCGACCTCTTGCACGGCACGTCGGGGCGCCGCTCCGACATGGGTGAGGCACGCGATTCACCTCACCACTCCAGTTGAGGTGATCACTCGGATCGCCGGTTCCGTTTCCGTTGCCGGCCCTGGAACCTCCCCGACTCATCTGGAGCAACGCCGCCAAACCTACGCCGCGCGACTGAAACGACAATGAAACCACCGTGTAGGTCTCTTCAGACCCTCTCAGGGGCCGCGGGTTCGAACAGCTGCCCCCCGTGTTCCCGGCAATGCGCCTTCGCTTCGGCCTCGGTCCACGTTCCGATCGGATAGCGGTACGTCTGTTCGACCATCGGACCGCCGCGAGCGCTCCTGCCTTTCAACTTCCCTACGATCACTCGATAGGGCTTGGAGGCGTGCATTCGTTGCATGGTCCTGAAGCTCCCAGGCGCGAAGTCGTCTGGATCACGCAGGCGACACGCGTGCTCATTCGGATATGGCATGGCCGCGTGTCCTCAGGGAGCGGATCGAGCGGCCGCGCCGAGCTCGTCGAGCAACTCTTTCACTTCGGTGTCGTCCGTCTGCCCGAAGCGCCGATACCAGAGGCCGACGGCCCCGAACTCTTCCGGCTGGTAGGGGCAGACAACCTCGTCCGAGTCGCCGCGCAACGCGGCGCACGCCTCTGGTGAGCCGACGGGGACGGCCACGATCAGGCGGGCGGGAGCTTCGCGGCGCACGGAGCGCACCGCCGCATGCATCGTGGCCCCGGTGGCGAGCCCGTCATCGACCAGGATGACGGTCCGACCGGCGATGCGCGGCCGAGGCCGCGCGCCGCGAAACAGCGCCTCCCGCCGCTCGGCCGCCGATCGTTCCGTGTGAATGACCGCGGAGACGTAAGGCTCGGAGATACCGAGCTCATAGATCAACCTGCGATTCAAGAAGACGCCACCCTCGGCAGTTACGGCGCCGATCGCGAGCTCGGGTGAAAGCGGCGAGCCGAGCTTGCGAGCGACGATCACGTCGAGCTCCGCGTCCAACTGCCGGGCCACCTCGGCCGCCACCACCACGCCACCCCGAGGCAGGCCGAGCACGAGCGCGTCAGTCCCGCGATAGCGCTCGAGCTCCGCCGCCAGGACGCGGCCCGCGTCCGTACGATCTCGGAACACCGGACCTGCCGCGAGCATGTCTTCGAGCTCCGGGTTCATCGCTTCGTCTCCTCCAGGGCAGCTGCACGCCGGTCCGCGAGTGCGAACCGGAAGGCCCGAAGCAGGTCTCCCTGAGTCACGATCCCGATGAGGACCGGGGGACCGCTGTTACGCCGAACGACCGGCAGGCTACGCAGACGCGTCTCGACCATCAGATCCGCCGCCGCCACAACGGCGTCTTCCCCTTCCACGCTCACGGCACTACGCCGCATGATCTCCGCGACCCTGGTAGAAGGCAGCGAGTCGTAGACCTCGAACCCCCAATCGGGACGTAGCAGCCGTAGCACGTCCAGCTTGGTGACGATACCGGACAGCGTGTGTCCCTCGCCAACGACCGGAAACGCGTTGAAGTCGTACCGGTCGAACAATGCCATCAGCTCACCCACAGTCGTCTGTGCGGTCACCGTGATCGGAGCCCGGGTCATCACCTCGAGAACGGGCGTAGTAATTGAATGGGCTTTCATCCTTCCAACTCCAGCTTGAGGGCAAAGAATTGGAGCAAGTCCTTGAGTGTGACGATCCCGACAAGGTTGCCGTCCTCCGCCACCATCAGTCGCGGCTGACCCGAGCGCCGCATCAGGGCCAATGCCTCCAACGCGTCGGCGTCGGGCCCAATAGTGTTGTCCGAACCACGCGGTGCGCCGAGTGAGCCAACAGTGCGCTTGGCCCATTCCTCACGGGGCACGCTCTTGACCTGCCGGGCCGTCACGCACCCGAGCAGCGTGCCGCCGTCGACGACCGGGAAGAGAGTATGGTGGTACTTATACATGTATGAATCCACCAGCTCGGCGATGGACGTCGCGGCTGGCACGCTCACCGGGTTCCGTGTCATGAAGCGACCAATGCGCTCCCCGGCGAGTGCCTGCCGGAGCAGCACCTGCTGGTACGACACCGTGGACGCACGCCGCAAGAACAGGCCGATGAGCACCCACCACATCCCCGTCACGAGGTTGCCCAGCAGCACGCCCACCACCCCCGCCGCGATGAACACGATGCTGAACGCAGAACCCGTACGGGAGGCCACGCGTGTTGCCCATGCGAGATCCTTTTTCCAGGTCCAGAGAGCGGCTCGGAAGATCCGCCCGCCATCGAGCGGGAACGCGGGTAACAAGTTGAACGCGGCGAGGACGCCGTTCAGCAGGGCGAGATATTCGATCACGAGCACGACGGGTGCCGGCCAGAATCCGCGCATCGCGTCGCTCACCCCGAAACCGAGCAAGGCGATCGCGATGCTCGCGAGCGGCCCGGCCGCAGCCATGCGGAGCTCGGCACGCGCGCTGCCCGGCTCTGCCCCCATTTCTGCCACGCCCCCGAACACGAAGAGCGTGATCCCGCGCATCGGAATCTGATTGCGGCGGGCGACTCGGGCATGGAAGAATTCGTGAACGACGATCGAAGCAAACAAGCCGATAGCGCCGGCCGCTCCCATGAGCCAATAGGTCGGCGGCGCGAGACCAGGCTCCATGTAAGGAAAGGCACCCGTTGCCAGGGACCACACGACGAGCGCCGCGACGATGAACCAGCTCGCGTCGAGTCGGATCGGGATCCCGAACAGCTTGAATAGCTCGATGGGGGTGCCGAACATGCTTAGGATGCCTTCCGCGCAGGCTCAGCGCCGAGATGCCGGCCGAACCAGAATGCCGCGAGCCCCGCGACGCGATCGAGCGCCCCCGGCTCTTCGAACAGGTGTGTGGCGCCGGGGACGACAACGAGCTGTCTCACGCCGGCGAGGCGGGCCAGCGCGGTGCGATTGAGCTCCAGCACCGTGAAGTCCGCCTCACCGACGATCAGGAGCGTCGGGACTTGCACGCGCGCCAGGAAATCACCGGCCAGGTCGGGACGACCGCCGCGTGATACGACCGCCTGCACTCGAGGTCCCGCACTCGCGGCCGCAACGAGCGCCGCGGCGGCACCCGTACTCGCGCCGAAGTACCCAATTGGGAGGTCCGACGTGGCAGGATACGCCGCCACCCAGGCCGTAGCCGCCCGCAGGCGCTTGGCCAGGAGCATGATGTCGAACACGTTTGCCCGGTCCTGCGCCTCCGCTTCCGTCAGCAGGTCGAACAACAACGTGCCGAAGTTGGCTTCGACGAGCGCGTCCGCGACGAAGCGATTGCGCGCGCTCAGGCGGGAGCT
>DASQIB010000115.1:0-4051 GCA_035631795.1 Gemmatimonadales bacterium | reverse complement strand
CGCGTCGCCGAGCCAGTCGATCGGCCCGATCCCGACCGTGCCGAGCACGGCGTTCAACAGCCCGTAGCGCGGGTGGTACAGATACTTCCAGACGATGGCGATCGCGACGATCGTCGTGACGTACGGCGCGAAGTACGCGGTCCGGAAGAACCCCTTGAATCGCGTGAGCTTCGCGTTGACGAGGAGCGCGGCGCCAAGCGCGGCCACCACGGACAGCGGCGCGCCGACGAGCACGAAGTAGAACGTGTTCTTGAGCGCCGTCCAGAAGAGCGGTGCGTTGACGAGGTCGCGATAATTGCGCAGGCCGACGAGCTGCGCGTTCCGCGGATCCGCCACGGCATAGATGTCGAAGTTGGTGAGCGAGAGGACCAGCGACGCGACGACGGGCAGGAAGAAGAACACGCCGATCAACGTCAGGGCGGGCGCGAGAAACAGCCACCCAGCCCGCGCCGTGCGAGCGTCGTTCACGGCGTGCCCGCTCGCGACAGAAGCCACCGGCGCCGGGCGAGGATCTGGTCTACCTCCCGATCCAGGCGGGCGAGCGCCGTGTCCGTCGACATGCCGCCTCTCACCGCCTGCTCGGCGTAATCGAAGACGCGCGTCGCGATCAGCTCCCACTCGGGCACCTGGGGCAGGGGCACCACGCGCTGCAGCTGCTCCCAGAAGGCGTGCGCCGCGGGATCTCCGGCGAGCGCGGAGTCACGCCAGGCTTCGGTCCGGGCGGGCAGGTCCCCCGTGAGCCGGTAGAACCGCAACTGCTGCTCGGGGCGAGCCAGGTATTCCGCGAGCTGCCACGCCTCGGCATAGTGGCGCGAGCGCCGGAATAACACCACGCTCGACCCGCCCGCCATGGAGACACCTGACGCAGCGCCTTCGGGCCCGGGGAGCGGGGCGGTGCCCCATTTATCCTGCATCTCACGCGGCAGCCGGCGCCGGAACTCACCGATGTTCCAGGGCCCCGTGATCCACATCGCGAACCTGCCGCGCTCGAATTCCTGATAGATGTTGCCGACGTCGTTGATGCCGAGCACGGGCGCCACGCCGCTCTGGTACCAGTCGAGATAGAAGTCGAACGCGCGTCGAAACGGCGGCTCGCCGAACGCGCCATATCGGCCAGCGTCCTTCAACAGGGGCGAACCCGCCTGCAGACCCAGGATGACCGGGACGTTCCACTCGTTGAAGGGCGCGAAGATCGCGTAGCGACCGGAACCGCCGCGCGCTTTCACGGCGCGCATCGCGTCGCGCCACTGGCCCCACGAGGTGGGCGGCTGCGGGTGGCCCGCTTGCGCCAGCAGGTCCTTCCGGTAGAAGAGCACACGCGTGTCCACATACCACGGGATGCCGTAGAGACGGCCGTTCACGAGATTCGTGCGCCAGATGCCCGGGAAGAAGCTCGACTCGCCCACGTCCGGAGAGGAGGAGTCGAGCGAGTCGAGGGGCAGGAGCGCGTTGAGTGCGACGAATTCGGGGATCCAGGTGTTGCCGAGCTGCGCCAGGTCGGGCGTCGCGTTCCCGACGTAAGCCGTCAAGAGCTTCTCGTGAGCGGCGGTCCACGGGATCTGCTGGACCCGCACGTGGACGCCGGGATGCTCGCGCTCGAACTCCGGCATGAGGGTTTGAAGGACTTCGCCTTCGCGCCCGAAGGCCCAGAATTCGATATGGGTGTCGTTGATCGCGGCGGAAGCGGGGTGGCAGCCCCAGAGGATGCACAAAAGGGGCGTCATTCGAGAGTATTCCCGGGCCAAAGCCCGGGCTCGGCGCGATGTTGCCCTTAAGGGCAAACCACGGCCGAGCCCGCCCTTCAGGGCGGGGAAAATCTCTAGAATCTGACCCCGAAGGTGAGCGGCAAGAGCCACGTCGGCTGGCTCGGCGCGCTCAGGATCTTGTTATACAAAGCCTCAACGAAGACCCGCGATCGGCCGTGGACGCTAACGTTGAAACCAACACCTCCGGAAACGCCCGGCCGCACCGCACCTTCGATGGTTGGGTGCTGGTAGAAGTAGTAGCCACCGAAGCCGCCGATTAGGTACATCCTCGCCGCGTAACCGCGCGGGTCGACCGTGAGGAGCGCGTTCGCCCTGAGCGCGGTGACGCCAACCGGGTGTGTAAGGGTGCTCGGTTGGGACCCAACGCAGAGTGCTCCCATCGGGCACGCGATGGCCTTGTTCTCGATGGCCTGTACCGCAAAGTGATTGACGAACGCGTCCAATCGCACGCCAAACCGGTCGCCGAACTGGCGACCAATCGAGCCCTGTATGGCGAATCCGCGCGTGTAGTGCTCGTCTGGCAGCGGGTTTGCATCCGGCAGCGACCCGGCGTAGTTGAGCCCACCGGCGATCCCGTAGAACGTCTGCGCCGCGATGGCGGCCTGCACACCGATAAGCAGGATGACACAAGACAAGAGAGTCTTCATGGCGAGCTCCTTCGAATCCATCTCCAGCCTAACTCGCGCGCACGCACTCCTCAAGACGGTTCCAATGCGACGCGCCATGCTGCGCCCCTACACTGATGGTCGTCGGGATGGGTATTCCCGGGCTGAAGCCCGGGCTCGGCGCCATGTTGCCCTTAAGGGCAAACCACGGGCCGAGCCCGCCCTTCAGGGCGGGGATCCTCACGGACACTTCCCTGCCAGCCACCCCCCCGTGAACCCCGCGCGACACAGCCCGCGCACGATGTAGGGGTTGGTCCGGATCGCGTTCCACACGAGCCCCGTGCGGTAGTTCTCGATCATCGCGATGATCGGCCCCTGATCGATCCCGAGGTAGTCCACGTCGAACCACCCGGCCGCGCTCGTCTGCGTGAAGGTCGGATTGAACGCGTCGCGGAAGCCGTAGGTCGAGAACAGCGCGTTGCCGTACGTCTGGCGCATCGCGTACAACGCGGGGATCGCGATCTCCGGCGCGAACGGGATGGAGCCGCCCGCGGCGGTGGGGGCGATGGTGCCGTCATCCTGTATCTCGGTGAACGACGCTCCACGCGCCCAGTAGCTGTGGAACTGCCGCATGGTCCCGCCGATGGTGACCGTCATGTCGCCGGGTCCATCGGAGGCGGTGAGGCCCCACATGCGATCGCTGTACGCGGTCCACGCGCCCGGGTTGGCCGTGGCGTAGCTCCGTTGCGCGTACGTGGCCCGGCGGGTGTTCTCGAAGTAGTCGATCCCGTGCCCCAGCATGTACGGGTCCTGGATACCCTTGAAGTCGATCCACACGTGTGAGTACTGGTGCCCGAACAGGGGTGCGAAGCCGAGATGCGTCTGCCCGTAGAACGTGCCCCACTGGTACTGCGAGGTCCATTGGGACCACGCCGAGGTATCGACGGCATGCGTGGGCGAGCCGAGGGCGAGGATGTAGAGGAGCATCGCCTCGTTGTAGCCGCGCCAGTCGTAGGCGAGAAAGCCGGACTCCGGATGCCAGCCGAGGGACACGACGGGGGGGCGTGGCGAGAACCACTGCCAGTCCGCGCGGCGGTAGATCGAGTCGGCGAGTCGGCGGATCTCAGCCTCGGTCGAGTCGGTGGGATCGGTGAAGTACGATTGGCAGAACAGCACGCCGCCGAGCAGGAGCGCGGTATCGATCGTCGAGAGCTCGACCTGCTGGTAGCGGGCCCCTGAATTCATGTCGAGGAAGTGGTAGAAGAACCCGTGGTAGCCGGTCGCGCTGCTCGTGGTCGAGTCCTGAGGCGCGGTCCAGAAGAACCGCAGGGTAGTGACCACCCGCTGGCGGGCCTGGTCGCGCGTGACGTAGCCGCGCTCCACGCCGATCGGATAGGCGGTAAGCCCAAACCCGACGGCCGCGATGCTCGAGAAGGACGGGGTGGGGGAGCGGTCCGGGACGAGGCCGTTGGTCGTGTTGGTCAGGTCCCAGAAGTAGTGGAACGTGCGCGCCTCGAGCGTGTCGAGGAAGGCGGCTGTTTGGGCGGAATCAGGCGGTGGGGGACCCTCCGCGTGGTTCGTAGAGCAGGCGGTGAGGAGGGCCGCCGCCCAGCAGAGCAAGGCATGTCTCATTGCTCGAGAATATCGCTACGCCTGCCTAGACGCGGGCTACCGGTGAAG
>DASQIB010000114.1:0-4321 GCA_035631795.1 Gemmatimonadales bacterium | reverse complement strand
CGACCCGGTGGCCGACGTTCAACGTCGCGGACTCGGCGATCACGGTTGGGGCGATCGCTCTCGCGGTGTCGCTCTGGCTGGAAGGGCGGGCCCAGGAACGAGCGAAGGAGGCCCGGGCGGCCGAGCCCTGATGGCCGCGGTTACCTTCTGCGTCCTTGCCCCCCAGACCGAGCGCCTCGACCGCTTTCTCGCCGACCAGCTCGCGCTCTCCCGTACCGTCGCCGCCCGGATCATCGCCGACAAACGCGTCACTTCGAACGGCCGCTCGCTCCGCGCGTCGGCCCTGCTCGAGCGCGGTGCTGTCGTGAGCGTAGAGCTCCCGGCCGCGGAGCCACCTCCCCGGACGTACGCCCCCACGCATCGGGAGCTCACATTCGCCTTCGAGGACGAGCACCTCGCCGTGCTCGACAAGCCCGCCGGCCTCGTGGTGCACCCCGGGCCCGGGCACTGGGATGACACGCTCGTCAATGTGCTCACCGCGCGAGGCACCGAGCTCGCCGCGGGCACCGAGGGCCGGCCCGGAATCGTACATCGTCTCGACCGGGACACGTCGGGCCTGCTGCTCATCGCCAAGACCGCCGATGCGCACCGCCGCCTCACGCGCATGATCGAGCGGCGCGAGGTGGAGCGCGTGTACGCGGCCCTTGCATGGGGCCATCTCGCGCGCAGCCCTGTGGACATCGAAGCGCCGATCACGCGCAATCCCAAGGATCGCAAGCGCATGACAGTGCTGGCCGGTGGCCGCCACGCGGTGACGCACGCGCGCGTGGTCGCCAAGTTCGCCCAGACGGACCTGCTGCGCGTAACGCTGGGCACCGGCCGCACGCATCAGATCCGAGTGCACCTTGCCCATGTCGGTCACCCGGTGGTCGGGGACCGGGAGTATGCGTTCGGCGGGAGCCGACGGGTCACGCCCTCCGAGCGGCAGGTGGCCGAGCGGCTGGAGGCGCTGGCGCCCCGGCAGCTCCTGCACGCCGCCCAACTCGCGTTTCCGCATCCCGTGAGCGGCGCCCGCCTGGTGCTCCGGTCGGAATGGCCCGGCGAACTCATGCCGGCGCTCGCGAACGCGGCCGCCGATCCAAGTTTGCTTGCTCAACGCAACCCCTTGCAGTATCTTGGCTTCTTCGCATCGGATGAGTGACGTCAAGGTCGTCCGACTGCTGCTTTTTCGGGTAGGGCAGCTCGTCTGCGCCGCGGAGGCCGACCGGGTTCGGGAGATCCTCCCCCGGCTCACGCCGACCCGGATTCCCGGGGCCCCGCCCGTGGTCGCGGGCCTGATGAACGTGCGAGGCACCCTCGTCACTGTCGTGGAAGGGTGGCGAGCGCTTCGCCAGGCTCCTCCCCCCGACGAGCCCGCGGCCGAGGCAGGGGGGGCGGCATCGGGCACGATCGTGCTTCTCGAAGTGGACGGCGGCAAGAAAGTCCTCGGCTTCACGGTGGATGAAGTGGTGGACCTCCTCTCGGTGGGTGGGGAGGCGCTGGAACGCCGGCAGGCGCTGCCCGGAATCGATCCGACGCTGGTGCGGGCCGTCGGGCGCCGCGCCGGCCAACTCTTCGTGGTTCTCGATACCGACGCCCTGCTAACCCCCATACTGTCTTCCTAGGGAGGCCGTGTGAGCCACAGTGTCCTCGTCTGCGACGACGCCATCTTCATGCGGACGATGATCAGTGACATCCTGGGGCAGGCCGGCTTCGAGATCGTGGGCGAAGCAGAGACGGGATCCCAGGCCGTCGAGAAGTACAAGCAGCTCAAGCCCGATCTCGTCACCATGGACATCGTCATGCCCGATATGGGCGGCATCGACGCGGTGCGCGAGATCGTGAAGCACGATCCCGACGCGAAGATTCTCATGTGCAGCGCGATGGGGCAGCAGGCGCTCGTGGTCGAGGCGATCCAGGCGGGCGCCAAGGACTTTGTCGTCAAGCCCTTCCAGCCTTCGCGCGTGCTCGAGGCCGTGCAGCGCGTCCTCGGCTGACTCCATGGACCTGTCGCAGTACGCCGAGCTGTTCCTGGCCGAGAGCCGGGAGCACCTGAGCGCCTGCAACCAGCTGCTCCTCGAATGGGAGCGCACGCCCGCCAACCCCGCGCCGGTAGGTGGCCTGTTCCGCGCCGTCCACACGGTCAAGGGCATGGCGGCGACCATGGGCTACGCCCGCGTGACCGACGTCGCGCACCGCACCGAGAACCTCCTCGACTTGCTGCGCCGCGGGTCCCAACCGGCAACCGATGAGCTCTTGCAGCTGTTGTTCCGCGCGCGCGACTCGCTGGAGCAGGCGGTCGAGCTGTCGGTGGTCGGCCGCGAGGACGAGATCGACGTCACGGAGATCCTCGCGGACCTGGACGGCGCCGCGGCGACGCTGACGGGCGCGGGCGGCCGCTCGGCGCCGGCGGGCGGGGGGGCGGAGGAGCCCCAACCGGCCCCCGTGGTCGAAGCCCCCGCAGTTGCCGGCCGTCTCGTGCAAGTCACGCTCCGCTCCGAGGCGCCGCTCAAGGGCGGGCGGGCGCTCCTCGCCTTGAAGAAGGCCCAGGCGCTCGGTTCCGTGCGCAACGTCACGCCCTCCGAGACGGCGTTCGAGAGCGACGACTTCGACGGCCGGTTCAGTTTCCGGATCGAGACCACGGCGCAGCCAGAGGACGTGGAGCGGACGGTGCGCGCCGCCGGGGACGTCGAGCACGTCACGGTCGGTGGTGAGGAGCGGCGCGCGGCTCCGGCAGGCGGCGCCGCCGCGCCGGCCGCGCCACCCGCGGACGCCAAGAGCCGGCATATCCGCGTCGACCTGCGTCGCCTCGACGGGTTGATGGACCTGATCGGTGAGCTGGTGACGGTGCGGGGTCGGCTGAACGAGCTGGCCGCCCAGCGGCGCGACCCCGCCGTGGACGACGTCGCGATCCAGGTCTCTCGGCTCTCCACCGAGCTCCAGGCCGAAATCATCCAGGCGCGCATGACGCCCGTGTGGCAGGTGTTCGACCGCTTCCCGCGCCTCGTGCGCGACCTGGCGCGCGAGCTGGGCAAGCAGGTCACGTTCCGCGTCGAAGGCAAGGAGATCGAGCTCGACCGCGCCATCCTGGACGAGCTCGGCGATCCGTTGCTGCACTTGCTGCGGAACGCCGTGGACCACGGGATCGAGACGCCCGCCGATCGGCGGCGCCGCGGCAAGAAGCCCGACGGCGAGATCGTCCTCAGCGCCATACGTGAACGAGCGAGCGTGGTGATCAGCGTGTCCGACGATGGGCGTGGCATCGCGCGCGCGACGATCCTCGAGCGGGCCAAGCGAGACGGCATCGTGGATGCGCACGCCGAGGCGCTGTCGGACGACCAGCTGCTGCGTGTGCTCGCCCGTCCGGGATTCTCGACCGCGGAATCGGTGACGAGCGTGTCGGGGCGTGGCGTGGGGATCGACGTGGCCATGACCCGCATCCGGGCGCTGGGCGGATCGATCGACATCCGGTCGCAGGAGGGGAAGGGCACGACGTTCGTGCTGCGGCTGCCGGTGACGCTCGCGATCGTGCGGGCCCTGATCGCGGGCGTGGGCGCCGAGCGCTACGCGCTGCCGCTCACGTACGTATCGGAGACGGTCGAGTTCGGGGTCCAGGCCACGACGATCGTCGAGGGTCGCGAGGCGATCGTGCTCAAGGATCGCGTCGTGCCCCTCGTGCACCTCCGGCGCCTCCTCGGCGTCGGCGGCGACGCGCCGGTCCGCTGCCCGATCATCGTGCTCGAGATGGGCGAGCGGCGCAGCGGGATTGTCGTGGACGGGATGCTGGGCCAGCAGGAGATCGTGGTGAAGGCCTTCGACGCGCCACAGGGGACCCTGCCGGTGTTCAGCGGGGCGACCATCATGGGGGACGGCTTTCCCGCGTTGATTCTGGACGCGGGCGGTCTGCTGTAGGATCCCCGGGGGGGCGGCATGGAGGACGTGCGGGAGCTGAAGGAGCTGCAGATCGATGCGCTGCGCGAGGTAGCCAACATCGGCGCGGGCCACGCGGCCACCGCGCTGTCGCAGCTCACCAACCGCAAGATCATGATCAGCGTGCCCCAGATCAACATCGCGCGGCTCGAGGAGGTGCCCGACCTGCTCGGGAATCCGCAGGACGTGGTGGCGGCGGTGCTGATGCACATGCTCGGGGATTTGACCGGGCGGACGCTGTTGTTGTTTCCGGAAGCGGTGGGGCGGCGGCTGTGCGACATGCTGCTGCGCCGGCCGATCGGGACCACGGCGGCGTTCGACGCGCTCGAGCAGTCGTGCCTCAAGGAGGCGGGCAACATCCTGGCGGGCGCTTACATGAACGCGCTCTCCGACTTCATGGGCATGCTGCTCC
>DASQIB010000113.1:0-14533 GCA_035631795.1 Gemmatimonadales bacterium | reverse complement strand
AGACGCAGAAGGCGTCGCAGACCAGTGGCCCTGTCAGCCACTAGCTCCCGCGCGGCCGTCAAGGCCGACATCAACGTCACGCCGCTGATCGACGTGATGCTGGTGCTGCTGATCATCTTCATGATCGTCACGCCGCTGATCGCGAAGGGCTTCCAGGCGACCATCCCGCGCTCGGACAATCCCGAGAACCGGCCCGAAGGGCCGGACGAGATCCGGCTCGGCATTGATCAGAACCAGAAGTTCTTTCTCGACCTTGGCACTGGGCCGAAGCCGATCTCCGACGAAGAGCTTCCTGGGCGGCTCCAGGCGCTCTACGAAAGTCGGACCACGGACAAGATCCTGTTCCTGAAGGCGGACCAGGACATCCCCTTTGGGCGCGTCCAGCAGGCGATCGAAATCGCCCGGAAGGCGGGTGTACGCGTGGTCGGCGCCATCACCGAGCAGAAGCAGTCGCTCGTCAAAAAGAAAGAAGGGTCTTGACCCATGGCGATGGGGTCCACGGGCGGTGGTGAAGGGCTCAGCTCGGACATCAACGTCACGCCGCTGATCGACGTGCTGCTCGTGCTGCTGATCATCTTCATGATCACGCAGCCGCTCTCGCGCAAGGCGTTCGACGTGCAGGTCCCGCCCGAGCAACAGACGAAGTCGAAACCGCAGCAATCGAGCCAGATCGTGCTCGAGCTCAAGGGCGACGGGTCGTATGCGATCAACGGTCAAGCCTACGCCCTGAACCAGCTCGACCAGGCGTTCCATCAGATCTACGACCCGCGCCCGGCCAAGCTGCTGTTCATCAAGGCGGCGCCGAACCGGAAGTATCTGGATGTGATGGTGGCGATGGATATCGCGCACGGCGCGGGCGTTCAGGTCATCGGGTTCACGCCCCCCGACCAGGCCAAGAAGTAACCGGCGGAGTCGAGCGGCGGTGTAGGGGCGCAGCGTGCTGCGCCCCTACAATCGTTATCGGGGTATATCTCAAGCACCGTGAGCCCACCATCCCCCGAACGCCTTCCGCTCCCCGGCCTGCGGTTACTGCTGCCCCGCCGTCGCCTCGGCTCCGGGGCGACCCTGGCTCTGGTCACGCACGCTGTGGTCATCGGCCTATTGGTGGCGTACGCGCGACGCCCCGAGGGCCGCCTGAGTGGCGCGCCGGGCCTCGCCGGACGACGCATCAATTTCTTCGCGCTTCCCAACGCGGGAGGCCCCGCAGCGGTGGATGTCCAAGAGCCACCACGCATCGTTCTCACCGACTTGTCGGCGTTGCGTCACATCCCCCTGGACCTGCCACCCCTCGACATGCCCCAGGCGATCCTCGCGCCGCCCGCGACGGTCTTGGGTGGCGGCGGAGGGAGCCCGAGCGGGCAGGGCTCGGCGCGGGGGTCGGGCCCTGGGACCGGCCCGGGGTCTGGAACAGGGGGCCAAGGTGGTTACATTGTCTCCGCCCAACCTCGCCGAGTGATCCCTCGGCCCCCGGAGTGCATGTTCAGCTCCGCATCTCGAGGGCGGATTGCAGTCTCGTTTTGGGTGGCCGCCGACGGACAGCCCACTCGGGTCGAAGTGGACCCGCCGCCGTCGGACGAGGAGTGCCGGCGAGCGTTCGTGGCCCTGATGATGGAGACGCGATTCGTCCCGGCCATGCAGCGCGGGCAGCCGGTGGCGAGCGTCGTCTCCATCCGCTACACGAGCAGTCACTAGACTCGTCGACGCCCGCCCCGCCCCCGCCCCCTGAGGCGGGGCTCCAAGGAGCTACAACCGACTATGCTCATTGCTCTCGTCCTGGGGCTCTCGGTCCTCGCCCTGGTCGTCGCCTGGAGTCTGCGAGGCTACGTCCTGCGGCAGGACAACGGCACCCCCGACATGCGGAAGATCTCCGACGCGATTCAGGAGGGCGCGGAAGCGTTCCTCCGGCGTCAGTACCGCACCATCGGGACCCTGAGTATCGCCCTGGGCGTGCTCATCTATGTCTTGTACGCGTTTTTCCGAAAGCCCCACCCCGGCGAGCCAGTCGCCGCGACGCTGGCGTTGACGACCACGCTGTCCTTTTTGTTCGGGGCACTGTGCTCGGGGGTCGCCGGAATCGTCGGCATGTATGTGGCCGTGCGATCGAACATCCGGACCGCCAGCGCCGCCCGCACGAGCCTGAACAAGGCCCTGCAGATCGCGTTGCGGGGTGGCGCGGTGAGCGGGTTGTTCGTCGTCGCGATGAGCCTGTTCGGCGTCGGCATCCTCTACACGATCCTCGACGTCCTGCACTTCGAGCCGACCAAGATTCCGCTGATGATCGTGGGCTATGGCTTCGGCGCGTCGTTCGTGGCGCTGTTCGCCCAGCTCGGCGGCGGGATCTACACCAAGGCCGCCGACGTGGGCGCCGACCTCGTGGGCAAAGTGGAAGCGGGGATTCCCGAGGACGATCCCCGCAACCCCGCGGTGATCGCCGATCTGGTGGGCGACAACGTGGGCGACTGCGCGGGCCGTGGCGCCGACCTGTTCGAGTCGACCGCCGCGGAGAACATCGGCGCCATGATCCTCGGCTCCGGCCTCGCCCTCGCCAATCCCGGCGTGTTCACCCCGGTGCAGGTCGTGGGCTTGATGCTGTTCCCCCTCGTGGCGCGCGCGTTCGGGTTGGTGGCTTCGATCGTCGGAGTGCTGCTCGTCAAGGCCCGCGAGGACGAGGACCCCATGCACGCGTTGAATCGCGGCTACATGTGGACGGCGGTGCTCGCCGCCCTGGGGTTCGCGGGTGGCACGTACTGGCTGCTCAACCCGCCCAGCCACCCGGATGCCTGGTGGCATTTCGCCCTGTGCGGCGTGATCGGCATCGCGACGTCGATCGCGTTCGTCTACATCACCCAGTACTACACCGAGTACCGTTATCGCCCCGTCAAGTCGATCGCGGCGGCCTCCGTGACGGGGCCGGCGACGAACATCATCGCGGGGTTCGCGGTGGCGCTCGAATGCACCGCCCTGCCGACCTTCACGATCTCGGCGGCCATCATCGCGTCGTACAAGCTGGGGGCGTCGAGCGGGCTCGCGCACTCGGGGTTGTTCGGCACCGCGGTGGCGACCATGGGCATGCTCGGCACGGCGGCGTACATCCTGGCGATGGACACGTTCGGTCCGATCACGGACAACGCCGGCGGGATCATCGAGATGTCCCACCAGCCGGAGGACATCCGCAGGCGCACCGACCGCCTCGATGCCGTCGGCAACACGACGAAGGCGCTCACCAAGGGGTACGCCATCGGCTCGGCGGCGCTCGCGGCGTTCCTGCTTTTCTCGGCCTTCCTCGACGAGGTCGCGGCGCTTGGCTCGCCGCTCGCAGCCGTGGACATCTCCAAACCCGAGGTGTTCGTGGGTGGACTGCTCGGGGCGATGCTCGTGTTCTGGTTCTCCGCGCTCGCCATCAGCGCGGTGACCAAGGCAGCCGTGAGCGTGATCCAGGAAGTGCGCCGCCAGTTCCAGGCCGACCCGGGGATCCTCAAGGGCACCTCGCGGCCGGACTACGGACGCGCGGTCGACATCGTGACAATCGGCGCGCTCAAGGCGATGGTGGCGCCCGGTCTCCTCGCGGTCGGCATGCCGATCGCGGTCGGGCTCGTCTTCAAGGTGTTGTTCCACGTCGGCGCCGAGACCGTGGCGTCGTTCCTCATGGTCGGCACGATCGGCGGCATCCTGATGGCGACGCTGTTGAACAACGGCGGCGGGGCGTGGGACAACGCCAAGAAATTCATCGAGACCGGTGAATACGGGGGGAAGGGCAGTCCGACCCACAAGGCGGCCGTCGTGGGTGACACGGTCGGTGATCCGTTCAAGGACACCGCGGGTCCGTCGTTGCACGTGCTCATCAAGCTGTTGAGCACCGTCACGCTCGTGCTCGCGCCGCTCTTTGTCTAGAAGCCAGCTCTTCGGCCGCAAGACCGTCGACCAGTGCATCGCCGACGGGGAGGCGGGAGGCGGCCTGAAGCGGTCCTTGGGCCCGCTGCAGCTCACCGCCCTGGGGATCGGCGCGGTCATCGGCGCCGGGATCTTCGCGGCGATCGGGACGGCGATCAGCGGAGACGCCGGGCATGTGGGGGCCGGGTCGGCGATCACCGTCTCGATTCTGCTCGCGGGGGCCACGAGCGCCCTGGCGGCGCTCACGTATTCCGAGTTCGCGGCGATGATCCCGATCTCGGGCAGTGCCTACACGTATGCGTACGCGACGCTCGGTGAGCTCATCGCTTGGATCATCGGCTGGGACTTGATCCTCGAGTATGCGGTGGGAAACATCGCGGTCGCCATCGGCTGGGCGGGCTACTTCGATTCCTTGCTGCGAGGGTTAGGGCTCACGATGCCCCGATGGCTCGTGACCGATCTGCGGTCCGCGCTCGCCGACCCGGCGCTGCTCGCGTCGGCCCCACACATCGGTCCGGTCCCCATCGTCTTCAATCTTCCCGCGCTCGCGATCGTCGCGATCATCACCTGGCTGCTCGTGATCGGGACCAAGGAGTCGGCTCGGGTGAACACCGCGATGGTCGCCATCAAGGTGGGCATCATCGGGCTCTTCCTGTTCGTCGGGCTCAAGTACATCCAGCCGGCGCAATGGACCACGCCGAGTTTCGCGCCGAATGGCCTCAAGGGGATCAGCGTCGGCGCGGCGATCATCTTTTTCTCCTACATCGGATTCGACGCGGTAAGTACGGCTTCGGAAGAGGCCAAGAATCCACAGAAAGACATCCCGTTCGGCATCATCGCCTCGCTGATCATCTGTACGACGCTGTACGTGGCGATCGCGTTGGTGCTCACCGGGCTCATTCCCTGGGACAAGCTCAACGTGCCGGACCCGCTCACCGTGGCGCTGCAATACATCCACGCCGATTGGGCGGCGGGGATCCTGGCGCTCGGGGCCGTCGCCGCGATGACGTCGGTCTTGCTGGTGTTCCAGCTCGGCCAGGCCCGGATTTTCATGTCCATGGCGCGCGATGGTCTGCTGCCGCCCTGGGCCGCGCGACTGCACCCGAAGTACAAGACACCCCACATCACCACCATCATCACGGGCGTGTTCGTCGCCGTCTCGGCGGCGTTCGCACCCATCGGCTGGGTGCTGGAGCTCACCAATATCGGCACGCTGTTCGCGTTCGTGCTCGTTGCCCTCGGGATCGTCGTCTTGCGGCGTCAGGAGCCGGACCGGCCCAGGCCGTTCCGGACGCCGTGGGTGCCCGTGCTGCCCATCGTATCGGCCGCGTTTTGCGTCTACCTGATGGTGAACCTGCCGCTGCTCACCTGGCTACGGTTCGGTCTCTGGATGGCGATCGGCGCATCGATCTACTTCTTGTACAGCGTGCGCCATAGTCGCGTGCGGCGGCTCGGCCTCGACCGGTAGTGAAGCTCCACACCAAAATCTTCATCGGGCTGCTCGCCGGCGGGCTGTCCGGTCTCGCGGTCAACGTCTGGGCCGGGGGCGCGGCGTGGGTGGGCTGGGTGAACACGAACATCGCCGGCCCCGTGGGGCAGGTGTTCCTGCGGATCCTCTTCATGACGGTCGTGCCCCTGGTCTTCACGTCCATCGCGCTCGGCGTGACGCAGCTCGGGGACATCCGCAAGGTGGGTCGGGTGGGGATGCGCTCGCTCGCGTACTTCCTCCTGTCCACGGTGATCTCCGCCGTCATCGGGATCCTGCTCGTCAACCTCGTGCGGCCTGGCGTCGGCGTCCCGGTCGAAGTGCGCCAGCAGCTCCTCGACGCCTATCGCGGGCAGGTCGCGGGCCTCCCGGCGGGCGGGACGCCGAAATTCGGGGTCGACTTTTTCGTAAACATCGTGCCGCGGAATCCGATTCAGGCCGCAGCGAACCTCGATATGCTGGGGATCATCTTCTTCGCCCTGGTCTTCGGCGCGGCCCTCACGCTCCTCCCGGAGGATAAGGCACGGCCTCTCGTGCAGGTGCTCGACGCCATCGGCGAAGCGATCGCCAAGATCATCGGGATGGCGATGAAGCTGGCCCCGTACGGCGTGTTCGGGCTGATCTTTGTCGTCACGTCCCTGCTCGGTTGGGACATCCTGCGGAAGCTGCTCGGCTACGTCGTGGTCGTGCTCGTCGGCCTCTTGATCCATGGCGCCGTAAGCCTGTCGCTGCTGGTGCGGTTCCTGGGAGGGCTGCGGCCGAGCATCTTCTGGCGCCGAATCACGCCGAGCATCGTCACCGCGTTTACGACCAGCTCGAGCAACGCGACCCTCCCGACCAACATCGCGGTCGCCGAGGACGAGCTCAAGATCCCACCCAAGATCGCGGGCTTTGTGCTTTCGCTGGGGTCGACGATGTGCCACAACGGCACCGCGCTCTACGAGGGCGTGACGGTCCTCTTCCTGGCCCAGCTCTTCGGGGTGGACCTGACGCTCGGACAACAGGTGATCGCCATGATCATGAGCGTGATCACCGCGGTCGGCACGGCCGGCGTACCCGGCGGCTCTCTCGCTCCATTGATGGTGGTGTGCGTCACCGTCGGCATCCCACCGGAGGTGGTTGGCGTGGTCTACGGAGTTGAGCGAATCCTCGACATGAGCCGAACGACGCTCAATGTCTGTGGCGATTTGACCGCTGCAGTCTATGTCGCGAGAACCGAGAGTGAGTGGGATCCGGCGTCCCTCGATACCCAGGTGAAGAGAGCGGCCTGAAGCTCCCGTTACTCGAGCTGAGCCGCCAGCTTCAGCGCTCCGACGGCCGGATCTATTTTGTCCGCCACCAGCCGCGCGCGCTTCACGCCGTCGGCGAGACGCTGGCCGAAAGCGGCTGCGAGCGGCGAATGGGGGAGGAGCAGGCCACCCGCGACCGCCACCGGGATCGGCCCGGTACCCGGGAAGGCGCGGGTGAGTGTGGCCACAAGCTCCACGAGCTCGGACGCCGCCTGGTCCACTGCACGGCGCGCGACGACCTCTCCTTCGCGAGCGGCGTTCAACACGTGCGGCGCGAGCGCGGCCACCTGCGACGGGGTCGCGGTCGCGGTCCAGCGGACGAGATCGTCGAACTGCTGCAGGCCGAGCGCGCTCAGGAGACGGGCGAGCAGGGTCGATCCTTCGCCTCGACCATCTTGCGCCCGCGCCGCGACCTCCAACGCGCGGCGTCCCAGCCAGTATCCGCCCCCCTCATCTCCGAGCTGCCAGCCATACCCGCCCGCGCGGTGGAGCGCGCCGCTCGGGTCACGCGCGTAGGCAACCGATCCGGTTCCGGCATTCACCAGAATCCCCAATCCATCGCCGAACGCGGTGGCAAGCGCGACCGCGCCATCGGGGAGCACGCGCACCCGGCGCGCCACCCCCGCGGTCACAAGGGCGTGGGCCAGCTCCGCCTGCTCCTGGTCGCGGCCGGCGCCTGCCACGCCCACGACCGCCCGCGCCACGGGCAGCTCGCCTCCCCCCCCCACCTGGGCCGCGGCGCGTCGTGCCGTCTCGGCGAGTACAGCGGCGGAGGCACTCGCGCCGCCAGGACGCATCGGCGCTCCGGGCCCGTCCGCGCGGCCCAGGATGGTGAGGTCCGGCGCACCGACAACCACCGTGCAATGTGATCCGCCCGCGTCGGCCCCTAGAAGAGCGACGGACGATAAGGCGGCGGATGGTGAATCGGCGGATTTAGGGGGCGTCATATCGCCTTAACCATCCGTCGCTCCATCATCCGTCGCCTTTTCATCCGTCGCCTTCAGCGCCGATGACGCCATCCCCACCGCCACCGTCACCCCCGTCCCCAGCGGCACATACCACGGCCACGCGAGTCCCGGAAGCCAGCGCCACTGCGGGGGGAACTGCGGGATCACCGCCCCGAGGACGATCGGCGTCATCAAGGCCACGCCGGCCGTCATGGCGATGATGACGTCCCGCTGGCGCGCGCGGGGCCACATCCCCCCGAGCAGGTAGGTCCCGAGCAGGCTACCGTAGGTGAGCGACGTGATGCTCAGCGCCAATTGAACGACCGGCGTGTTCTGGTCGCGAAACGCCATGGCGCCGAGGACGAGCACGATCGTCCAGAGCAACGTGAGCCAGCGGCCGACCCATAAGAGGTGTGTGGGATCCTGGCGGCCTGTCAGCGGCGAGTAGAAGTCGTGCGTGGATGCGGACGCGAGCGAGTTCACGGCCGATGCGTGGCTGCTCATCGCGGCGGCCAGAATCCCCGCCACGACCAGGCCCGCCAGCCCCGCCGGAAGCCGCGTGATCACGAACGTGGGATAGATCGCGTCGCCGCGCATGCCGGGCTGATCGGCCCCCGCCAGCCACAGACTCGTGCCGACGAGCAGAAAGAGCGTGAACTGCACGATGATGAACATGCCGGACCCGATCAGGGCGCGCTGGGCGTCCTTGAGACCACGGGCGGCGAGCAGGCGTTGCACGATCAGGTGATCGGTCCCGTGGGATGCGCCCGCAATGAGGGCGCCGCCGACGAGACCGCCCCAGAACGTGTAGAGGATCGTGAACGAGGGACGGAAGTCGAATGCCAGGAGCTTCCCCTGGTCCCAGGCCCGCGTGAACGCCCCAACGCCTCCCGCGAGGTGCGTCGCGACGATGAGGGTCGCGATCCCGCCCAGGAGATAGACGCCCAGCTGGACCACGTCCACCCACACTACGGCGCGCAGGCCGCCGACCCAGGTATAGACGAGCGTCACGGTTCCGATCGCGAGGATGCCGGCGGCGAGATTCCAGCGGGTGATGATGGCGAGAGGAATCGCGGTGGCGAAGATCCGCACGCAGTCGCCCAGGGCTCGCGTCACGAGGAACAGGCCGGAGGCCGCGCGCCGGGCCGCGGGACCGAAACGACGCTCCAGCCGCTGGTAGGCCGTATCCTGGGTGCCCTCGAAATAGCCAGGGAGGAGCAGGGCCGCGACGCCGATCCTGCCCGCCAGATACCCGAACGCCAGCTGCACGAACGTCAGGTCCCCGCGGGCCGCGATGCCGGGGACCGAGATGACCGTCAGGGCGGACGTCTCGGTCGCGACGATCGAGAACATCAGCGCCCACCACGGCAGCCCGCGGTGCCCCAGAAAGTAGTCGCTCGCGTCACGCTGGCGGCCGGAGAGGACGAGCCCGAAGACCACCACCGCGGCGCAGTACGCCGCGATGACGGCTACGTCGAGCGGCCGCACCGGTGGGCAACAAAAAGCCCGCGAGACGCGCGGGCTTGGAAGGCCGAATCAACCGGGGGCAACGGCCTCAGACCGTGAAGGACGATCCGCAGCCGCAGCCGCCTGTGGCGTTCGGGTTCTCGAAGGCGAACCCCGACTCCTGGAAATTGCTCTTGTAGTCCAGGGTGACGCCGTTCAGGTGCTGGGCGCTGAAGCCGTCGACGAAACACCGCACGCCCGCAGTCTCGATCACGACGTCGTCGTCCCCGGGCTTGTCTTCGATGTTCAGGCTGTAGCGGAATCCCGAGCAGCCCCCGGGTAGCACCGCGATCCTGAGCCCGGCGGTCTCGGGCGAAACCTTCTCCTCCGCCATGAATTTCCGGACCTCGGCCGCGGCCTTCTCGGTCAGGGTCAGGGTCACGGGGGTGGTGTGTTGCGTCGTGGCCATTGCGATCCTCCAGTCAGATGCGAACTTAGACGGTTCCTTCGACCAAGTCAACTCTCCGACGCGAGGGCTGCCACAACCATGCGACTTACGCTCGCGGACTGGTTGGTCGTCGCCCTGTACTTCCTGTTCAACGTCGCGGTCGGCCTGTACTACAAGCGCCGCGCGAGCCGCGACACCGCGGAATATTTCTTGTCCGGGAGGAACGTCCCCTGGTGGCTCGCCGGCACGTCGATGGTGGCGACAACCTTCGCCGCCGACACCCCACTCGCCGTGACCGGTCTCGTCGCCAAGAATGGCATCGCGGGGAACTGGCTGTGGTGGAACTTGCTCGCGAGCGGGATGCTGACGGTGTTCTTCTACGCCCGCCTGTGGCGTCGCTCCGGCGTCATGACGGACATCGAGTTCGCCGAAATCCGTTACGCCGGCCCACCCGCGGCGTTCCTGCGCGGCTTCCGCGCGCTGTACCTGGGACTCCTGATCAACTGCATCATCCTCGGTTGGGTGAACCTCGCCATGGCGAAGATCCTGCAGCTGATCTTCGGGATCTCCAAGGGCGAGGCGCTCTGGATCGTCGTCGGGCTGATCGTCCTCACGTCCGCGATCTCGACCCTCTCCGGGCTCTGGGGCGTGCTGGTGACCGATCTCTTTCAGTTCGTGATCAAGATGGGCATGGTGATTGTGTTGGCCGTGTTCGCGGTCCGGGCGGTGGGCGGGATCGACGCCATGCGGGTGAAACTGGCGGCCATCGACCAGCTCCGAGGAGCCACGGGCGGCGGGCAGGGGTCGGTGCTCAGCTTCGTGCCCGACATCGGCTCCGCGTGGATGCCGATGATCACCTTCTTCGTGTATATCGCGGTGAATTGGTGGGCCACCTGGTACCCCGGAGCCGAGCCCGGCGGCGGTGGGTACGTGGCGCAACGGATGCTGAGCGCGAAGGACGAGAAGCACTCGCTGCTGGCGACGTTGTGGTTCAATATCGCGCACTATGCCGTGCGGCCGTGGCCCTGGATCCTCGTCGCGCTGGCCTCCCTGATTCTGTTCCCCAACCTCCAGGACCCGGAGACCGGATACATCCGGGTGATGATCGACTATCTCCCGTCGTCGCTGCGCGGACTCATGGTGGCCGCGTTCGCGGCGGCCTTCATGTCGACCATCGCCACGCAACTCAACTGGGGCGCGAGCTACCTCGTGAACGACTTCTATCGGCGCTTCATGCGTCGTCAGGAAAGCGAGTCGCATTACGTGCTCGCGTCGCGGTTGGCGACCGGTGTCCTGACCGTGCTGTCCGCGGCCGTGGCGTTCCGTATCGAGTCGATCAGCGGCGCCTGGAAGCTGTTGATCATCACCGGAGCCGGCACCGGCGCCGTGCTGCTGTTACGCTGGTACTGGTGGCGCATCAACGCCTGGAGCGAGGTCTCGGCGATGATCGCGGCGTTCGTCATGTCGGTTCTGCTGCAGAAAGTCTGGGGGCTCGATAGCGACCGGCCGGTGGACTTCGCGAAGATCGTGCTGGTGACGGTCGGCGTCACCACCGCGGTATGGCTGGCGGTCACCTATCTGACGCGCCCCGAGTCCGAGTCGACGCTCGCGGCGTTCTACCGCCGCACCCGACCGTCGCGAACGGGATGGGGCCCGGTCGCCGCGCGGGCTCCGGACGTTCAACCCTCGGCGGACGGCTTGGCGAACCTGGTCGACTGGGTCGCCGGGTGCGTCCTCGTGTACGGGAGCCTGTTCGGTGTGGGCAAGATTCTGCTCCACGAGGTGCCGATGGGACTCGGGCTCCTGGTACTGGCATCCGTCGCGGGATGGGTCATCTACCGCGACCTGTCGCGGCGCGGCTGGAAGACCGTCGTCGAGTAGACCGACTACAGCTCGGGATGGTTCAAGGCGTCGGCCACCAGATCGGCGACGCGCGCCCGGACGCGCAGGATGGCGGTGTTGGCGCGAGTCGGGTTGACGCGGTTGGTCAACAGAATCACGAAGAGGTCGCGGTCGGGGTCCATCCACATGGACGTCCCGGTGAAGCCGGTATGGCCGAACGACCGGCGTGACAGCTCCGCTCCCGCGCTCGAGTATCCCGAATCGGACGGCGTATCCCAGCCGAGCGCCCGGGTCGAGCCTGGCGGAATATTCTGGCGCGTGATGAACTCCGCGATGGTTTCCGCCCGAATGAGCTGCAGTGAATCCCACGCCCCGCCATTCAAGAGCATCGCCGCCAGCCGCGACAAGTCGAGCGCGTTGGAGAAGAGGCCGGCGTTCCCCGAGACGCCGCCCAGCCGTGCCGCGCTCTCGTCGTGGACCTCGCCCCGGAGCCACCGGTGGCGGAACACGGTGTCGTGCTCGGTCGGGGCGATCCGGTCGCGCCACGTGGCCGGTGGGAGGAAGCGCGTCGCCGGCATGCCGAGCGGGCGAAACACGCGGTCGGCGAGAAACCGATCGAGCGGCTCACCGGCAGCGCGCTCCACGGCCTGCATGAGGACGATGGCGCTCAAGTCCGAGTACCGATAGCTCGTCCCCGGTGGCGCTACCAGGGTAGACGTATCGACGGCCGCGAGCGCCGCCGCGCGCGTCGCCGTGGAATCGTAGAGGGGGAGATCCGCGACGAGGCCCGCGGAATGCGTGAGCAGGTGGCGGACTGTCACCTGATCCTTCATCGATCCCCGGAACGCCGGCACGTATCGAGTGATCGGTGCGTCGAGCGCCAGCTTCCCCTCGTCCACCAGGAGCATGCACGCGGTCGTGAGGCCGACCACCTTCGTGAGCGACGCGAGATCGTAAATGGTCCCAGGCTCGACGGGGCGCGGATCGTCGATCCCGTAGTGCCCGACGGCCACGAGCAGCGCCAGGCGCCCGTGCCGTCCCACCGCGATCACGGCGCCGGGAAACGCCCCGCTGTCGGCTTCGGCGCGGAGGTAACCCGTCACCGTGGCAAGCCGCACGCTGTCGAAGCCAAGCGCCGCGGCGGGAGCCTGCGGGATTCCGGTGCTCGCGGGGAGCGGCGGCACCGTACCCGACGACCCGCACGCGACGAGCAGCGCGGTGAGGGCGCTGCCGAGCCCGCGCCTCACGGATGGACGGCGGGGACGCTCACGCCCCACCCGAGCGGATAGTCGGGTGGGACTCGGATCGGCAGATGGCCGGTGATCGGCACGCGTCCGAGCAGGGCGAGGGCAACGGCGCGCTCCGAGGCTCGCACGCCACTCCAGGCGATGAGATAGGACTTGATGCCCGGCACCTGGTTGGTGAGGTACGGGCTCCCGAGCGACACGAGCACGGTCGGGTGCGCGTTGTCCGTCGCCGTCACCAGCTGGGCGAGGGAATCGGGAAGGGCGATGTTTCCTTTCCATGAGATCGGGCGCACGTTCGCGACGAAGACGGTCGAAGGCGCGCGGGCGATGACCGCCCGCGCTGAGTCGTAGGACAGCGTTCCCGACATGGGCCAGAGCCGGAAGTACTCGACCGTGTCGCCGCCCTGCCGCAACAGGTCGGTGAGGAATTGTCCGACCATACCGTTCGCCTCGTCAGCGTACGCGATCAGCGCGAGCCGGCTGGGATGCGCGCGCAGCGCGTGCAGCCGTCCGCCCACGTCTCGCACCAGGGTGAGCGACCGCACCGCGAGGTCGGCGGCCGCGTCCTGAAACCGCCGGCTGCCGACCACCGCCATGATGGAGTCCAGCGGCACCGTGCGTCGCTGAAACAGACCCAGCCGGCGTTTGATCTCGAGCACGCGTCGCACCGAGGTGGTGAGTCGTTCCCGCGGGATCCGGCCCGAGGCCACGGCCGCCGTCATCGCCTCCATGGCGGAGTCGGGATCGGCGGGCATGAGCAGCAGGTCCGACCCCGCGAGAAACGCCCGGACGCTCGCCTCGCCAGCCCCGTACTGCGCCACGATCCCACCCATGGTGAGCGCGTCGGTCACGACCAGACCCCCGAACCTCAGCGAGTCACGCAACAAGCCCGTAAGCACCGCGGGAGACAGCGTGCCCGGTTCGTCGGTGCCCGTGAACGCGGGGAACGCGATGTGGGCGCTCATGACGACGTCGGCGCCCGCCGCGATGCCCGCGCGGAACGGGACCAGCTCCAGCGAATCGAGCCGCGCGTAGCCGGCGGTGATCACGGGCAGGCCCAGGTGCGAGTCGGTTTGCGTATCGCCGTGCCCGGGGAAGTGCTTGAGGGTCGCGAGCATGCCGTGGTCGTGCAGGCCCCCCACGTACTCCGTCACGAGACGCGACACGCTCCGAGGATCCTCGCCGAAGGAGCGGACATTGATGATGGGATTGGCTGGGTTGTTGTTCACGTCCGCGTCGGGCGCGAAATTCACGTGGATGCCGACGGCCCGGCCCTCCACGGCGGCGGCGGCGCCGATCTGATAGGCGTCCCGGGGATCGCCCGTGGCGCCGGCGGCCATGATCTGGGGGAACGCCGTGGCCCCCACCACGCGCATCCCGGCGCCCCACTCGAGGTCGGCCGAGACGAGGAGGGGCAGGCGGGCGCGTCGCTGCAGCGCGTTGAGCTTGGCGGCGATGTCGAACGGCGACCCGACCGAGACGATGACACCGCCCACCTGGAGCGAATCCACCCACCGGGCGGCCGTTTGGAAAAGCGAATCGTCCAGTGCGGTGTAGTTTCCGGAGAGCCACGGGATGATCAGCTGACCGATCTGCTCGCGGACGCTGAGCGTGGCCAGCAGGGACGCGACGGAATCCGTCTGAGCAGGCGGAGCAACCGGGATCGCGTCGGTCGCGGGCCTCGCCGCCCGACCGCCGGCACATCCGACCACTGCGGCAACGACCAGGAGTCTATGCGCCCGCATTCTCGCTCGCTGTTGGTGGTCCTCGCCGGCCTCGCGGCCGCCGCGTTTCCCGCGACGGCGCAGGTGCGGCCCGGAATCGAAGTGGTCCTGTCCGATTCCATCGGGCTCGTCGCCGGCAAGCGCGTCGCCCTGCTCACCAACCAGACCGGCGTGGATCGCCTGGGACGCCGCGACATCGATCTGCTGCGTGGC
>DASQIB010000112.1:0-10066 GCA_035631795.1 Gemmatimonadales bacterium | reverse complement strand
AGGCGCAAGAGGGTGACTCGACGGTGGGGCGCCACGGTCGTGTTAAGGGCGCGGCTTCTACGGCTCCCGGTAGATCACGCCGGCCTTCATCACGAACCGCACGCGACTCACGGCCGAGATGTCGCTCGTGGGATCGCCGCTGACCGCGACCAGGTCCGCCGCGAGGCCGGGCAGCACCCGCCCGATCCGCTTGTCGAGCCCGAGGATCTTCGCGTTCACGGCGGTGGCGGCGAGCACGGCCTGCGCGGGTCTCATGCCATCCCGCACCATCCACTCGAGCTCGCGGGCGTTGGTGCCGTGCGTGAATACGCCGACGTCGCTGCCGCAGCCGATGGTCACGCCGTCCTTCAGCGCGAGCTGAAACGCCTGCGCCGCCTGGCGCATGCTGGCGGTGGGAGCGCCGCCTGGCGTGTAGTGGTCGAAGTATTCCGCGTACGCCTCGACGGCGGTCAGCGTCGGCAGGTACGCGACGCCGTGCTGCGCCATCAGGCGAAACACCGAGTCGGTGCCGCCGAAACCATGCTCGATGGTGTTCACGCCCGCGAGCACGGCGCGACGCATGCCCTCCGGCGTGGTGGCGTGGGCGGCCACGGGACGGCCGGACGAGTGCGCTTCCGCGACCAGCGCGTCCAGCTCTTCCTGGCTGAACGTCGGCTCGGCCTCGCCGTGCGGTCCGCGGCCGTAGTCGGCGTACACTTTGATCCAGTCCGCGCCTCGGCCCGCCTGCTCGCGCACCGCCGCGAGCACCTGCGGCACGCCGCTCACCGCCTGCCCGCCCTGCGGCAGGTCCAAATCCGGGCGAAAGCCGCGGGGCCCGGGGCCGTAGCTCGAGGTGGCCACGATGGCGCGCGTCACCACCGCGAGGCGCGGGCCGGGGATGAGACCGTCGTCGATCGTGCGCTTCAAGGACACGTCCTCGAACCCCGCCCCCTCGGTGCCCAGGTCGCGCAGCGTCGTGAACCCCTGCATCAGCGTGTTCCGCACGTGCAGCACCGCTTCGACCACGCGATAGCCCAGGGGCTCCTTCAGCACTTGGTCATTCCACAGCGTCTCGTTGTAGGGATGCAGAAACACGTGCGAGTGGGCGTCGATCAGTCCCGGGAGCAGGGTGAGGCCGGGCAGGGCGATGGTCTGCGCGTCGCGGGGCGCGCGCACGGTGGCGGCGGGCCCCACCGCGGCAATCGAGTCCCCCTGGACGAGCACTACCCAGCCTGAGTGCGTCGCCTCGCTCATCGCGTCGAACACGCGATCCGGCTTGAGCAGCACCGGATGGCCGGGCGGTGGCGGCACCAGCGGCGCGAATCCCGCGCGCGCCGGCAGCTTCAGTGCGGAGAGCAACGTGTCGGTCTGAGCGGCGACGACGGACGCGGGAACGGCGAGTGCGAGAGTGGCGAGCAGCGGGCCGGCGCGGCGCATGAGGCGCTCCTTCGATAGTTGACGAACTCAGTAACTTGGCGCCCCCGGTACGGTCTTGCCACCGGGGACTCCGGTGGGGTAGGTTTGTCGTACCCAGTAATACCGAGTATGCACCATGGCCTTCACACGGATATCGATCACCCTGCCCCGCGATGTCCTGGCGGCAGCCGACCGGCGAGCGCGGGTGCTGGACCGGTCGCGCAGCTGGCTGATCGTCGAGGCGATCCGCGCGTATCTCGCGACGCCGCTCGCTGCTCCTGCTCGAGTTCGCGAGGGCGACGCGCCCGCGTACGCGGTGGAGGAGGTCGCGGCGGCGCGGCGGCGCCACCTGGCAGCAGACCTCAAGCGGTCTCCGGCGGAGCGCCTGCGGCGGGCGGAGGAACTGGTCCGCGTGGCCCGCCAGGTCAGGCCCCGGCGCAAACGGCGACAGCAGGTGATCGGATTCGACACGTACGAGGACTTCTACGAATGGAAGAGGGCTCGCCGCGCCGGGGAGTGAATCCGCGCGTGATCGCTGCGCAGGTATGCGAAGCGCTCAACCGATCAGGGTCGAAGTACCTGGTGATCGGCGGTGTCGCGTGCATCCTGCACGGCTACGCGCGCACGACGGAGGACGTGGACGTTCTGATCGAGCGGACCGAGGCCAACGCCGAGCGCGTCTTGGCTGGGCTCGCGCGCGCCGGGTACGGTTTCGCGAATGAGTGGCTGGCAGCCGAGATCCTGAAGCGCCCAATCACCGTCATCGGGGACGACCCCGCCGTGGACGTCTTCACCGTTGCATGGAAGGTCAAGTACGAGCAAGCGGCCCCACGCGCGGAGGTCGTGGAGGTCGAGGGCGTGCGCGTCCCCCTGATTGCACTCGACGACCTTATCGAAACCAAGCGCACCGGCCGGCTCCAGGACGCGGCCGACATCGAGGTGTTGGAGGAGATCCGACGGCTGCGCTGAGACTCCGTAGTGTCCACCGAGACGAGGCCTCCGTACCCTGCTGGCGTATGACATCGCGAACTCGGGCTCGGCGGGCATGGCAACCGAATCTGAGACGACTATTAGAACCCTCACATAACGCTCAAAGGGTAGATCCGCTCTGCCGGACCACACCGTTACTTCCCGAGAAGCGAACGAGTCGCATTCACTTTTTCGGGGAGGTTTCACTCCAATGCCGAAGCACGTCGCTCTTCTCGCACTCGCCACCGCGGCACTCGCCGCGTGCGAGCAAACCCGTAGTGCCACTGCCCCCGCCCCCGCAGCGTCTATCGCGTCGGCGCTCGACGCGCAGCGCGCCGCGGACGCGAATAGCGGCCGCCGGGCCGTGTACACACTCACCAACCAGGTCGCGGGGAACGCGGTCGCGGTCTTCAATCGTGCCGCCGACGGCACGCTCACGGCCGCCGGCACCGTCGCGACCGGTGGCACGGGCACCGGCGCCGGGCTCGGCTCGCAGGGCGCCGTCGCGCTGAGCGATGACGGACAACTCCTCTTCGCCGTCAACGCCGGCTCCAACGACGTGTCGGTATTCACCGTGGGCTCCGCCGGGCTGTCGCTCGCGAGCGTCACGCCGTCCGGCGGCACCCTGCCGATCAGTCTCTCCGTCCACGGCAACGTGCTCTATGTGCTGAACGCCGGCGGCAACGGCAACATCAGCGGGTTCAGCGTCAGCAGCGGCGGCACCCTCGCACCGATCGCGGGGTCGACGCAGCCCCTCTCCGGTACCAATGTGGGGCCGGCGGAGGTGGCGTTCAGCCCCGACGGCCGTCAGCTGGTCGTGACGGAGAAGAATACGAATCTGCTCGACGTGTACGCCGTGGACGCGAACGGCGCGGCGAGCGGGCGCACGTCGGTGGCGTCCGCGGGTGGCACGCCGTTCGGGTTCTCCTTCGGCCTTCGCAACGAGCTGTTCGTATCCGAGGCGACGGGCTCGGCCTCGTCCTACGTGCTCGGCGCGGGTCCGCTCTCGCTCGCGAGCGGCGTGGTGAGCACCCACCAGGGCGCGCCGTGCTGGGCCGTCGTGACGAACGACGGACGCTTCGGCTTCACGGGTAACGGAGCGGGATCGGTGTCGGCCTTCACGATCGCGCCGGACGGCTCGATCAGCCTGGTCGACGCGAGCGGCGCGTCCGCCGTCATAAGCGGCGGCGTGAACGACATTGCGCTGAGCGGGAACAGCGGCTACCTGTACGTGCTGCAGACCGGCGGCGTGCAGGCGATCCACGCGTTCCGCATCCAGTCCGATGGCCACCTCGTGGCCCTCGGGCCCGTCACCGGCCTCCCGACGGGGACCAGAGGACTCGCGGCGCGATGAAGATCGGTACATCGATACTCGTTGGCACGGCCGTCGTCCTGGTCGTCGCGGGCACCGCGGCGATCCGGCCGGCGGCCCCGGGCGGTGGCGGGACTCCCGCGCCCGAGCTGACGAACACGAGCTGGCTCAACAGCGATCACCCGCTCCGTCTCGCCGAGCTGCGAGACCGAGTGGTGTTGCTGAACTTCTGGGTGTTCACGTGCGGCAACTGCACCCGCACGGTGCCGTCCCTCGTCGAGTACGACCGGAAGTATCGGGACCAGGGTCTGACGATCATCGGCATCCACACGCCGGAGTTCCCGCCCTACGCCGGTGAGCACGACAAGGGGAATCTCGCCCGGGCGCTCGCTCGGCAAGGGATCACGTACCCGAACGCGCAAGACAACGACCGCCACACGTGGGACGCATACGGGATCGAGTATTGGCCGAGCTTCGTCTTGATCGACAAACGGGGGATCATTCGCTACACGGGGTATGGCGAGTTCCATCTCGACGATGGAGACTACCGGGAATGGGACCGGCGCATCCGGCAGTTGCTCGCCGAGCGCGTTCCACTGATCGCCATCGAAGCGGGGCCTCCTGCGTCGCTCCGCCTCGTGGCGGCGCCCGGCGTGCGGATCAACGCCCGCTTGAAGCCGGCGCTCGAGCTGGACGACGGGAGCGTGCTGCGCTTCGACTCGCCCTCTCTGACGCCCGACTCGGCCTACTTCGCCGCCCCGCCGACAGCGGCTCCGGTACCGCCCGGTGGACCGCATCGCGGCATCCTCCGGGCGAGCGTCTGTCCGTCCCGAGAAAAGTTCTGCCGGGCGGTGGAGTTGGCAGTGACGTGGTAAGTTGCACGCGATGAAGCTGGTCGTGTGATCAGCCGCGCGGCGCCGCCCCGCGCAGCCACAGCGTGAACGTGCTCCCCGCCCCGGGCGTGCTCGCGACCGCGATCTGCCCGCCCTGCAGCTCGGCCAGGAGGCGCGCGATCGCGAGGCCGAGGCCGGTCCCGCCCAGGTCCCGGCTGCGCGACTGATCCACCCGGTAGAACCGGTCGAAGATTCGCTCCAGGTGCTCGGGCGGGATCCCGGGCCCCGAGTCGCGGACGCTCACCCCGACCATGGTGCCGTCGGCCTCGAGCGCCAGCGTGATGCTGCCGGGACCGGGCGTGTAGCGGACGGCGTTGGAGGCGAGGTTCAAGAGAATCTGGCGCGTGCGATCGGCGTCGCCCACCGCCCAGCGCGGCGGTGACGGCTGTGCGGACACCGTGAGCTCTCGTTCCAGCGCCATCGCTTCCGTGATCTCCCGCACCTCGTCCACCACCGCCGTCAGCTCGAACGGCGCGTGCGCCAGCGCCAGCTGGCGGTTCTCGCCCCGGGCGATGAGCAGCAACTCTTCCACCAGCTTCGCCGTCCGGTCGAGCACGCGTTCCATCGTGGCGAGCGCTTCGCGCGTCTCCGCCTCGGTCCGCCCCTCCGCGGCGGCCCATTGGACCTGAGCGCGCAAGTGGGTGAGCGGCGTGCGCAGCTCGTGACTCGCGTCCGCCGTGAAGGCCTGCAGCGCCCGGTGCGCGCGGTCCACCCGCTCGAGCATGCGGTTCACCGAGTCGGCGAGCTCCGTGACTTCCGCCTGGCCCGTCGGGCTGGTGAGGCGGGTGCCCAGCTCCGCCGGACCGATGGCGCGGGTCTCTCGCGCGACGCGCTCGAGCGGGCGCAGCGCGCCGGCCACGGCTTGACGGGCGCCGCGGGCGACGGCGAGCCCGACGCCAGGCAGGAGCAGCGCCGCCGCGGCCACGAGCCCGGCCAGGGCGACGACGTACGATTCGCGGCTCGCCACCACGTAGATGTCGAACGCCCCGGCCGCGCGGTGCAGCACGCGATAACGCCAGCGAGCCCGCTGGGCGATCGCGGCGAGCAGCGCGCGCCGCACGTCGTCCGGCGACGCGCTCGCCGGGAGGCCCTCGAGCCGCCGGGCGGGCATGTCGGGGGACACGAAGTAGACGTCCTCCCGCCCGCCGGCGCCGGTGGTGGTGCGCGTGATCACGACCTGGCCGCCCATGGCTACGAGCTGGTCGGCGAGGGCGGACGGCATGACGCCCCCCGGCTCGCTCGTCGAGTCGCGGTAGGCGCCGAGCAGCGACTGGGTGAGATCGGCCGAGCGCTCGAGCGAGCGGCGCAGCGCCATTTCGGCGGTCAGCACGAACAGCGCGACCACGAGCAACGCGTAGCCCGCGAGCCCCGTCCACGACACCCGCGCGAAGCGGCGCGTGAGCACCGCGGCGAGCCGGCTCTCGCTCATGGCGCGGCGTCCTCGAGCCGGTATCCGACGCCGCGGACCGTGCGGATCGGCGCCGTGCGGCCTCCGAAGCTCAGCTTCTTGCGGAGGTAGTTGACGTACACGTCCACCACGTTCGTCTCGGGATCGAACTGATAGTTCCAGACCGCTTCGGCGATGCGGGAGCGGGACACCGAGCGGCCGGCGTTGCGCATCAGGAACTCGAGCAGGGCGAACTCGCGTGGGCTCAGGTCCACCACGCGCTCGCCCTGGGTGACCCGGCGGCTGAGCGGGTCGAGCACGAGATCGCCGACCTTGAGCGTGGCGCCCTGGTGCCGCAGCTCGGCACGCCGAATCAGCGCGTGCACGCGCGCGAGCAGCTCCGCCAGGTCGAACGGTTTCGTGAGGTAGTCGTCGGCGCCGCCTTCCAGCCCGCGCACCCGGGCCTCGAGCTCGTCGCGGGCGGTGAGCAGCAGGATCGGCGTGACGACGCTTCGGGCCCGGAGCTCCGACACGACGCTGAAGCCGTCCCGCCCCGGCAGCATCACGTCCAGCACGATGCAACCGTACGGCGTGGCGAGCGCGCGCTCGAGGGCCCGGTCGCCGGTGTCGGCCTCGGTGACGCCGTAGCCCTCTTCGCGGAAGGCCTGACTCAGGAAGCGCCGCAGGTCGCGGTCGTCCTCGACGAGCAGAATCTGCACGCCGCCAAACCTACGGCGCGCCGCACGGCGCGGGGAGTGTGAGCTCGGTGAGAAAGCTCTAAGAATGCGCGCGGCCGCTACCGATGCGCTCGGCGCTCCCCTACGTTCGATGCATGCACCCGCTGCTCGCTTTCGTCCTCGCCGCCGCCACCGCGACCGCGCCGCTCGACACCGCGACGTTCGCGGGTGGCTGCTTCTGGTCCATGGAGCGTGCCTTCGACCAGGTGGCGGGCGTCGTGTCGGTCACGGTGGGTTATACGGGCGGGCAGACGCCGCACCCGACGTACGAGCAGGTGTCCACCGGCCAGACGGGGCATCGTGAAGCGGTGCGAGTGGTCTACGATCCGCAGCGGGTGACGTACGAGCAGCTGGTCGACGCGTTCTGGCACGACATCGATCCGACGCAGGCCGATGGCCAGTTCTGCGATCACGGCGACGAGTACCGCACGGCGATTTTCTATGGCGACACGGCGCAGCATCGTGTGGCCGCGGCGTCGCGGCGGGCGCTCGAGACTCGGTTCGCCCAGCCGATCGCCACCGAGATCATCCGGGCCACGGCGTTCTACCCGGCGGAGGAGTATCACCAGCATTACTACAAGAAGAATCCCATCCGGTACGGGATGTACCGTGTGGCGTGCGGTCGCGACCGGCGCCTGCGGGAGGTGTGGGGGCTACTCCGGGCACCTTTCCTTGGTGGCGCACCACATGTTGGCCTGGGGCCCCGCCGGGGCTGTCCCAAGTGTTCGGTGCAGCCAGTCCAGCTCGTCGATGAGAGCGGGCCAGCCCAGATTGTGACCCAGGTCGTACCAACGAACCACCTTGGGGTTGGGCGCGGCGCGCTGATACGCCACGGCGTCCTTCATCGGGACAGCTTCGTCTCGGCGCGCCGCTTCAAAGAAGAACGAGGCCCCGGTCGCACAGCCGATGAATTGGATCGGCTCGATGGGCCGCATACTTGCGAGCCAGCGTTCGCGCCGGTCAGTCGGGAGGCTGTCGAGCTGAGCTGAATGACCGGCCGTCGAGTAGTGAGTGACGAGCCCTCCGTCTCCCACTATGAGGACATAGGTTCGCGGCCGAAACTCGACGCCAGCGAGCAGTCCACCCATCGCCGCACCGTAGCTGCGCCCGACGAACGCCAAACGTTTCGCGTCGACATCCGAGCGGTCTGACAAGAGGTCAAAGGCGCGCTGCAGGTCCACGATCAGTTGGACCTGCTCCACGCTGTCCTGCGCCGTGAACTGGACGGGGTCACCTCCTCGTCGAGCGAACGGCGCATCCAATGCGACCACGATGGCACCGTGATATGCGATGTTGGCGCTGACCCAGGAGACGTATTCCGCCTTTCCTGGCATCCCGTGCTGCATGACGACGCCAGGGAGCTTGATCCCGGGCGCACGATGCTGCGGGACGAACATGAGCCCGGTCGCCCTCCCCCCGCGCGGACTCGCGAAGCTGATGGCGTGGATCTCGACACCATCTTGGATTTTCGCTACCGAATCACGCAGGTCTAACGACAGACGTCGGTCGTAAGCGAAGGCGCCGAGCGGCTGCGAGCCGCAGTGGGGCCGAATGCCCTGGGCGATCGCCTGTGTGACGTGGGAAACGGCTAATGACGTCGCCACGAGGACCGCGAACCGGAATTTGTTGCTACACATCGGTCATGGATGGCCGAAGCGGGCAACTGGTTGCAAACGGAGCTGCCTCGGTTGGCGCGGCAGGCGACCAAGCCACCCACTCCACGGGCCGAGTCACGCGGCCGTAGCACGCAACGATTCGGCGTCGGCCGCAGTGCGGCGTCGCCACAGGATCAACGTGACCACGTGCCCTACCAACGCCGCGAAGACGATGTCGCTCATGAAGTGCGCTCGGGCGGCGACCCTCGTCAGGGCGCAGCCCAGCGCCACCCCATACCAGAGCACTCGGGCTTCGGGAAACAGGCGGGCCAGAACCGCGGCGGCCGCGAACGCCACCGCCGCTTCGCTGCTCGGCAGCCCGAGCTCGGCGGTCGAGAAGGGCCGATCGGACCAGGGCCGGAACACATGCGCGCCGTCCGTGAGGCTGGGCCGCTCTCGACGGAACGCAAGCTTGAGCAGCTCGGCGGCGGCTCCCGCAGCGGCTGGAGACCAGAACAACAGCAGCCCTCGACGACTCGCCCGGCGCAGCGTCTGCCGCGCCCGTGGCACCCAGTCGTGGAGCACAAACGCGAGCCCCACGAGTCCCCACAACGGAACGTAGCCGGCGCTCCGCAACATGCGACCCCACCCGCGGTCGTAGACGCCGGCGTAGACGAAGTGATGAAACGTCCATTGATCGGTCAGCTGCGCGACCACAAACAACAGGATCAGGATCGCCGCGAAGAGCGTCTCAGGACCGAGCCGCTGCCGATTGTGCATCGTGCTGGCCACTCGGGCGCCTTCAGGAAGAGAAGGGGATGTCGTCAGTTACCGTACCCGGGTATCATACCAAGCGTTCCGGGGCGTCGAAGGAACGCCATGACCTGGGAGGCCTCGCTGCGGCACCGAATGCTATCCGCCGTGCTCCTCGCGGCTCCCATCTTGACCGTGGGCGCTCGTGCGCAAACCCGCGTCGCACCCACGGGTGACCCTGCAGCGACCGCGTCCGCTCCGCGACCCATTCCAGGTCCGGTGTACGAATCCGCGGCATTCAGTCGCGCCGTGGCAGGCGGTACCCGGACTCGGAACGGCGTCCCGGGCCCAGCCTACTGGATTCAGCACGCGCGCTACACGATCACCGCCGCGCTCGACCCCGCGCGCAATCGGCTCGAGGGGCGGGAACGCGTGCTCTACCTCAATCGTTCGCCCGACTCGTTGCGCCACATCGCCGTCTATCTGCGCCAGAACGTCTTCGCCGCGGGCAGCCCGCGGCGCGACTTCGCGCCGGTCACGGGCGGCGTGACGCTGAGCAGCGTCACGGTGGCCGGGCGCCACCTGGTCGCCGGCCAGTACACGATCCACGGGACGGTGATGTGGATCTCGTTGTCGCAGCCGCTCCCCCCCGCGGATAGCGTCCGGCTCGAGATCGGGTGGTCCTACACCCCGCCCCCCGCGCCCGCCGATGGCCGCGAAGGGCACGAGGGCCACGTGTATTTCATGGGCTACTGGTACCCGCAGGTCGCGGTGTACGACGACGTGGACGGATGGGTGACGGACCCCTATCTGTTGCAGGCCGAGTTCTACATGGACCCCGCCGACTACGACGTCCGCATCGCGGTGCCGCACGGCTGGGTGGTCGGGGCGACCGGGACGCTGCGCAACGCCGGCGCGGTGCTGTCCTCCGCCGCGCGCGACAGTCTCACCGCCGCACGGACGTCCGGTCGAGTGGTACGCGTCCTGACGCCGGGTCCGACCGCCGGACGCGCCGTCGCCGCCGG
>DASQIB010000111.1:0-4752 GCA_035631795.1 Gemmatimonadales bacterium | reverse complement strand
CCGATGGCGCGAGCGACCGGCATTCTGATAGTAGACGCGGCCCGTCGTGTCCGAGGGCACTGGAAACGGTATGAGCTCGGCGCGCACCTCCGCGTCGAACAGCGCCAGCGAGTAGTTGAGACGACCCGCGGCGTCGCCGCGCATGCCGATCTCGTAGTTCGTGGCGGTCTGCGGCTCGAGCGTGGGGTTGAACCCGCCGGCCCCCGTCGGCCGGTTGGCGAGCTCGGTCGTGGTGGGCGTCTCGAACGAGGTACCTACGCTGCCGTAGACGGTGAGGGCCTCGGACGGCGTGACGGCGATACCCAGCGAGCCCGACAGCGCGCTCATCAGGCGCCGTCCCGAGTCATCCGGGTTTGTGCTCGTGATGAGCCGATCGTCGACCTGGAAATCCACCCAGTCGTAGCGGACCCCACCCGTGACCGAGAGCCGGCGACCGAGCTGCACTGCGCTCTGGACGAACGGGCCGACCTCCGTCACATGCTCCAGCTGATCGAGCTGGCGGGTGGTCCCCGGTTGCCCCGCCACGTTGTTGAAGTTCAACCGGTCGTCGCGCTGGCGCTGGAAGTCCACGCCGGCGGTGAGCCGATGCTCCAACGATCCGAGCGGCACTGGGCGCGTGATGGAGAGTCGGGTACCGTAGTCCACGCGGTCCAGATCGATGTACGCAAACGTGGTGGGGTTCTTGAGGCTGCGGAGGAAGCCGAAGGTCGTAAGCGACACCTCGCCACCGCCGGTGAATTCATGCTGGATCGTCACGCCCCCCTGCCCCTGTGTCACGTCCTTGCCGGCGACCCGTGTGATATTGATCGCCGCGGCCGAATCGGGGTTTCGGCTCATCTCGTTGAACGTGAGCGCGCCAGGGTTGTCCGCGCGCGGGTCCCACCCGAAATCCGCGGTGGCGGCGAGCGACCAGCCGTCCGCCAGCGGGAAGTGCCAGCGGGTGTTCAGGTTCCGGAAGTCCGCGTAGGAGTGCTGCCGCTGCCCCGCGTAATCGAGCCGCGAAAACGTGACCAAGCCGCTGCCCGAGCCGACGCGCAACGACGTACTCGATTGCCACTTGTTCCAGTTGCGCGACAGATCGCTGTCGAAGGTTCCGAAGGTCACCCGCACGTCCTGGCGCACGGTCTGGGGTGGGGTGGGGTCCGTCCAGATACTGATCACTCCGCCCGACGCGTTGCCGAACAGGGCCGACGAAGACCCGCGCAACACCTCCATCCGGTCCGCCGCGCCGAGCTCGAGATTCGTGAGCTGCCCCTGACCGTCGGGAAGTGTCTGCGGAATCCCGTCGACGAGCACCTTGATTCCTCGCACTGCGAAGGCGGAGCGGGCACCGAAACCGCGGATCGAGATCCGCTGATCGAGCGAGAAGTTGTAACGGTTGGCCGCATACACTCCCGGCACCGTGGTCAGCGCCTCGTCCAGGCCCCACGTGGGTCTGGCTCGGCTGATCTCTGTCTTTTCAATCAGCTCGACGGCCTGCGGAATGCGATTGATCGGCGGGTTCGCGCGGGTGACGGAGACCACGGCGGGCGGCAAGCTATAGACCTTGAGGCTGTCCGTAGGACGGGCCGTCGTATCCGGCCGTTGCGCCGCAGCGGCGACGGAGAGCGCGCAACCCAAGGCAGCCATCCATGCTGTGCGCAGGGTCGCGAGACGTCGAGGGGAATCGAGTCCTGGAGTGAGCGAGTGCAAGTCGATAGGGTTAGCGCGGCCGTCGCAGCAGCCGGTTCCAGCGGATGCGGAGCGGTTCGGTCGCGATGCTGAAGTAGATGAAGAGCGGCTTTCCTACGATGTGCGCTCGCGGCAGGAATCCCCAGTAGCGACTGTCGTACGACTCGTCCCGGTTGTCGCCCATCACGAAGTAATGCCCCGAGGGCACGACGATCGGACCCCAGTCGTGCGTGGTCGGATGGTAGTGGGCCGTGTCGCGCCCGGCGTAGCAGCGCAGCTGCCACGCCCTGATCTTGCTCAACTGGACGTCATCCACGTTTCGAGGGTCGAAGTGGAGCGCGTACGGCTCGTCCAAGCGCGTGCCGTTCCGGAACACCGTGTCGCGCACCATCCGGAGCGTGTCGCCCGCGACCCCGATCACGCGCTTCACGATGTCGAGGTTGGGCGTGGAGTCTTCCACGGAGCGGAACACGACGATCCCGCCCCGCTCGGGCTCCGCGTACCCCGGCAGGCGCCAGAAGCGGATGCCAGTGAAGGGGATCTCGAGCTCGCCGCTGTAGATCGCCTTGTTGACGAACAGAAAGTCACCGACCAGCAGGGTATTTTCCATGCTCGCCGACGGGATCCGAAAGGCCTCGATCAGGTAGGAGCGAAGCACGATCCATATCAGCACCGCGATCGCGATCGAGCCGGCCCACCCCTTGGTCCAGCGGTTGAAGGCCTGTAGCCTGTTGCGGATCCCCGTCAGAGATTCCATGGAGACCGCAAACTAGACGAGGCCCGGATTCCGGGCAACCGTCCATCATTTTTCTGGGTATAATTGACCGCGATGACCGATCAGAACGCGCCCCGCCGCTCGCAACCGCCGCTGATGGATGCCCTGGGTAAGCTCTGCACCGAAGGCAAGCAGCTCGCGGATTACCTCTGGCAGGTCCCGAAGGACGAGTCGGTGCGCCAGAAAATCATCGCCGTGCTCGACCAGATCGCCGCCGAGGGAACGAAGCAGGGGCGCCACGAGATGCCGCGCCTGTGCGAGGAACTCAAGACCGCCGCCAAGGCCAGCCCGAGCCCGCAGCAAGTGGACGTGCTGGTAACGGGGTTCGACCGTCTGGTGAACCTGTGGCAGGCGGCCAAGTCCGGGCTCCTGTGACGAAACCGGCTACCGGCGGCGCCGCGCCGCCCGCCGCCACGGCGAGCGCTGGCTCACCCGATCAACTTTGCATCAACACCATCCGCACGCTCGCCATGGATGCCGTGCAGCGTGCGGACGCCGGGCACCCGGGGACGGCGATGGCGCTCGCGCCCGTCGCGTACGTCCTATGGCAGCGACACCTCCGCTACAATCCCGCCAATCCCGAGTGGTTCGGGCGCGACCGCTTCGTGTTGTCGGCCGGGCACGCATGCATGCTGCTGTATTCCGTGCTGTATTTGACCGGGTACGATCTCTCGCTCGACGACATCAAGCAGTTCCGCCAGTGGGGGAGTCGCACGCCGGGGCACTCCGAGCACGGGGTCACGCCCGGCGTCGAAGCCACGACGGGCCCCCTGGGCCAGGGCGTCGGGAATGCGGTTGGGATGGCGCTGGCACAGGCGCACCTCGCCCAGCTGTTCAACCGGCCGGGACACACCATCGCGGACCATCACACGTATTTCATCTGCTCGGACGGCGACCTGATGGAAGGCGTGTCGCACGAAGCGGGCTCGTTGGCCGGCCACTTGAAGCTGGGTCGCCTGATCGGGATCTACGACGACAACCACATCACGATCGACGGCAAGACCGACCTCTCCTTCTCCGAAGATGTCGCGAAGCGATTCGAGAGTTACGGCTGGCACGTGGAGCGCGTGGCGGATGCGAACGATCTCGATGCGCTGGACGCGGCCCTCACAACCGCGCGGCGAACCACGGACCGCCCGTCGCTCATCATCGTCCGCTCGCACATTGCCTACGGCAGCCCCCACAAGCAGGACACGCCCGAAGCACACGGCGCGCCGCTCGGTGAGGAGGAGGTCAAGCTCACCAAGCAGAATTTGGGCTGGCCGAGTCTCGAACCGTTCTACGTCCCGAGCGACGCCCTGGACCATTGGCGGCAGGCCGGCGAGCGCGGTGCGCGACTCGAAGCGGAGTGGCGTGGCAAATATGAGGCGTATCGCAAGGCATTCCCGGAGCTCGCGGCCGAGCTCGAGCGCAGGCTGGCGGGCCGTCTGCCAGAAGGCTGGGACGCCGAGCTGCCGCTGTTTACACCCAAGGACGCGCAGGCCACGCGCGCCGCGTCCGGGAAGACGCTCAACGCCATCGCGGCGAAGGTCCCCGAGCTGTTCGGCGGCTCCGCCGATCTCGCGGGCTCGACCAGTCTCGCCATCAAGAACGGGGGGGACGTCGCCGCGGGAAGCTGGGGAGCGCGCAACGTCCACTTCGGCATCCGTGAGCACGGCATGGGCGCGATTCTCAACGGTCTCGCGCTGCACGGGGGCATCCGTCCGCTGGGATCGACGTTCCTGATCTTCTCCGACTACATGCGGCCGCCGATCCGGTTGGCCGCGATGACGCACCTTCCCGTGATCTACGTCTACACCCACGACTCGATCGGGCTCGGCGAGGATGGTCCGACGCATCAGCCGATCGAGCAGCTCGCGGGCTTGCGTGCGGTTCCCAACCTCATCGTCATGCGGCCCGCCGATCCGGCGGAAACGGTCGAGGCATGGCGGGCCGCGATGTTGCGGCAGGACGGCCCCGTGGCACTCGTGCTGACGCGTCAGAAGGTCGCCGCGCTCGATCGCACCAAGTACGCGCCGGCGAACGGCCTCCGCCTCGGCGGCTATGTTTTGGCGGACGCTCCCGGCGGGAAGCCCAAGGTACTGCTCATCGCCACCGGGTCCGAGGTCGAGCTGGCAATCGGGGCGTACGAGCGGCTCGTCGCGGAAGGGATTGCGGCCCGTGTCGTGAGCATGCCTTCGATGGAGCTGTTTGCCCGGCAGCCGATCGAGTACCGCAACGCGGTCCTACCGCCGTCGGTGGGGGCGCGTCTCGCGATCGAGGCCGCGGCTCCACAGCCCTGGTACCGGTGGGTGGGTAACCGCGGA
>DASQIB010000110.1:0-11659 GCA_035631795.1 Gemmatimonadales bacterium | reverse complement strand
GATGTGGTGAGCTTCGGCGTGGCCCCCGCCTTCCTCATCTACCAGCTGGAGTTCGCGATCGGCGGGCAGGCGGAATGGATCTTCTGCTACTTCTACGTGATGGCGGCGGCCATTCGGCTCGCCCGGTTCAATATCACCCAGTCGGGGCGTGCGAAGCAGTATTTCATCGGGCTGCCGTCGCCGGCCGCGGGCATGACGCTGGCGACGTTCTACCCCTTCACGACCACCGACCTGTACCAGCAGGTGTTCCGCTTCCTGCCCCGGCACCATCTGATGCAGTTTCTCATGATCCTTCTGACCATCCTGATGGTGAGCAATGTGCGCTACGCCACGCTGCCGCGCGCCGGGTTCAGGAGCGTGAAGGGCCTCTTGGGCCTCGCGACGATTCTGTTTATCCTCATCTTCGGGCTGGTCGAGCACGACGCGTTCTTCTTCCCGCTAGGCATCGCGTACATGGCGTACGGGATCCTGCGGGCGACGTTGCTGGGCTTCTTTGCCGAGGCGGCGGAGGATCCGGAGACGGAGATCGCCGGACCGATCGTCATTCGGGACGGTACGGAGAGGGACGACGCCTACCGGAGGGGGAGCGGTCAAGGATGAGTGCGTTCCGGGTCGAAGTCCGCGTCATGCCGCGGGCCACCCTGCTCGACCCGCAGGGTCAGGCGGTCGAGCACGCGCTCCACGCGCTCGGGTTCGGCGACGTCGCTCGAGTACGAATCGGAAAGCACCTGGTGCTCGATGTGAGCGCCGGGTCGCGGGACGAAGCGCTCGCCCGGGCGCGCGCGATGTGCGACCGGTTGCTCGCGAACCCGGTCACGGAGGACTACGACGTCGTGGTGGATGGAGACGCATCCCGATGAAGCGAGTGGCGGTGATCGTCTTTCCGGGCTCCAACTGCGACGCCGAGACGCTCGCGGCGGCGCGTGCCGCCGGCTCCGACGCGTACTTCGTCTGGCATCACGACACCGATCTGCGTCAGGCCGACGTGGTGATCCTCCCAGGCGGGTTCAGCTACGGTGACTATCTCCGCTCCGGAGCGATCGCCCGCTTCTCGAGCGTGATGACGGCCGTGACCGCGCACGCGCGAGCCGGCGGCGCCGTTCTCGGGATCTGCAACGGATTCCAGATCCTGTGCGAGGCGGGCTTGCTCCCCGGCGGCCTGATGCGCAATGCGCGGCTGCGCTTCCTGTCGCGGCCCGCATGGGTGCGAGTCGATCAGATCGACACCCCCTTCACGTGTCTGTACGAGAAGGGAGAGGTGTTGGAGATCCCAATCGCCCACGGCGACGGCCGGTACGTGGTGGATCCTCGAACTGCGGCCGAGCTCGAGGCGACGGGCCGGGTGGTCTGGCGCTACGTTCGCGATAACCCCAACGGCTCGACCAACGACATCGCCGGCATCGCCAATGCCGGCCGCAATGTAGTGGGAATCATGCCGCACCCCGAGCGCCGTATGCAAGCGGTCGTAGGCGCGGGCAACGGGGACGGCGACGATGGCGCCCGTGTCTTTCACTCGATGGAGGCTCGACATGCGACGCAGCACGCTGTGGATGTGCGCGCTGTTGACGATCGCCACCTTAGGGTGTAAGCAAGTCAACGAGCAGTGGGCAAAGGTGAAGGCGAAGATCGACGCGGCGCGCAATCGGAACAAGCCCGTCATCCCAGCCCCGGCCCCCGCCCCCGCCCCCGCGCCGCCGCCGGCACCAGCGCCGACGACCCCCGGTCGGAAAGGCGCCAGGGCGGGCGCGGGAGGGGAGCGCCAGCCCGTGATGCAAGCGCCCGAGCTGCCGCACGTCGCACGCGACCTGCCCTACGAGTCCGAGGACACTGGGACCGTGGCCCCCGGCATGGCGGAGCGCGACATCTACTCGCTCTGGGGACCGCCCGTCGCGGTGCGCCGCCAGGGCGACATGACGTTCCTGTACTTCCGGAACAGCTGCGAGTACACGTGCGGCACGTTGGATGTGGTGTTCCTGCAAAACGGGAAGGTGGTGGACGCGGTGCTGCGTTGGCCCGGCCACCGCTATAGCGGCGAGTCGTCGTCGCCGGCGGCCACGCCGCCCCACGGACCCGCGCGTCCCGGTGGCGACACGCTCACCGTCAAGTCACCCTCGACGCCGTAGGCAGATGCCCGACAAGCCTAGCAGGAACGAGGACGAGTACTTTGCCAGGCGCGATGCCGAGCTGCTGCGCCAGCAGCGCGCGACCGTGCAGCGCGCGGCCGCCGAGGCGGAGCGTCGCTCCCACCACATGAAGTGCCCCAAGTGCGGGTACGACCTGATCACCGGGGAGTGGCACGGCATTCAGATCGATCAGTGTACGCATTGTCACGGCCTGTGGTTCGACGCCGGCGAAGCGGAAGGCCTGCTCGCGCACCCCGAGCCGAATGTGATCGCGCGCGTGTTCCGCGCTCTCTTGCGGGGCGTGTCCGGGGCGAGGGCGTCCGACACGTGAGCCGAGTCGCCCCTACCCCGTTCCCGGGCGACCCCGTCATCACGCCGCAGCTGGTTCACGAGCACAATCTCACCGACGCAGAGTACGGGCGGATCACAGCGCTGCTCGGCCGCACGCCCACGTTCGCCGAGCTCGGCGTTTTCTCCGCCCTGTGGAGCGAGCACTGCTCCTACAAGCACTCGCGTCCGGTCCTCAAGACATTCCCGACCACGGGGCCGCAGGTAGTCCAGGGCCCCGGAGAAAACGCCGGCGTCCTGCGGTTGCCGGACGGTTGGGCCGTCGCGTTCAAGATCGAGTCGCACAATCACCCGTCGGCGGTAGAGCCGTACCAGGGCGCGGCGACGGGGGTGGGCGGCATCCTGCGAGACGTCTTCACGATGGGAGCGCGTCCAGTCGCGGTCCTCAACAGCCTTCGGTTCGGAGGGCTCGACCAGCCCCGCAACCGCTACCTCTTCGCGGGCGTGGTGAAGGGCGTTGGCGACTACGGGAACTGTGTGGGTGTACCGACGCTTGGCGGCGAGGTGGACTTCGGAGCGAGCTACGGCGGCAACCCGCTCGTCAACGCCATGTGCGTCGGCCTGTTGAAGGAGAACGACCTGATCACGGCCGCCGCGCACGGGGTCGACAATGTGCTGCTCGTCGTCGGCTCACGAACCGGTCGTGACGGTATCCACGGCGCGTCGTTCGCATCGGAAGAGCTGACGGAACAGAGTGAGCGACGCCGGCCGCAGGTGCAGGTGGGCGACCCGTTCACCGAAAAGCTGCTGCTCGAGGCCAGCCTCGCCCTGATCGCCTCCGGCCATATCGTGGCGATTCAGGACATGGGGGCCGCGGGGCTGACCTCGTCGTCGGCCGAGATGGCCGCGCGGGGTCGCGTGGGCGTGGAGATCGATCTGGCGCTCGTTCCGACGCGTGAGGCGGGGATGACGCCCTACGAGATTCTCCTGTCCGAATCGCAGGAGCGGATGCTCGTCGTGGCGAAGCCGGACCGGATCGCGGAGGTCCAGGCCATCGCCACGAAATGGGAGCTCACGGCGACGGCCATCGGCCGTGTCACCGCCGACGGCATGTATCGGGCGATGTGGGGGAATCAAGTCGTCGTCGAGATCCCCGGACAGCGGCTGATCGACGACTGCCCGGTGTACGAGCCCGAGGCCCGCGAGGACGACGCGATTGCTCGGCTGCGCTCGGAGGGTCCCACTCCCGACTCCCCACTCCCAGATGTGGGCGAAGTGCTGGTCACCCTTCTCGACCACCCGCCCATCGCCTCCAAGCGTTGGGTCTACGAGCAATACGATTCGACCGTACAAGCCGGGACGGTGATCGGTCCGGGGGGCGACGCCGGGGTGTTGCGCGTGCGGGGCACGACCTTCGGCATCGCCGTGACCGTCGACTGCAACAGCCGGTATGTCCGCCTCGACCCGTACGAGGGTGGAAAGGCAGCCGTGGCGGAGGCCGCGCGCAACATCGCGTGTACCGGTGCCCGTCCGCTCGGGATCACGGATTGTCTGAACTTTGGGAGTCCGGAGCGTCCTGCCGTGTTCTACCAGTTCCGCGAGGCCTGCCGAGGCATCGCCGACGCGTGCCGGGCGTTCGACACGCCCGTCACGGGCGGCAACGTGTCCTTCTACAACGAGAGCCCCGCCGGTGCCGTGGACCCGACGCCGGTCGTCGGCATGATCGGGCTGCTGCCGCGGGCTGACCGCGCCGTCCCGAGCCACGCGCGTGGGAGGGGAGACGCCGTATTCGTGCTGGGGGAGACGCGGGCTGAGCTCGGGGGCTCGCAGCTGTGGGAGGCCGTGCACGGATTCGTGGGGGGAACGCCACCTCGGGTCGAGCTCGCCGCCGAGCGGCGTCTCGTGGATTACCTCGTGGCCGCCGCCGAGCGTGGGCTGCTGCGCTCGGCGCACGACTGCTCGCAGGGGGGGCTCGCCGTCGCCCTCGCCGAAGTCGCGATGGGCGGAGCGTACAACGAGACGGGTTTCGGACTCGACGTCGATCTCACGGCTTACGGCTCACCGCTCACCGCTCACGATTTGCTCTTCAGCGAGTCGCATGGGCGGGGGGTGGTGACGTGCTCGCCCGCGCGCGCTGTGGCGGTTGCCGCGCTGGCGCAGGAGCTCGGCGTGCCGGCTTGGCGCGTCGGGAGCGTGGGCGACCAAGGTGGCGCCGTTCGCGTCCGCCTGCGTGAAACGAGGATGGAGCACTCCGTCGACCAGCTTCGGCAGGTATATTTCACGGCACTTCCCCGTCGCATGGGAGACTGACCAGCACGATGTGCGGCATCATCGGCGTCACCGGCGTCCCCGACGCGGCGCGAATCGCCTACCTCGGCCTCTACAGCCTGCAGCATCGGGGGCAGGAGTCCGCCGGGATCGTCGCGGTGGACGCGGAAGGGGTGGCTCGATCCCACCGCGGCATGGGGCTCGTCTCCGACATTTTCACCGAGCGCGTCCTGGGCGACCTGCCGGGAGACGTCGCCATCGGTCACACCCGCTACTCCACGGCCGGGTCGTCGGTGCTCGCGAACGCGCAGCCCATGCTCGCCCGGTACCGCGAGGGTCCGCTGGCGCTCGCGCACAACGGCAACCTCACGAATGCCGTCCAACTGCGCTCCGACCTGGTAGCCAAGGGCTCGCTGTTCCAAAGCTCCTCGGACAGCGAAGTGCTCGTGCACCTGATCGCCCGCTCCGAGGCGCGGGAGCCGGAGGACCAGCTGCTGGACGCGCTCGAGCGCGTCGACGGCGCCTACTCACTGCTCATCACCGTCGGGCGCACCCTGTACGCGATCGTGGACCCTCGCGGCTTTCGGCCCCTGGCCTTGGGCCGCCTCGGCCGCGGTTGGGTGGTGGCGTCGGAAACCTGCGCCCTCGACATCACCGGCGCGACGCTCGTCCGCGAGCTCGAGCCGGGGGACTTCGTCCGCATTCATGGCGACGACGTGGATCAGCTGCCGCGCCTCCCCGCGCGGCCACACCGTCGCTGCGTCTTCGAGCTCGTCTACTTCTCGCGCCCCGACAGCACCGTGTTCCACCGGTCGGTGGACCGCGTGCGCCGTGCGCTGGGACGCGAGCTCGCCGCCGAGCATCCGGCGCCCGGTGCCGACTGTGTCTTCTCCGTGCCCGACTCGTCGAATGCGATGGCGCTCGGATTCTCCGAGCGGTCGGGCACCAAGCTCGAGCATGCGTTGATCCGAAACCACTACGTCGGCCGGACGTTCATTCACCCCGCCCAGGCCGGCCGGATGGCCAAGGTCAAGATCAAGTTCAATCCCGTCCGGGAAGTACTGCAGGGGAAGAAGGTCGTCGTCGTGGACGACTCGATCGTACGGGGCACCACCAGTCGGGCCCTGGTTCAGCTCATCCGTCAGGCCGGCGCGAAAGAGGTGCATTTCCGGGTCGCGTCGCCTCCGATCACCGGGCCCTGCTATTACGGGATCGATACGCCGAGTAAGAAGGAATTGATTGCCTCGAGCAACAACGTAGCGCAAATCCGTCAACACCTAGGCGTCGACACGCTGGGCTATCTGTCGCTCGACGGGATGTTGCGTGCCGCGCAGGGCGACCCGACCGAGTTCTGCCACGCCTGCTTCTCCGGCGATTATCCCACCGCAATTCCGGAAGACGATTTGGCGGGAGCGCGCCACGCCGCGCCCCTGCATCCACTCGCTGTCTGAACCGCCTCCCCCCCAACAGTGCCGGCGCTCGAGCGGTGGGTGTACTCCTTCGGCAACGGCCGGGCCGACGGCACGGCGGCCATGCGGGACATCCTGGGCGGCAAGGGCGCCGGGCTGGCGGAGATGGCGAACCTGGGCTTGCCGGTGCCCCCCGGCTTCACCATCTCGGCCAAGCTCTGCATCGCCTACCTCGAGCAGGGCACGTTTCCTGATCAGCTGCGGGAAGAAGTCGACCGCCACCTGAAGCAGCTCGAGCGCGCCGCCAAGAAGCGGTTCGGCGACGCGGACAACCCCCTGCTCGTCTCCGTCCGCTCCGGGGCCGCCGTGTCGATGCCCGGCATGATGGAGACGATTCTCAACCTCGGGCTGAATGACGAGACGGTCGAGGGGCTCGTCGCCGGCTCGGCGAACCCGCGGTTCGCCTACGACTCCTATCGCCGCTTCGTCCAGATGTACGGCGACGTGGTGTTCGATCTGGGCAAGGACCCGTTCGAGGAGGTGTTGGACGAGCTGAGACAGCGGCGGCGCGTCGACCGAGACATCGACCTGCCGGCCGACGACCTGCGGGGCCTCGTACGCGAGTTCAAGTCGATCATCCAGGCCAAGACGGGGCTCCCCTTCCCCGAGGAACCGACGGCGCAGCTCTGGGGCGCGATCGAGGCGGTCTTCAAGAGCTGGCGGACGCGCCGCGCGGTCGACTATCGCCGGGTCCACGGAATCCCCGACGATCTTGGCACCGCCGTGAACGTCGTCGCGATGGTGTACGGCAACATGGGCGACGATTCGGGCACTGGCGTGGCCTTTACACGCGACTGTCGGACCGGCGAAGCCGAGCTCAACGGCGACTTCCTCACGAACGCGCAAGGCGAGGACGTCGTCTCCGGGGCCCGTACGCCGGAGCCGATCGCCAAAATGAAGCGTGGAAAACTCGCCAAGGTCTATCGCGAGCTCGAACGCATCGCCGCGAAGCTCGAGCGTCATTTCCGCGATGTGCAGGACATCGAGTTCACCTTCGAGCACGGCAAGCTGTACATGCTGCAGACGCGCCGTGCGCAGCGAACGGGACTCGCGGCGGTCCGGATCGCCGTGGAGATGGTAGGCGAGCGCCTCATTACCGAGGACGAGGCGGTCCAGCGCGTGCCGCCCCAGGATCTCGATCAGGTGTTCCACCCCATGGTGGCCCCGGGCGCGAGCCCCACTGTCATCGCCAAGGGGCTCGCCGCTTCTCCCGGGGCCGCGATCGGAGAAGCGGTCTTCGACGCTGACGACGCCGAAGCCCTGGCGAAGCGGGGGCGGGCCGTGATTCTCGTCCGCCCGGAGACGAGCCCGGAGGACTTCCACGGCATCGTTGCGGCGCGCGCTGTCCTGACCGCCCGGGGCGGCATGACCAGCCATGCCGCCATCGTGGCGCGGGGCATGGGCAAGACCTGCGTCGTGGGCGCGAAGGACATCGAGGTCGACCCGCGGGCTGGCGGCGGCGCGGGCCAGTTCCGAGCGAACGGCCGGGTCGTGAAGAAGGGTCAGGTCATCACCGTCGATGGCACGACGGGGCGCGTGTTGCTCGGCGCCGTCAAGCTGGTCGAGCCGAAACTCGGCGCCCATTACGCGACACTCATGTCCTGGGCCGACGAACGTCGGCGGTTGCGTGTCCGAGCCAATGCGGACACGCCCGCGGACGCGACGCGCGCCCGCGAGCTCGGCGCCGAGGGCGTCGGGTTGTGCCGCACCGAGCACATGTTTTTCGAGGGCGACCGTATCACGGCAATGCGGGAGATGATCGTGGCTCCCGACGAGGCGGGTCGGCGGCGCGCCCTCGCAAAGCTGCTCCCGATGCAGCGGGCAGATTTCGAGGGGATCTTCGAGGCCCTCGCCGGCTACCCCGTCACCATCCGGCTCCTCGACCCGCCGCTGCACGAGTTTCTGCCCCACACACGAGACGAAGTCACGACGCTCGCGCACGCGATGAAGATGCCGGTCGCGGAGCTGCAACGGCTGGTGAGCTCGCTCGTCGAGGCCAACCCGATGCTGGGGCATCGGGGCTGCCGGCTCGGCATCACCTATCCCGAGATCACCGAGGTCCAGGCCCGGGCGATCTTCGAGGCGGCGTGCTGCGTCGTGGGACGCGGCAAGAAGGTGATGGTCGAAGTGATGATCCCGCTCGTGGCCCTGGCCGAGGAGCTGCGGCAGCAGACGGAAATCGTCCGCCGTGTCGCGCGCGAGGTCTTCCAGGCCGAAGGCATGGGGGTGCCGTATCAGGTCGGGACCATGATCGAGCTGCCACGCGCCGCCCTCACCGCCGACGAGATCGCGAAGGACGCCGAGTTTTTCTCCTTCGGGACCAACGATCTCACGCAGACGACCTTCGGCTTGTCGCGGGATGATGCGGGACGGTTCTTACCGTTCTACGTCGAGCACGGACTCCTCAAGGACGATCCGTTCCAGGTGCTGGACCAGGACGGCGTCGGCAAGCTCATCGAGCTCGCGGTGAAGCTCGGTCGGACCACGCGCAGCGACCTGAAGGTCGGGATTTGCGGTGAGCACGGGGGCGAGCCGAGCTCGGTGAAGTTCTGCCACCGGGTTGGAATGAGCTACGTGTCGTGCTCGCCGTTCCGCATCCCGATCGCCCGCCTCGCGGCGGCGCAGGCCGCGCTCGAGGAGCAGGGAGTGGTGAACCGGACGAGAGCTACCGTTTAAGCACCATGCCTAGCAGGAGCAATGGTGTGGACAGCAGCAACAGGCACACCAGGTATGACACGGCCGTCACGACGATCCCGCTCGTCCGCGATGTTCCCTGCGTTATGGCGATCCCCGTGCCGCACAGCCACACTCCCCAGATAGAGAACGGATTGATCCCGTTCAGCACAGTGCCGAGGAACAGCCCCGCGTTCGGCGCCAGCACATCGAGGCCCATGGGTGCGCGCAGATCCTCGAAGGACCCGACGGCACCGACACCCCGTACCATCAGCACCGCAAGCGTAACGGCACCGAAGATCACGTAGGTGATCGAAGAGTAAGCGAGGACACTCATGAGCGTCTTGTAGCGTGCCCCGGTGGCTCCCGTCAGGGCCGAGCCGATCCATAATAGCCCAGCGCCTATCGCGAGACCGATGAGGGTGCCCAGCGGCACTCCCAGCAGACCGGCGAGCGAATTGCCGCCGCCCATGCGCGCCGCCTGCTCCGGCGCCAGAGTTGCCCGCAGAGCGTCCATCGCGGCCGTTTGATACGGACGCGTAAGCAGAGTGAGCACGATGGCGAACGCCGAGACCACGAGCCAGGGCGCCAGGATGCGGGGCTTTTCCCGCAGGCGGGTGAAAACCGCCGTGGGCTCAAATAGCACGTTGAACACGTCGAGCACCGCGCCCATCAGGTCCTCCCGAACGAATGGTCGCCTTCCCGGACGGCCGGAACGGCGCCCCAATATACGGGAATCGATGGTCGCGGCTAGCGGAACGACCTCGACCTTTCCGTCTACTTCAGCTTCTTCCAATAGACGACCACTTGGCCCTTGTCCGCGGCCTCCGCACATCCACCTGAAGAGAACGTGCTGGTGCGCAATGCTGGTACTAGGCGGTCAACGACGGCGAGACAGTCGGCATCGTGGCTCTCCCGAACCCCCGCAGCATGGCCGATCACGCTGTCCTGTGCATCGAAGACGAGCGCCACGGCTGTGCCGGGGAGTGGGTGCGCGAAAGCCTCTGGGTGGTATTGGTGCGCCACGTGCCTCAGGGACGCCGCATCCGGCGAGGACTCTGCGGCGGCTGCTCGGATGGCCCCGGCGTTCGGGCTCACCGGCCGGGGAGCCTCGCAGGCGGCGATGATCGTGGCCGCTGCGATGATGCTGGCTGCGGTGGCACCGGCCCAGCGCCAGCTTGGCAAGGCGGTGACCATGCGGCGGATGCGCCGCCCGAGGAACGACGCCGGCTCGCCCAGCGCCGCTGCGCCGACGGGTAGGTGAGCCCGGCGCTGCGCGACCCGTAGCAATAACTCACCGTACGCGGGCGCGTCACCCTCGCGCATGAGTACACGGGCGTCGCAATCCATCTCCACCGACAGGCGCAGGCGCCGCACCTGCCACCACAAGACGGGATTCCAGGGCGCTAGCGCGAGCATGACCGTCGCGGCGGCGAGCAGCCAGGGGTCGCCCCCCCGGACGTGTTCGTCCTCGTGCGCCAGCATCAGACGTCGCTCCCCCTCCCCGAGCCAGAGCGCCCATTCGGGAAGGACGACCTGGGGTCGCCACAGCCCCGCCACGGCCGGACCCACGTTGTCCGACACGAGCACGACCCGGCCGTCCACGGTAGCACGGCGCCAGCCGCGTCGCAGCGCCCCTAGCCGGAGCGCCGCGCGGGCAAGCGAAAACAGCACGGCGGCGGAGGAGAGACCCCACGCCCACGCGAGGACGGCGTCGAGGTCACCGACTGAGAATGAACGCGTCGGCGGGAAAGGAGTGCTGCTCGCCCGCGGTGACATCACGGGTCCGTTGGCGACGGCCCGGGCCAACGGCACCGGCAGCGCGCCGAACGCGTTCGGCCGGAGCCACGCTGACGCTGGCACGGCGCACGAGCCCGTGAGGGCGACAATCCAGGCCCAGCGCGTCGCCCGCGCCGTCAGGTGGAGCGCTCGCTCGAGCGCTTCGCCGAACACGACGAACAGCGTTGCGATGGCGACGCAATACAGCATCCAGGCGGCGATCATGGCAGTTTCTCCCGAAGCCGCTCCGCTAGCAGCTTGCGCAGGCGTCGCAGCTCCTCGTCACTGAGATTCTTGTCTGAGACCAGCTGGGTCAGCAACAACTCGGGCGAGCCGTCGAACACTTTGTCCACGAGGCGGCGCAACGCGGTTCGGCCTGCTGCCTCCCGTTTGACTAGCGGCTTGTACCGGTGTGCCCGGCCCTCCTCAGTGTGGCTGACGTACCCCTTGGTTTCGAGGGTCCGGAGGATGGTCAGAACAGTGGTATAGGCGAGCTGGTCGGCGATCCGCTTCCGGACTTCGGCGACCGTGGCGGGGCCGACGTCCCACAACACGCTCATCACATCGAGCTCTCTCTCCGTGAAGCTGATGCGCACCTCCACCTCCAGCTACTAGTCTTGTAGTAGACTCTAGAAGCGCGTGCCCTACTTGTCAACTAGGTCTTTAGTAGAACGAGGGGCCTGGCCGTGTGGCGGGAACGCAACGGCGAAAAGGTCAGGGGAGGTTGCAACGGAGCAACCTCCCCTGACCTTTCCCAACCTTCCCTAACCTCCCCAACCTGCTTCTCGAATGGAGGCGCGGGGAATTGAACCCCGGTCCGAGAATGACTCCGATACCGCTCCTACGTGCGTAGGCAAGGCTTTGGAGGTCTCGCCACCAGGGCGCCTCGCCGGCCCCGGCAGCAACGAGCCTTTACCAGCTCTTACGCGACCCGTTCAGGCCCCGGATCACGCCAGCCCGATTTTGCGATACGTGAGCGCCGCCTCAGGCGGGCTGCCACTCACGCAGGTGCGTGAAGCCGAAGCTTACGCAGCCAGTGCCAGGTTTGAATTGGCAGTT
>DASQIB010000109.1:0-3035 GCA_035631795.1 Gemmatimonadales bacterium | reverse complement strand
CTGGAGATCGGTGACGCTCTTCCGTCGCAGCAGATTCATGCGGCCCTCGACTTGGTTCGAGGATGGCGAAGAAACGGCGGGACGGCGGCTAGAGTAAGGCCCGGCCGGCGGACCTGTCAAGCTTCAGAGGCTGTAATTCGGGGCTTCCCGTGTGATGACGACGTCGTGCGGGTGGGACTCGCGCAGTCCGGCGCTGGTGACCTGGATGAATTCGGTCTCCTCGCGCAGCGCTTTGACGTCGCACACGCCACAATACCCCATGCCGCTGCGGAGGCCGCCAACCATCTGGAAGAGCACGTCGGCCGCGGGGCCGCGGTACGGGACGCGCCCTTCGATGCCTTCCGGGACGAGCTTGGACGGCGAGACCTCGCCCTCCTGGAAATAGCGGTCCGCGGAGCCTTCTTCCATTGCTCCGAGGCTCCCCATCCCGCGGATCACCTTGAAGCGGCGTCCCTCGAGCAGGAAGGACTCGCCCGGGCTTTCCTCGGTGCCCGCGAGCATGGAACCCATCATCACGCTCTCGGCGCCTGCGGCGAGCGCCTTGACCACGTCGCCCGAGTACTTGATGCCACCGTCCGCGATCACCGGCACGTCGCCCGCACCCTGCACCGCCTCGAGGATCGCGGTGACCTGAGGAACGCCGACGCCGGTCACGACCCGCGTCGTGCAGATGGAGCCGGGGCCCACGCCCACCTTCACGGCATCCACGCCCCGCTCCACCAGCGCCCGCGCCCCGGATTCGGTCGCCACATTCCCGCCCACGAGCTGTGCGTCGGGGAACGCCTCGCGCAGGCAGGCGACGGTCTTGAGCACACCCTCCGAGTGCCCGTGCGCCGAGTCCACGACGATCACATCGCACCCGGCGTCCACGAGCGCCCGCGCGCGCGCCAGCGCGTCCGGCGTGCCACCGACCGCACCGGCGACCCGCAGTCGCCCGTGCTGGTCCTTGTTCGCGTCCGGATGGCGCCGACGCTTGAAGATGTCCTTGATGGTGATCAGGCCCTTCAAGACGCCGCGCTCGTCGACGACGGGCAGTTTCTCGATGCGGTGTTTCCCGAGGATCTTCTCCGCCTCATCGAGCGTGGTGCCGACGGGCGCCGTGACGAGGCGATCCTTGGTCATCGCCTCCCGGATGGGCCGGTCGAGCTCGCGCTCGAACTGCAAGTCGCGGTTCGTGATGATGCCCACGAGACGGCCCGCGTCATCGACGATCGGCACGCCCGAGATGCGGAACCGCTCCATCAGCCGGACCGCTTCGCGCACCGGCCGGTCGGGGCCCAGGGTGATCGGATGCAGGATCATCCCGGACTCGCTGCGCTTCACGCGGTCGACTTCGGCCGCCTGGCGGTCCACGGGCATGTTCTTGTGGATCACGCCGATCCCGCCCTCGCGCGCGATCGCGATCGCCATTTCCGCTTCTGTGACGGTGTCCATCGCGGCGGAGACGAGGGGAATGTTGAGCGGGATACCGCGGGTAAACCGGGAACGCACGTCAACGCTCCGCGGGTGCACGCTCGACAGCCGCGGCACGAGCAATACGTCGTCGAAAGTGAGAGCGGAAGCGGGCCGGAAGGTTCCCATGGCGCAAGTTACTGGGCGGGTGGCGTTTCCTCAACCTTGGGCTTGTCCGCCGACTTCTTCGACGCCTCATCGACCGCCGCCTTCCCCGCGGCCGCCACCTTCTCCAGAAGTTTTCCCGCTTTCCCAACCGCGTCCATCGTCCCGCGGATGATGTTCACGGGCACCCGACCCGCACGGAGCGTGTCCTCGAGCGTTTCCGCGACTCTCTGGAAGGGCGGCGCACCCGCCGGTCGGTCGGCATACTTCGATTCGAGAAACTCGAGGTAGTCGAGCACCATGTAGGCCTTCTCCTCGGGAAGCGCTTCGAGCTTCCGCCACAGGCGGTCGCGCAGTATCTCGTTCATGGGAGGGTCTCGAGACTGATCAAGTCCAGGACGGGGTTGCCGAGGAACCGCGTGCGGCCCAGCCGCACGCGCGCGGTGACCTGGACGGTCGCGAGCGGCGTGATGCTCTCGAGCTGCGGTCGCTTCGCGTCCGGCACCACGATGTAGACGAAGCCGCGCTCGGGGAGCGGCCCGCGCGCCAGCAGGTACGTCGCGCCCGCGGGCATCTCGGGGCGCAGCTCGTCGGCCTTCTGAGTCGAGATAAATTGCAGGGTCCACCGGAGTACCTGTCCGGCGTAGCGCTGCGGGTCGGCTCGCAGCTCGGCGGCGGTCACGCCGACCAAGACGCCGGGCGGCGCGATCTGCAGGTCGGCACTCTTCACCCATCCTTCGAGCTCGACGCGGGTCCACTCGCCCGACTTGCCGAGGACGCGCAATGGGGCGGAGGGCGCGAGCGTACCCGCGGGCTGTCCCTCCGGGGCCCGGTAGAGCACCGTGCGCCGTGCCGATTCGACCCGCGCAGGATCGACCGGCGCGGTGGCGCCGGCGCTCGTATCGGGTTGCCCCACTCCCGGGCTGCGGCCCGGTGTCCCTGTGCCAGTCGACCCTCCGGGCCGCGACAGGGGCGCCGGGCCGCTCGTCGTTGGCGGCGGCTCGACGGTGGCGCTATCCGAATCGGGCGCCGCCGTGCGCGACCCCACCACCTGTGCGACCGGCTCGACGTCGCTCCGCTCCACCCAGCCCGCGCGCGTGACATGCACCCAGCGTCCCGAGGTGCCTTCGGCCACACGATTCAAGACGAACCCCTCGGGCAGCTTCGCGATGAGGGCGCCCGCCGGCGAGGAGCGGAGATTCTCCTCGGGTGCCCGAGTGACGGCGAGATCGTAACCGGCGCGCGGCGTGGGACCGACGGAGGTGGCGAAGATCCACCCTTCGAGGATCACGCCCTGCCAGTCGCCCTGGGCGTCGCCCGCCATGAGGACGGCACCGCGCGCGAGGCGCGCCAAACGCTTGCCGTTGGCCTCCTGGTAGAACCAGGCGCCGTCGGTAGTGACTCGATAGCGCGCTTGGGAGGCGAGCAGCGGGGGCGTCACGAGCCACACCACAACTGGAAGGGCGCGGAGGGCCCGG
>DASQIB010000108.1:0-10294 GCA_035631795.1 Gemmatimonadales bacterium | reverse complement strand
TTTACGGCTTGGCCTTGGGAGCTCCGGCTTCTATCCCCACGAGGCTTGACCAACCTCGTGGTTCGCCGGTGCGGGCGCTGCAAGTCGGCCGAATCGCGGATCGGCCTCTTGCACTGCACGTCGGGACGCCACACCGACGCGGGTGAAGCGCGCGATTGGCTTCACCACTCCAGGCGGTATGATCACTCGGATCATCGGTTCCGTTTCCGTTGCCGGTCCTGGAACCTCCCCGACTCACCTGGAGAAACTGGAACTAACATATCCCTCCTCTGTGAGGTCGCAAGGAGACCGGTGTGTGGCTTTCTTCATGTTTCTTCAGTTGGCCTTCGGGATCAATACGACAAGGCCAGGATTAGGCGCGTGCCAGGCGAACCACGCTTGAGACTCATCTTTCTCGGGACCCGCGGCGACACCGAGACGTCCACCCCGCGCCATCGGCATCACAGCGCCGCGATTATCGCCTATCGCCACGCGCGAGTGATGATCGACTGCGGCGAAGACTGGCTCGACAGAGTGTCGCGGCTGCGCCCGCACGCGATCGTTCTGACGCACGCGCATCCCGATCACGCAGGAGGGCTGCGACTGGGAGCTCCCTGTCCCGTCTACGCCACTCGCGAGACGTGGGATCGCGTCGGTTATCCGGTCGCCGACCGCCGAATCCTGCGCCCGCGCCATCCGGTGCGGATCGCAGGCATCCGGTTCGAAGCGTTTCGCGTCGCGCATTCGCTGCGCGCGCCCGCCGTCGGACGCCGCCCGCGTCCGCAAGATGGCCCGGGAGCGCGGCCTTGGGGGGGCGATCGCGCACGACGGCCTGGTATTGCGAGTCTCCCGCGATTCTTCGCGCCGCGCTCTGAGTCTCTAAGCGGCCCGCGCTGGCTTGGCGGGCCCTGCGGTGGCGGGCAGCTCCGGGGTCCCGACGATCGCCTCGACCTCCGCGCGGCCCAGCGTTTCCCGCTCGAGCAGCGCCGTAGCCAGCGCGTCCAGCGCTTGCCGGCGCGTTCGCAGCAGGTCGGCCGCCCGCGTGTAGGCGGCCTGCACGATTCGGCTCACCTCGCGGTCGACCATCTCAGCGGTGTGCTGCGAGATCTCGTGCCGTTGCACGACGTCGCGTCCGAGGACCGTGACCTCCGGGTGATCCGCGGTGGTGAGCGGGCCGAGCTCGCTCATGCCGTACTCGGTGACCATGCGTCGGGCCAGCTCGGTTGCCTGCTGAAAGTCATTGGCCGCGCCGGTCGTGATCCGGTCCGGCCCGAACACGAGCTCCTCGGCGGCGCGGCCGCCGTAGGCCATCGCCAACCGGCCGAGGATGTACGCTTTCGTGTAACTCCGGCGGTCTTCTTCCGGCAGGGCGAATGTGAGCCCGAGCGCGCGGCCCCGTGGGACGATCGTGACCTTGTGCAGGGGATCGAGGCCCGGAATCAGCAGGTTCACGAGCGCGTGCCCCGCCTCGTGGTAGGCGGCGAGCCGCCGGTCGTCCGGCGAGAGCACGATGCTTCGTCGCTCCACGCCCAGCATGACCTTGTCTTTCGCATCCTCGAAGTCTTGGCGATCCGCCCCCGCCTTCTGCCGCCGGGCGGCGAATAACGCGGCCTCGTTGACGATGTTCGCAAGATCGGCACCCGAGAGCCCGGGCGTGCCCCGCGCGACGGTGGCGAGATCGACGTCCGGCGCCAGCTGAATCCGGCGGGCGTGCACTCGGAGGATCTGCTCGCGCGCGCGGACGTCGGGGAGATCGACGACGATGTGTCGATCGAATCGTCCCGGCCGTAGCAGGGCGGGATCGAGGACGTCCGGCCGGTTCGTGGCGGAGAGCACGACGACCCGCTCGGTGGGCTGGAAGCCGTCCAATTCAACGAGCAGCTGATTCAACGTCTGCTCTCGTTCCTCGTGCGCACCGGTGAGTCCGGCGCCGCGCTGGCGGCCCACGGCGTCGAGCTCGTCGATGAAGATGATGCACGGCGCGTGGGCCTTGCCTTGCTCGAACAGACTGCGCACCCGCGCCGCCCCGACGCCGACGAACAGCTCGACGAAGTCCGAGCCCGAAATTGAGAAGAAGGGCACGCCTGCTTCCCCGGCGACCGCCCGGGCGAGTAGCGTCTTGCCGGTTCCCGGCGGGCCCACGAGCAGCACGCCCTTTGGCAGCCGGCCGCCGACCCGCTGGAATTTCTCGGGGTCCTTGAGGAAGTCGATGATCTCCTGAAGCTCGGCCTTCGCCTCGTCGGCACCCGCCACGTCGGTAAACGTCACCTTGGGCTGCTCGGGCGCGACCTGACGCGCCCCCAACCGGCCGAACGCCAAGGCGCGCTCGCCCCCAACGCGCATCTGCCGCATGACCAGGAACCAGAATCCGCCGAGCAACAGCCACGGCACCAGAGAGAGGAGGAGCCCCACCCACGATGGACCCGCCTTCGCCGCGTGGATCGGCACGCCGCGCTGTTCCAACCGCGCCACGAGCGGCGCGGGATCCGCGAACGGCAAGTTGGTCCGGAACGCCCGGACCTCGCGTCCCGCGATGCGGACCGCCGTGCGGAACTCCCCGGACACCTCGCGCTGGTCTGCTACGATCTCGACACGGGTGAGATTATCGCGCTCGAGCTCGCGTGTCAGATCGGAATACGTGATCTCGACGCGCTGTTCGCGCGCCTGGATCGAGCGGAATATCGTGAACGCCGTCACCAGGGCGAGCACCCACAGGAACGGCCGTAGCGCTGCCGCCGGACCTGAGCGGCGTCGCCCCCCGATCGGCGTACTGTTCATTCTCCCCCCCTGCTCACGCCATTGAGCCAGGAGAAACAGCCCAGATGCGATAGATGCTCAAACAAACGGGGCCGGGCAGGCGGACTGGCTCGCCGCCTCTGTAAGGCTCGCCCTCTACCCGAGCCCTGGAGGTGCCAGATTTCGGTGGCACCATCCCGATTGCCCGACCCCGATTCAAGGTAACGTCGGGTCTCGTATGGCAGCGTGAAACGCCCATGAAGGTTCAACGATCATGCGGTCGTGATGCGATAGTCAATCGGAACGTTGACGAGCACGCGCACCGCGCGCCCATGCACGCGCGCAGGGCGAAACTGTGCGTGCAGCAGCCAATTCCGCGACGGTTCATCGAACGCTGGGTTCGGACTGCGAAGGACCTTGATCGACGCGGGCTCCGCGCGGCCGGTCGTATCGAGAATCGCTTGCAGCACGACGCGGCCCTGGATCCGCGCTTGCCGAAGCAGGTCCGGATATCGCACCTCGGGGCCTGCCAGGAGGACGGGCGCCTCCTCGACGACGGCTTCCAGATACACCTCGCCCGCGGGCGCGACGCCGCCCGCCACACCGCCTTCGACGCCAATCCCGGAATAGTCCTTGGGGTTGAACTTCTCCTGGAGATTGACGGGCGGGATGTTGGACGGGACCTCGGTTGGGGCGACGACGGTCTGGAAACCCTTGAGCGGCACCTCCAACCCCGCCGGCGGCGGCGTGGGGGGTTTTTGTTGCTGGGGCGCCTTTGGCGGCGCGATGTAGACCATCGCGGTGTCCACTCGCGCCAGAGGAGCCCCGCGCCCCACGGTCAGGGTCGCAACGACCGCCGCCACGATGACCAGGGCGTGGATCACCAGTGAGACCGTACCGAAAGCCATTGATTTCCTCGACCCCCGCGCGGGGTGCGACTCGATCAGCCTCTCGAACATGACACCCTCTGCCCTCGTGTTCGATGAGCAACCTGCGCTCGCGTCCCTCATGAGAGCGTGAAACGGCTGCGAAGATCACTTCAGCCACCCGGAAGGGAGACTGGTGTGCAGCGTGGTTCACGCTTCCTTCGGCACCTATACGGATCAACGGTTCGCGTTACCTTTGCCGGACTTATGGTGTCCGGCACGTTCGTCTCAGGTCCGCTGGCCCTGCGCGACGCGGCGCTGTTCACGGATTTGTACGAAATCACCATGGCCGCGTCGTACTTCCGGGAACGAATGACCGGGCCAGCGACCTTCAGCCTGTTCGTGCGGAGGCTGCCTCCGGGACGCTCCTTCCTCGTGGCCGCGGGGCTCGAAGACGTGCTGGCGTTCCTGGAGGACTTTCGCTTCAGCAGCACGGCGCTCGAGTACCTCCGTTCCCTCCAGCGTTTCGATCCGGCGTTCCTGCGCTACCTCGGCGAGCTGCGCTTCACGGGAGACGTGCGCGCGGTGCCCGAAGGCACGGTGGTGTTCGCGGATGAGCCGTTACTCGAGCTGACGGCACCGATTGCCGAAGCCCAGCTTGTCGAAACGGCGATCCTCAACTCATGCCACTTCCAGACGGTCGTGGCGAGCAAGGCGGCGCGCTGCGTGCTGGCCGCGCGCGGCCGGGCGGTGGTGGAGTTTGGGCTGCGCCGCGCTCCCGGGACCGACGGCGGCATGAAGGCGGCCCGGTGCGCGTTTCTCGCCGGTGCCGCGATGACGAGCAACGTGCTGGCGGCGCTCAGCTACGGCATCCCGCCCACCGGCACCATGGCCCATTCCTACGTCACCGCCTTTCCCCGCGAGATTGAGAGCTTCCGGGCCTTCGCCCGCGCCTTCCCCAGCGGCACGACCCTCCTCATTGATACCTACGACACGGTGACGGGGGCGCACCAGGCGGCCCAGGTGGGCAGGGAGATGGCGGCGCGCGGCGAACGCCTCGCCGGCGTGCGATTGGACAGCGGCGATCTGGGGACGCTGAGCAAGGAGGTGCGACGCATCCTCGATGACGCGGGCCTGCACCAGGTGAAGATCTTCGCGAGCGGCGGCCTCGACGAGGATGACATCGATCGCCTCCTCGAGCAGGGGGCACCGATCGATTCCTTCGGCGTCGGCACGCGCATGGATGTCGCAGCCGATGCGCCGTACCTGGACATGGCCTACAAGCTCGTAAAGTACGCCGGCCGCCACGTCCTCAAGACCAGCGAGGGCAAGAAGACGTGGACCGGAGAAAAGCAGGTCTATCGGTTCCGCGGACCTGACCGCCGCTTCGCGCACGACCTCGTGGCCTTGCACGACGAGCCGGCGGCGCCGGAAGCAGAGGCGCTGCTGCGCCCGGTGATGCGCGGCGGCAAGATGCTCGCTCCGCTACCGCCGCTCCGCTCCGTGCGGGACCACTCCGCGGCCCAGGTCGCCGCTCTTCCGGACGATGTGCGGCGCTTCAGGGGAGGAGCGGCCTACCCGATCCGCTTCGGCGATCGGCTGACTGCGTTACAGCGCGAGGTCGAAGCGGAGCTGCGGCGCAGCAGCTAGGCGACGCTCAGCTCCCCACGCGCTTCACGAGCATCAGGCGGGGCCGCGGGCGGGCGCCGAGAACTCGTCGAGCAGTCGTTGGACTTCGCTGTCCTCCGTCTGCTCGAAGTGCCGATACCAGGTCCCGACGGCGCCGAATGCCGCCGGCTCGTGCAGACACACCACCTCGTCCGCCTCTTCCCGCAACGCACCGCACGCCTCGCGCGAGCCGACGGGGACGGCCACGATCAGGCGCCCGGGCCTCTCCCGGCGTGCCGAGCGCACCGCCGCGCGCATGGTCGCCCCGGTGGCGAGACCGTCGTCCACGACGATGACTGTCCGGCCGGTGATGCGCGGCCGGGGACGGTCTCCGCGAAACAACACTTCCCGGCGCTGCGCCTCGGCGCGCTGCACCCGGGTGACGGCGGCGATGTAGGGCTCGGAGACACCCAGCTCGTCGATCACGGCGTCGTTCAAGAAGCGGCCCCCGTTAGCGGTCACCGCCCCAATCGCCAGCTCGGCCGAGACCGGCGAGCCGAGCTTGCGTGCGACCAGCACATCGAGCTCGGCGCCCAGCCGCCGCGCCACCTCGGCCGCGACGACCACCCCGCCGCGCGGCAGGCCGAGCACCAGCGTGTCGGATCCGCCATACCGCTGCAACGCGATCGCCAGCGCCTCGCCCGCCGCGCGGCGGTCACGGAACACCCGTTCCTGATCCGTCAGGTACTCGAGTCCCGACCCCATAGCGTCCGCTCCTCTCTAACCGTTCTAACCGTCTCTTCCTCGCCTCCCCCTCCCCCTCCCCCTCCCCCTCCCTCCGTTCAGCCTACGGACCCGACTTGAGGAGGCCGTGAATCCCTCATGAACGGTTCTCTGGGCCGGATTACGAAGCTATCACACTCACTTCACACCCCCGTTAGCTCGCCTGGGCCATTGTGTAGTACGGAAACGCACCGTCGGGACATGATCGCGGGGGAGAACCATGGTGACCAACACGACCGGACTCCAACTCCTGCACAAACTCGAGGACCTCGAGCGGCGTGTCGAGACCGTGGCACAGCACGTTAGGACGTTGGAGCGGCACGCCGCCGAGCTCGATGAGCTCCGCGCCGAGGTCGGGAAGCTGAAGTTCGAGATCGAGGAGATGCGCGAAGAGTGACGCGCCGGAGTTCGAGAACGAGGCCGTAGGCGCTTCACGCCGCAATCACCGTAGTTGCTCGTCCATCACAGGAGGAAGCGATGAAGACGCAGTCCACCGCCGTGCAGCGTGGGAGAGAGGGAGCACACCTGCAGCTCGTGAGCTCCGACCAGATCTTCGATCACATGAAAGCGACCTTCGACGCCGTGGCGCGGCGCGCGTTCGAGATCTTCGAGACCAACGGCCGCCGCTGGGGCCGCGAGCTGGACGACTGGTTCCAGGCCGAGCGGGAGCTGTTGCATCCGTTGCATCTCGAGGTGTCCGAGACCGCAGGTGCACTCACCGTCGAGGTCGAGGTGCCCGGCTTCACGGAAAAGGACATCGAGATTAACCTCGAGCCGCAGCGCCTCACGATCAGTGGCGCGCGCGAATCGGCCGAGGAGCGCAAGAAGGGCAAGACGGTATACTCGGAGTGCCGCTCCAACCGAATCTTCCGGGTCGTGGACTTGCCCGCGGCCGTGGATACAACGAGCCCGGCCATCAAGGCGACGTACGACAAGGGCATTCTCATGATCACGCTGCCGAAGGCGGCGAAGTCGGAGGCTCGTCAGGTCAAGGTGGAGGCGAAACCCGCGCACGCTTGAACCGCGTAGTCACGCCGCACGTCTGAGGCGAGCGAGAGGCTGTCTTCCGAGGTCCCTGTGACGACGCTGCTGTTCTGCGCCGTTCTCGGCTTCATGGCAGCCGCTCCCTGCGCGGCCCAAGGCCTGCAACGCCCCGACGCGGTCAGTTGGCGGCCGGCCTATCCCACGCAGGGGGCGCTCGTGTCGCTCGTCGTCCGCCCGGAATCGCTCGCGGCGGTCGGGGAGTCGCCCGTGATCTTCGGAGGTGTGGCCGCGGGAGAACCGCTGCATTTCGAAGCCACGGTCGGAGGGCCATGCTGGGCACTCGTGCCGATCCCGCTCGACGCAACTGACAGCCTAATCGTGCGAATCACGATCGCGCGCCGCAGCGGTAGCGACACGGTGTCTCTCACGCTGCCGGTCTTCGCTCTGGCGGGCGACACGGAGCAGTTGCGTACACCTGCCAAATTCGCCGGCCCTCTGGATTCGGCCATGGCGGCCCGTGTGGCGAACGAGGAGGGGCGCATGCTCGCTGCACTCCATCGATCGCACGATACGTCGCGGCTTTGGCAGGAGCGCTTCGTTCGGCCGGTGGCCGGCCGGGTCACGAGCGCCTTCGGGCTCTGGCGCGAGTTCAACGGAGCTCTCGAAGGGCGACATTCGGGAGTCGATCTCGCCGGCCGGCTCGGCGCTCCGGTACGAGCCGCGAATCGCGGTGTGGTCGTTCTGCTCGCCGAGTTCTATTACGGGGGGCTGACCGTGGTCATCGACCACGGTGGAGGTCTGGTCACCACGTACGATCACCTGAGCCGCGCGAGCGTCCAAGTCGGGGATACCGTCCAGCGGGGCCATTCGATTGGTCACGTGGGGGCGACGGGCCGAGCGACCGGGCCTCACCTGCACTGGGGCGCGTACTACGGCACGATTTCGGTGGATCCCTTCGCGCTCCTGGCGCTGGAGCTGCCGTCAAGGCAGCAACATGAACCGTGAGGTGGCGTGAGCCTCAGGTCGTCCCGCAACGTATACGCCCGAGAAGCTCGACGAGTCGACGATCCGCAGGCTGCTCGAGGCCGCCGTGCAGGCGCCCACCGCGATGCACCTCGAGCCGTGGGCGTTCGTCGTAATTCAAGACGTGGCGCTGCTCGCGCGACTCTCGGACCGGGGAAAGATTCTGGCCCGGGAGGAGGCGACCAAGCACCTGCTCGCGGACCCGAGCTTCAACATCTTCTACGACGCGGGGACGCTGATCGTGATCTGCGGCAAGCCGCTCGGCGGATTCGTGACGGCCGACTGCTGGCTCGCCGCCGAGAACCTGATGCTGGCGGCGTGCGCGCTGGGTCTCGGGACGTGCTGCATCGGATTCGCCGTACCCGTCCTGAACGCTCCCGACGTAAAGCGCGAGCTCGGGATTCCAGCGGACGTCACTCCGGTCGCACCGATCATCGTTGGCGTGCCACAGGGCGTGACGCCACCCGTCCCGCGCAAACCTCCCGAGGTGCTGCGCTGGATACGCTGAGGCCAGGGTTACGAGGCCCCGGCGTCACTTCTCCCGGCTTGCGGACGACTCTCTGATCCGGTATCGGTCGGTACGGCGTGGTCGGTGCGGTGCGCTTAGGGGGTGATCGTCCAAAGCGTCGGATAGTTGCGGATCGGGTCGAAGCGAACGCCGAGCTCTTCAAACACCGCCCGTTGAGCCAACATCGGCGCCAGCGAGTCCATCTGCTTCGCTTCCGCCAGCCCGGTCCAGACGCTCACGTTGACCATCGTGCTCGCCTGCTCATCGACGGCGACGTAGTAGTGAACCAATCCCCGGAGCTGGCGCAGCGCTGGCTCGAGGCTGGCTCGGCCCTCGTCGAGTTTGGCCCGCACTTCGCTAGCCTTCTGGGGCGCGAACGCGCCCCGCGACAGACGAACAACCATCGTTGCACCTCGCCGGAAAATACCTTGTGCTGCCTACTCGGGAGACGAAGCCCAAGCTATCGTCGTCCACTTCGATGTTGGGCCCGACGGCGCGCTTGGTCCTTTTCGCTGCCTCCCGTGAACGGGGGTTCACGCCCCGTGTCTTATGCCCGCGTCGTGCGAATCCCGCGCTGCATGTGGTACATATCGAGGATCTCCCCCTCGGTCGTCGCGTCCTCGGGCGCCTTGTCAGACCGCACGCCGTCGAGCATGCGGGGAAAGCGGAGGGCGTAGCCGGGCGCGTCCCCCGACTTGCCGCAGGTGTGCCTCGGCGAGCGGGTGATCTCGTCGGCCAGCACTTCCACCACGAGCCGGGGCTCCACCCACACGTCCGGCGTGATGAGCGAATCGATGCGCCGAGGCTGCGACCGGGCAGCCTCGCGGTCGAGCATGGCGCGCAGCGATGTCCAGCTCTCTTCGGATGGCCCCGACCCGATCTTGGCGACGGTGCGGAACCGATCCCGCTGTGGATCGTAAACTGCGGCGAGCAGCGACCCGATCCCGAGCGCCGCCCGCTTCCCGCGGCCCGCGAGATAGCCGACCAGCACGACGTCCACGGTGTCGCGCAGCTTGGATTGGTAGGCGCGCTTGAGCTTGACCCAGTCGTATCCCCGCGCGCCGGCCCGATAGGGCGCGTCCGGCCGCTTCGCTACCACCCCCTCGAGCCCGCGCCCGATCAACCGGTCGAAATAGGCCTGGAGCTCCTCCGCCCGGTCGGTGACCATCACCTCCGTCACCACCACCGGGTCACGGGGGGTGGAATGCAGCAAGGCCGCGAGACGGGCGTGCCGCTCTTGCTGCGGCCGGGGAAGGTAGTCGCGTCCGTCCGCATACAGCAGATCGAAGGCGAACAGGCGGAGGGGATGGCGGGCCGCCGCCTCGGCGATGCGATGCTTGCGCTTACGAGTCATCGTGACCTGGAAGGGGAGAAAGCGCCCCGTCTTTGGGTCGTAGACCACGGCCTCGCCTTCGATGATCGCCCGGCGCGCGCGCAGCTGGCGCCGCACGCCCGCGGTGAGCTCGGGGAACATGGCGCTCACGTCTTCGAGGCGGCGGGAGAACGCCCACACGCGGTCGCCGTCGCGGTGCAGCTGGAGACGGAACCCGTCGTACTTGGGTTCGGCGTGGACGGTCCCGAGACGCCTGACGATCGCCTCCGCGGATGGCAAGCGCTGGGCCAGCGCCGGCCGGACGGGGATGCCCACCCGCGGGGCGATGCGCGAGAGGCCGCGCTCGCCCTTCGCATACGCTAACCGCACGACAGCGCCCAGGTCCGAACGCACGTTGTAGGCGTGCTCGACGATCGCTTTCTTGCGGCGGTCGCCGAATGCGCCGAGGGCAGTCGCCTCGATGACGGTCGCGTC
>DASQIB010000107.1:0-2726 GCA_035631795.1 Gemmatimonadales bacterium | reverse complement strand
GAAGGCGGCGTTCGAGCAGAAGATCAAACAGCACCTGTCGTAGCATCCTCCCCGGAGGGCCATGCGCGCGAGCACCGCTCGCCTGATGAACTCGCCGGTTCGCCTCGCGGAGCTCGCGTTTCCGCAGGTCAACCGGCTGATTCATCGGACCCGCCTGGCCTTCATTCATCTCGACAATCTCCTCGCGTTCGCCAAGCGCGACCGCGACGGCCGCGTGGACGGCTACATCACCGCGTATCTCCCCGACGAATGCGTGCTGCTCTTCTTCCGCAAGGGCGAAGCGGTGAACGCCGCCTCGCTGCACACGGCGGGCCGGCAGGTGATCACGATCACCGAGGCCCTCAAGCGCATGCGCGCCGAGGTCGAGCGGGGAGAGCTGACCTACGCCGCGGCGCCGATGGAGCAGCTGGCGTGGATGTACCAGGCCTGTGCCGCACCGGTGGACATGCGCGTCGTGGACGCCGCGCAGCCCGGCGCCTTCTTCGCCGCGTTCGCACGGGACAAGGTCTCGGGCATCCTGGAGCTGACGTCGAACGGGCGCGTGTCGTACGTCCGATTCGACGCGGGCCGCTATCACAGCGGCTACTTCTGCGACAAGCCGGACGTGATGGCCATCCCGAAGTTCCTCGAATCGCAGTTTAACGCGGGGGCGGACGGCCAGCCGCCGGTGCTCACGGCGGCGACGTTCCCCTACGTAGCGGAGCTCCCCCAGCAGGCGCCGAACGCCCTCATCAACACGTACCGGGAGCTGTACTGGCGCATCGTCGACGAGGTGGACAAGGAGTTCCCGGGCGAAGCGAAGCGACGCGCGCAGAAGGTGAGCGCCGGCATCCGCGAGGCGCACAAAGCCATCACCATCCTGTCGGCGGCGCGCGGGGCGGAGACCCCCGAGGCCGTCGTGCAGCCGGAGGAGCTGTCGAACGCCCTGACCGACTGGTCGCTGCAGCTGCTCGAGGGGGTCGAGGTCATGATGCCGGGCACCGCGCCCAAGATCCTGCGCGAAGCCACGCGCGAGCACCGGTACGTGCTGCAGTCGACCGGGTTCTATACGCGCCTGCCGTGGCAGATCTCGTGGTGAGATGTCCGGAACCCTGTACGTCGTCGCGACGCCGCTCGGCAACCTCGATGATCTCTCGCCGCGCGCCGCCGCCACGCTGACACGCGTCGTCGCCGTCGCGGCCGAAGACACCCGTCACACCAAGCCATTGCTCGCACACGTGGGCTCCCGCGCGGAGCTCATCAGCTTTCACGCGCATTCGAACGACGCGGCCCTGCGCCGCATCCTCCACCTGCTCGGGAGCGGCAAGGACGTGGCGCTCGTGACGGACGCGGGCACGCCGGCGGTGAGCGATCCCGGCGCCGTGCTCGTCGCGGCCGCGCGGGAGCGCGATGTGCCCGTCCTGACCATTCCCGGACCCACCGCCGTCGCCGCCGCGCTGTCGATCTCGGGGCTCGCCGCCGATCGCTACGTCTTCCTCGGCTTTCTGCCGCGCAAGGGCGGCGATCGCCGCCGGCTGCTCGAAGTCGTGGCGCAGAGCGAGTGGACGGTGGTCCTGTTCGAGGCGCCGGCGCGCGTGGGCGACCTGCTTCAGGATCTGACGACGGCGTGCGGCGGGGAGCGGCGCGCCGCGGTGGCCCGCGAGCTGACCAAGGTGTTCGAGGAGACGCGTGCCGGGACCCTGACGGAGCTCGCGGGTTATTACGCCGAAGCGCCGCCCCGCGGCGAGGTGACGGTGGTGGTCGCGGGCACCGGGAAGCCCGTTCCCGAAGATCGCGCTCCTCCGGATCCCGAAGCGCGCGCCCGCGCACTCCTCGCCCAGGGCATGACCCGCCGCGACGTCGCCGAGCAGCTGGCCGTGGAGACGGGAATCACGCGCAACACGGCATATCGATTGGTGAACGACCTGTGAACCGCTGGACGGTCTTGTTGTGCGTGGCTTGCCTGCCGCTCGCCGGGCGGAGCGATTGCGGATTGCGGATTTCGGATTGCGGATTATCGAGACCGGAGTCCGGGTCGCACAATCCGCAATTCGCAATCCACAATCCGCAATTGCCAGGCTCCCTTACCATCGGAAGGTTGCATTACGACGGCGGCGGCGACTGGTACGCCGGCCCGTCCTCTCTCCCGAACCTCCTCGCCGCCATCCGCCAACGGACCAACCTGCAGGTGGCCGAGCGGGAGCGCGTCGTCACGCTGACGGGCCCCGAGCTGTGGGACGTGCCTTACCTCTTTATGCGGGGCCACGGCAACGTCCATTTCTCGGACGAGGAGGTGAAAATCCTGCGCCGCTGGCTCGAGCAGGGCGGCTTCCTGCACGCCGACGACGACTATGGCATGGACAAGTCGTTCCGCCGGGAGATCGCCCGGGTGTTCCCCGATCACCCCCTGGTTGAAGTTCCGTTGAGCCACCCCATCTATCACGTGGTGTACGACTTCCCCAAGGGGCTCCCCAAGATCCACGAGCACGATGGACTGCCGGCCCAGGGGTTCGGTATCTTTTTGGGTGACCGGTTGGTCGTGTACTATTCGTATCAGACGGATTTGGGCGACGGCTGGGAGGACCCTGAGGTCCACCACGATCCCCCGGAGCTGCACGAGGCGGCATTGCGCATGGGCGTCAACCTTTTCACGTACGCCGTGAGCTCGACCCGGTGACCGACACCGCTCTCCGGCTGCGGCAGCTCGGCTCGCCGCACGCGCGCGCCCGCGCCGGAGCAGTCTTGCT